>NZ_QUFO01000019.1:0-7662 GCF_003478915.1 Roseburia sp. AF25-13LB
TTAACATCATGGATTCTTAATTGCTTCACAACAGCCATGATGATTAATTAATAAACATGCATGAGTTGTAGGTTGTTGGAAGTCCGAAAGTATAACCATAATAAATACTATTAGTCAGAAACATAACTGGTTTTATTCAAAAATAATCTGCACCGTATTTTCATTCATACTTTTCTGTACTTCTTGAATGATTCTTTCCATCTGTTCTTTACTAATTTTCTCATGTGGTGGCTCCCATGTTTTCATAGTGTCCATATACGCCACAAACTTTCTCCCTACAAGCATTTCTCCTTCCGCTTTTATAACATACCCATTTTCTAAATCAAACTTAACATAATTCATACTACCTGTGATTTTCATTTTCTCACCATTAAATCAACAAAATATTCCTCAACTTTTTCACAATATCGCAACAGCCCTAATAGTTAATTAATAGACATAAGCGTTTTTAGGTTGTTTGGAACTCGAAAATATAACCACAATAAAGTTTATTTTTTATAGTGAACTAAATCATATGGATAATATGGTACATCCTTTAAACTACTATCATCCAAATTTAGTATCTTTGCAATGGCACCTGCTTCAAAGCTCCAGTATCCATAATACACTTTTTGGTTTGATTTATGACTATCATACCAAGCGCATTCTCTATGTATTTCATACCAGTTCTCCAATAAATACTCTTTCAACTCTTCACAAGCCATCTCTCTATCTTTTTCTAAAATTTGTTTTAAACAATCATACACTTTAAATTCAAATGTTTCCTCTTTTCTTTCCCATGTCGAATCAATTTTTTTAATCCAAAAATTTACCAAATAGTCATCAAACCTTTCTGATATAATTTTTTTCTCTAATTCAAATATATCACTCTTATCAACTTTGAACAGCACCGCCAATGAAAGCACTTTTATCAACTCAATATAACCATATTTTCTATTCCACATCTTACTATAATAAAACAATAACTTTTTATAAACTTCTTCAATTATTGCCAGATCTTCTCCTAAAGAATATAGTAGATTTATTTCCTTTTCATAAGAATTAATCAAAATATTATATCCATTACGGGTACCTCTATCTGATTCTCCCTTTTCAAGAGTTGTTTTTTTTACGGCATCTTCAAACATTTTTATACTTTCTTTTTCTTTTTGAATTAACAAATTAAAATAATGTTCATCTTTTATTCTATCTCTCATTTTTTTCTACTCTCCTATTGCTTGATTCCATCAATTAATTTTGTTATATCAATACCACCATCTGGCAAGACTTGCACCAATGAAGAGCCTACATTATCTGGATTTAAAATCATTTCCATTTTAATGTCATTGGCAACTTCCTCACCAACAGCATTTTCCAATCTATCAATTATCCATTTATCACTCATCTGTGGTGTTCCATCCGCAAGTGTCGACAACCTTGAACTACCATACTTTGCTTCACCAATTATATATTGTGGATAATCATCTGGATTATAATACACTCCATCAATTCCTTGATGAGTTGGTGTATTTAAATCGGTTACTCTGTCGAGATTTATTCTCTCATATCCCTGACTTTCGAAATATGTATCCATCTTCATCTCACCATAATTACCTTTTTGAATATTATTGCTTAATGTAACATCTCCATTCTCTACTCCTTTTATAATGTCTTTTACAGAGTTTAGACCACTCTCCCCCACATTCCCCAGTTGCTGTTTTCTAAGTTCCAACAGCTCCTCCGGGGTTACTTTCTTTAATGCAAGTGTTTCGTCTACCTTTCCGATTCCTTTTATTTCTGCCTCTGTCAGCCCTTCCTTGCTTCCATTCTCAAGAAAATCAAGGTATTTCTGGGCATCTTCTTTTGACATTCCTTCTGCAAAAGAACCGTGTAATCCACTTACATTTGCCATGGCATCTATCTCATTGAGCATTCCAGTCAGCGAACCTGTTAAGAAGCCTGCCAGTGGACTGTTGGTAGCTTCTGTCATTCTCTTGTCCACATAGCTACGCAGAACTACAACCCCTTACAATTACCGCAAAAAAGATGAAAATGTCCAATTAAATTACCGCTTTTTTGACCGATTTTTATAATATAAATACCGCTATTCAATGCAAAAACACATCATCTCCACAGCACCAAGCGCTATGAAAACAATGCATTTTAAGTCTAAAAATACAATGTACAGTTTTGATTTCAGATGTCAAATTTCGCCCTAGGGTCTTCAAATTAATCTACATGGATTACATCACCTTCGGCGAAAGCCATTCCGATTAATTTAAAGACCGAAGATTTTTGTGGTGGTTGTCCTTATGTGGAGACATAATTAAAATAATATATTACCATTTTTGACATTCTTTGCTATAAAACAAATCCACATCAGATGCCGCATCGTACAACGCTTTTATAGTTGCCAAACTGTCATATTCTGAAATCCCTCTCATTGTACCAATAAGTCCACCTTTAGAAGCAGGTAATGTACCATCCCGTAATTTTTTTATTACGACTTCAATTCTATTTTCATAATTATTTAAGTATTGACTTTTTTCATCATCTACTATTTCCTTGGCTTTATCAATTTCTTGTACTAATAGTTCCAATTTTTTTAATAATTCTTGTCTTTTATCCATAATAGCAATCTCCTTTAATTTGAAAAACTTCTAATCTCTGTTATCCAATCTGTATCAAATTGATTAAATAAATATTGAACTCCACCACCTGGTCTAGGGTCTGCAATCAATACATCTTTTTGGAAATCGTAATAAGCACATTTTCCATTAACATATTTAAAAATCTCTCTTCCCGAGATTTATTTGTTAGTTCTTGAAAATATACCCCTCTTCTAGTTTTCAAATAGGCTCTGACATTAGAACTTTCATAATATGAATAATCATCCACTAATTGCATACTCTTTAAAACTTGCGAAGAACTAATAAACAAAGATTGCATAGCATTCATTATATCTCTATTTTTTTCTAATCCAACAATTGCATCACCATTCCCCCAGATATATGTGTATATTTAATCAAAAAACTAATGCCAAAGTTTTGTATGTCCATATAAAATACCACTTTCTGTCGGAATATCAAAAACAGCAATATAAACCTGCTCATCATTTTCTAATTTCAAATTCATATCAGTATTTGTATACTTCAGTACATTTTCTCTATATTCCAAATATTTACTTACCACTCTTTTCTCCTCCATTTAATAACTCCCTTATGTCTTTGACTCTTTTTATACCCTCAGCATTCTTCCTGTATAACTTACCATCTTTATGAAAATAAAAATTAAATTCATTTTTTAACAAAACAGACTTTAGCAAATTAATTGCTTCTTCAATACATTCTGTACTCAGATGATTTTTAAATTTACAAATTCGCTGCAAAGAATTAGATGCTTGTTCATCATCAAAAATTGATATATCAAATAGTGTTATATCATTTTCTATCACAATTCTATAATTATGAGGATAATACTTGTATTCTAATCTAAAAAAACCTCTGTTTTCAAAACTGCATATTGCTTCTGTTTTTTCGATATCTGTACCAAATATTTTACACATATATGAGTCAAACAGCTCAACATATTTATTATAAAAACTACTATCTAACCGCATGCCAAATTCCCCCTTCATCAACAAACTTATAACCATTATATCGTACCAGTGAAAAGCAGTGATTATCCGATTATGGCTACGGTACTTCACTTATGGGAAAGTATCTGGAAGATTTCCTTCTTACTACCAGTATGAATGCAGGAATACTTATTATACTTAAAAGTATTTGGTTTTTATTATCAGTAATAGAAACTACTGTCAGTATTATTTGTAATTGTCTGTGTTTATGAGACCTATGCGTTTTTATTTCTCTAATGCTCATAAATCATCTGAAAGTGAAACTTAATTACGAATTAAATCTTGAAAATACTGGTATTCTTACGGATTTCATTGAGCATCTGACAGTTACGGAAAACAAACTCAATGAAGCCTATAGTTCATGATATGGATACAGATAAATGGATTTTTTTGCTGGAAACCTCGTAACGAAATTGAAGGGCAATTTTTAATACATTTTTCTCAAATCTATCGAATATGAGATTTCCCAGCTTTATCAAAACATCAGTTCTGCGGAAAGCATATTTTTCTTTATCAACGGAAATAATGATACTGTAAGGCTTTCCTACATTGTACGAAAACTTTGTCCGACATTTTGGTCTGGATAAAATGATTAGGATACACAGAACTACAACCCTTTCAATTACCGCAAAAAAGATGAAAATGTCCAATTAAATTACCGCTTTTTTGACCGATTTTTATAATATAAATACCGCTATTCAATGCAAAAACACATCATCTCCACAGCACCAGTGCTATGAAAACAAGGCATTTTAAGTCTAAAAATACAATGTTCAGTTTTGATTTCAGATGTCCTTAAGTAGATACATAACTAAAAATTATAATCTACTTTTTACTTGCGTTAGTACGCTCCAATACACTTCCATATCACTATCCTCAAGATTATTTACGCTATCTTCTCCTCCTAGAAACAACGGAACTTTATAACCAGCACATCTTCCATAAACAATCGACTTACCAAAGTTATTCATCCATTCATCAAAAAATGATTTCGCTAAACATGCATCAGCATATAATGGAATTTCCTCATTAAGAAATTTGTCAAATGTACAAGGAATTTCTAATACATCATTAGTTCCTATTTCAAACATCAAAATATTTCCATATGTACTTTTCCTTAAATCAATTCCAAAACAACGTCCAAGCCAATCATAACCAAAAATTTTAAACAAATTCTGGAATTCTGGATATGCTTCACTGACAATTTCTGTCCATTTCTTTACATTATCCTTTGAAAATGAATTAAACAGCCCTTGTCCAAATCTTTTTCCACCTAATTGCATGATAAAATCATTATACAAATCTTCTGAGTACTCAATCACGATGTTCTCATTAAAAAACAACAAGAAATCTCTAATCATATCATTCTCCTTACTTTATCGTAAATTGTCCGAATACCGTTCCATCTGGATAATCTTTAATAGTATTTTTTATTTGCACACCTAAACTTCTATTAACACTCATATCTAATGGATTCATATTCAATATATCATCTGCTCCTCCCAATTGCAAATCAATAGTATGGTCTACATCATATCCACTTGGTACAGATGATTTACCATACGCTGATTTATACCTTGAGGACGCCGATGTTCCTCCTCTATTGGCAGGTGTTTTTACTGTCGTGGCATCTGAAAGTGCCTTTACTTTTGCATCTGCCTCTGCCTTTTGTGCTGCAGTCCAACCATCTTTATATTTCAATTCTATATCTACAGAATCAGTACCACTCTCCCCTACATTTTCCAACTGCTGCGGTCTTTTTACATTATTTACTACTTCCAACTCTGCCTCATTGAGCGTTCCATAAGCACTTTCTCTTTGTGAGATGACCAAAAGGCAGACTCTGAGCACGATATTCGAAAGAAGTAGACTGATATCAGCAGTCTGGAAAAGAATTTGAAAATTAACATAGAAAAAACGCATTATCTCCATAGCACCAAGTGCCATAAAAACAATGCGTCCTAAATTTTAAAGAAAAAATATTCGGTTGTGATTTCGGATGTTCTTATACGAAGAAAAAAGCCAGTAGATTTTTTACGTCTACTGGCTCAAAGCATTACATCTCCATTATATATTTACTTGGTATTTCATCAGCCAACCAAACTTTTTCATTTCCATAATAAAATATTATGCCTTCTTTCCATGCCTGTTTAGCATCAATTTTCAAGATACAAGGTTTCATATCATGTCTCATACCGACACTATGGGCAGTTTCAACATCCTGTGACAAATGAACATATTGCCTTCCATTAGGTAACAACCCCTTTTCTCTAATAGAATTTAAAAATCTTCTAGCTGTTCCATGGTACAATACTTCTGGTGGTACTTTTTCCTCTTTTGCAATTTTAATTGGAATAGAATGTCCATAATGAGCTTTTATTTTTCCACTAAAAATCTCATGTCTTTTCTTTTCTGATTTTTGAATCATTATAACCAAATCGTTTTCAGATATATTTCTCCACTTCTCTTCCTTATGCAAAGCATCCAATAATTGCTCCACTGGCACCCAACCTTCTTCATCCATTTCTAATTCATATTCCCATGGAGCATGACGAAGTGCATAAGATATTTCTTTGCTTAATTCTGTTAATTTATCCATTACTTTCATCCTCTTTTATCATTTCTTCAACGGCATCCTTAAACCAATCCCAAAAGCAATCATATTCTTTTCTTTGCTCATATCCTGCACTAGCAAAATCATGAACAATCTGTACTTTATTACCTTTTCCGATTTCAAAGCAGGCTATATCATCACCATCATCCCTTCTGGCAAAAGGTACTAGTTGTCTTTCAGGATATCTATTTTTTAAACCTATAATTCTAATTTCTACCTGTTCCTTAGTCATTAAATACCATAAATCTAAATCCACTAAATTTAAATCTACAATTTTAAGAAACTCTTTAGGATAACTATATCCCTTATATATTTCTCGAACATTAAATATTTCCACTTACCTTTATCCTCTCTATTAATATTCAGTTGCAGGCGTTGGTTCTAAACTCCAAAATCCGCCATTTTTTCACCAATCTATATAATATAATCTCGCCTTCATATATAGTTGGTGTTGCTTTTTCTCCCTTGAATCAAGGTTTCTCCAAAGCAATGATTTTTACCACCTAAAATTTTACCGCTGACTTGAAATTAAAAATTCCTGTGCAACGGTAAATTCCATCACGCCCAAAAAAGCTTTGAGATAGTTACAAATTAAATATCGTTATATGGATTTTTTTTAAGAATTTCTTCTATTTCTTCATCTTTTCTTTTCTGAAAATCATGTCCAAACAACGAAAAAATTTCTTTTTCTTTTGCAAAAAGAGCTCTGCGAAAATCCTTTCCCTTTTCTCTATTGCATATTGCAAAATTTATTATAATATTAGTAGAAATTATCTCTACTGCATTCCATAAAACTTCTCTCTTTTCATCTGTAACAATATCACTTCTTATTTTTCCTTTTTCAGTAAAAAGAATATGATATTCATTGTTCTTATTAAATATATATGTTCCTTCTACACTATTATCTGTTCCTTCAGCAAAGAACAAATTTCCACAAGAAACCTTTCCTAACCGCGTTTGAATTTCATTATATACATAATTTTTTAATTCTTCTGTCGATAACATCTTACACCTCTTCCTTACTTGGGTACAATATATCCTTCTTTAATCAATTGTAATATTGGTTTTGGAAGTTCATATTGTAAACCACCGCCTGCCGAACCACCCCACGGTGCAATCTCTGCTTGTATCGTTCCTGGTATCTCTTTTATTACTTCAAATTCTTGATAAATAGCAGGATTGGTATTCGGTGGCAACGCTAATTTACTGGCATCTGCTCCTGTTTGTGTGACAAAATTACTCTTTTCTCCAATATTTCCATACCTTCCCAGTGTAGTTCCTGGTTTTAAAGTTATATTAACTTCTGTTCCTGGCACAGCACCATTATTTGGCGGATAATTGATTGAACCATCTGGTTTATACCAACTTGTATCTATACCACTCTCTCCAACATTTCCCAACTGCTGCGGTCTTTTTACGTTATTTACTACTT
>NZ_QUFO01000002.1:0-428268 GCF_003478915.1 Roseburia sp. AF25-13LB
TCAAGGCTGCTTTTTCGTTTACACCAACTCCGATTGTTTCCTTAACAGTTTATAGGGATGATTCAATAATTATTTTTGAATGAAAAAAGGTGCGAAGCACCCTAGTCCGTCCAGGGGTTCAAATGGTCCGGTGGACCATTGCTCTGAACCGACCGGAGCGGAGCGAAGACCCAGCGGGCCCATAGATGTGTTGTGACACATCGTATTGGGTTATTATCTGTCACGCTTCGCTCAGATATCGTAGCTTTGCTACGAAAAGAAAAATTGAATTTGTGAAGAAATCAGCAAGGGCTGAAAAAAGGAATCGAGAAAATCGGTTCCTTTTTTTATGCCCGGAAAAGGAGAAAATTGAGATGGAAAAGAAAAAAGTGAGAGCAACTAGGACAAATGGTCGCAAAGACAGTAATGGTGTATTCAAGGCAGGTCATAATGACCGGTCATTTAATCTTGAAAATGCAGGGCATGTTGATGCTGACAGGAGCAAATGGAATGTTTACTGGGACTATCTGCAAGGATATAACCTTGTGGATGAAAATGGAGTCCGACCGGAAAGAAAATATTTATTTGATGAAGTTGAATACCTTTATTATCACAAACAATTCGGAGATTCCATAGATGCACAAAATGAGAGGCATGAGAAGTCCAGACATACGGAAAGAATAAGAAATGTCAGGCAGATCATGGAGGATTCACGCACCTGTCCCGAAGAGACGATTTATCAGCTTGGAACCAAAGATGGATATGAAGATCCGGCAGTTTTTGTTAAGGTGGCAGCGGAATTGTTTGAGGTGATACAGGAGAAATATGGATCACATATGCAGATTCTTGATTGGGCTTTGCATATGGATGAAGCAACACCCCATATTCATGAACGTCATGTTTTCTTTGCAGATGATGGTTATGGCATGAACTTCCCCAAGCAGGAGAAAGCATGTGAAGCAATGGGCTTTCATCCTCCAAAACCGGATAAAAAGAAAAATAAGACCAATAATTGCAAAGTAAGTTTTGATGAAGAAGTCAGGCGTCTGTATATTGAAATTGCAGAAAAATATGGTGTGATAATTGAGAAAGATCCATTGACAGGAAAAAAACACTTGGAGAAAAATGATTTTATTATAGCCAGACAAGAAAAGGAAATCGAGAGTCAAAAGAATAAATTAGAGGAACTTACATTAAAACTGAATGATATTGATATTCTGGCACAGGAAGTGGCTGAGAAGGCATATGAACGGGCTTGTGAGGTGGTTACAGATACTGTGAGGACGGAAACAACTCTTGAAGATATTTCGACCATAGAAAATATGAGGGACAGGCTGACCGGCAAAAACTCATCTTTATCATCAGGTCAGAAGAATTTCTCAAAAAATATATTGAATCGTCTGGTTGATCTGATTTCGAAAAAATCAAAGGAAATCACGGTTGCCATTTCACAGAAGCTGTTATCTCCGTCAATTAAGCAGAAAAATGAGAAAGAAATTGCTTCTGTGGCACGCTCCTCAATAAAAATGAGATTGGCTGAGATGAAAAAAAAGGCTGATCAGAAAAATGACGATCACAATCAGAAAAAGCAATCGGAAAGAGAGGTGCGTTGATGGATGTATTCCGTGTTGTTAAAGATAATGTTACCGCCAGACAGGTGGCAGAATATTATGGTATGAAAATCGGTCGAAATGGGATGGCTTGTTGTCCGTTCCATGATGATAAGCATCCCAGTATGAAACTGGATAAAAGATACTATTGCTTTGGATGTGGGGAAAAAGGAGATGCAATTGATTTTGTTGGTAAGTACTTTGGTATGACATCCAAAGACGCTGCCATGAAAATAGCAGATGATTTTGGCTTGGAATATAAATCTGAAAAGTACAAGCCTCCGCAAAAGCCGTTAAAACCAAAGAAAACTTTGGAACAGGAATTTCGTGAGGCACAGGATTATTGTTTTAAAGGTTTGTCGGATTATCTGCATCTATTAAAAGAATGGAAAATTAAATATGCACCTAAGAGTATGGATGAGGAATGGCATCCACTCTTCTGCGAAGCTCTGGACAACATTGACCAGACGGAGTATCTGCTGGATACCCTGTTAAATGGCGATGTTCGTGACAGAGCTTTTTTAGTGCAAAATCAGGGAAGAAAGGTAAAAAGTATTCATGAACGAATTAGAGAATTTAACAACCGCAGAGAGAAATGCATTACAGGAGGCTCTGAAAGAAAACAGAGAGCCCATGAGCGTGAACGAGGTTAAGGAAATGCTGCTTCGGACAGAAAAGGGAGCTGTGAAAAGCACGATTGGAAATTGTCTGATCGTGCTTCAGAATGATCCATATCTGACAGGAGCACTTGCTTATAATCTTCTGGCGGTAAAAACATATATCGTGAAGCCATTATGGTATCAGCGCCCGGAAGGAAGTGCATTGAACGACACGGATCTTGCATATATCCGTTTATATATGGAAAGTAACTATGGACTTACCTGTGAGAAGAAAATCGAAGATGCCGTTACACTGGCGGCACATGAAAATTCATTTCATCCGGTCAGGGAATATCTCAAGGAACTTGTGTGGGATGGAAAGAAACGCATCCGATATTGTCTGCATCATTTTCTGGGAGCCGACATTGATGAGTTCAATTATGAGATATTCAAATTATTTTTGCTGGGTTCTATTCACCGGGCATTTCATCCGGGATGCAAATTTGATGTTATGCTTTGCCTGGTAGGTGGACAAGGTGCTGGGAAAAGTACCTTTTTTCGATTTCTGGCGATTAAGGATGATTGGTTTTCAGATGATCTCCGCAAATTGGATGATGACAGTGTCTTTGAAAAATTACAGGGATATTGGATTATTGAGATGTCAGAAATGATTGCAACTGCAAATGCAAAAAGCATTGAAGAAATAAAGTCATTCCTGAGCAGACAGAAGGAAAATTATCGTATCAGGTATGATAAGTTTGCGTCAGACAGGTTACGGCAATGTGTGTTTGGTGGTACTTCTAATACAATGGATTTTCTGCCTTTGGACAGATCTGGAAACAGACGATTTTTACCGGTTCTTGTCAAGACGGAAGAAGCTGAGGTACATATTCTGGCTGATGAGGCTGAATCAAGAGCCTATATCAAACAGGTATGGGCAGAGGCAATGGAAATCTATCGTAGGGGACAATGGGAATTGAAACTGCCATCGGACATTCAGAAAATGCTCAAGGACAGGCAGCAAAATTTCATGCCGGAAGATACCAAAGCTGGAATGATACAGGCATTTTTGGATGCATATAATGGAAATACGGTTTGCTCTAAGTTATTGTATAAAGAGGCTTTAGATCATCCATATAACGATCCACAGCATTGGGAACTTCGTGAAATATGCGACATCATGAATCAGAGTATTGTTGGGTGGAAATATTTTTCCAATCCAAGAACATTTGCCGGGTATGGTCGTCAGCGTGGATGGGAACGGGATATTTCTGTAACAAAGCCGGACAACAGCGGAGGTATTACACAGGAAAAATTATTTGATGAATTTATTAGTGTAGAAAATCAAGAGGAACTGCCCTTCAAGTAGGCTTTTGTTGTAGGCCGTGTGCATAGTGTGTTGCGGGAATGTTGCCCGGTACAAGCTCTGATTTATCTGGCTTTTCTGTACTTTAACAACAGAAACAACAATAAATATCTAAAAAATATTAGTAGGAAAACAACATATAATTTTGATAAGGAAAGTTTGATGAGCCTTGTTGCAGTATTTTGTTGCAGGGCATTCTCAAACAGACGGTGAAGGAAGAATTGAAGAACAGAGTAAAAGAAAAGGAAATTATACCAGCATTACTGAATATAAAGGAATTTTGTGATTATCTGGGCATTGGAGAGACAAAAGCCCGGGAATTGCTTCATGATCCGGGGAATGGTTTTACTGTGAGGATAGGGAATCGGCTGTACGCTCACAGGGGGAAAGTGGATCAGTGGCTGTTAAAACAACTGTTTATTTGATTTATATGAGAACGTACAGGGTTTAACATATTTTAGGGAATTGAAAATAAAAAGCACTATTTTTATTTGAGGAGAGAATGTATAATAAACTTATCTTATTTGTGAATGATGCTTCATAAGGAGGTGATTTCTTGAATCAGATAGAATATTATATGGGATTACCATGTGATTTGTCTGGTAGCAGATCAAAAAATAGATTTCGATTAGAACTATTGTGGGGCATTAGCAGGATGCTTGAACTTATGGAATCTGCAAATGATTTTACAATTGTTTTTGATTTAGTGTGTGATATTGAAGTACATTTGGATAATGGGTTTGAATTTTACCAGATAAAGACGCACAAAGAGAGCCAACCTAAATATACGGCTAAAAGTTTAGTGAAGGTAAAAGAGGGAGAGCAGGGGTCTATTTTAGGAAAACTGTTTGTGTTAAATACAATAAGTACTGTTCCAGTAAAAACAGTACTTGTTTGTAATGCTCCATTTAAAGCACTTTCTAGTGAGCCGGGAGAAAATTGCCTTGACAGTTTGAGTCAGAGCAATAAATCAGTAATTATAGAAGCTATAAAAAAAGAGTTAGGAACAAAGGATGTGGATTTATCTAACTCATATTATCTTTATACGCCAATGAATTTATTACAGCCTGAGAATGAAATTAAAGGACAGCTTATGGCAACTTTTGAAAAAGTTAAAGGAAGTGAGCCGGTAAATCCTAATGCTTTATATCGGTTGGTGTTCGATGCGGTATCTGAAAAAGCTTGTTATGAATTTGATGCAAATGATTATGAACAAATCAAAAAATTTAAGGGTATTTCTCGTAATGAGTTTGACAGGATGTTAGATGCACATTTATCGAATGAAAAAACAGGAATCAATCAAACGAGAGATTATATTAATCAAATTAAAGGAATTCATGAGAAAAAAAGTTATAAGGATGCCTTAAATTCTTTATTACCTAAGATGGCTCGTTCACGGGTTCTTCAAAATATGGAAATCATGATGGCAAAAACATTGATGGAGTATTCTGAAATATCAGATGTTGAAGAGGCGATAGATATATTAACCGATTCATATCATGATAAATTTCCGGTTGAATATAGTAATGCAGAAAAAACAGTATGTTATATGATAGTAATTCATAAATATGTGGAAGGAGGATATGATAATGAGATTAATATTTAGAGAGTTGTTTATTTTTTCCCCTTCAGAAAAGAAGGCAAAGAAGGTAGAATTTACAGATGGAATAAATATCATTACCTCCAGTCAGGAAGATGGAACGGACAGAGGAAAATCTGTAATAATGAGAAGTCTTTATCATACTATGGGAGCAGAAGGTTGTTTTGAAAAAAATTGGGAAGGCAAGGATAAAGTATATGTATTGAAAATTGATATAGATGGTATAGGGTATTATATTTATAGATCAGCAGAATTATTTAAATTTTTTAGTGAGAATAAAGAAGTATTATTTACATCGGTAAGTAGCAGAGAATTGTCAGAAAAACTTAAGCGTTACACCAATTTTGCAGTACAGCTGCCTAATAGAAGCGAAAAATTAGAAGTGACACCTCCTGCATACAATTATTTACCATTTTATATAGATCAAGATCATTACGAAGGAAATAATTATGCTGCATTTAAAAATTTAGGACAGTATGTGGGTTTTAGAGAAAATGTTTTGTTTTATCATTTAGGTGTATATAACGAAGAATATTTCGAACTAGTACATAGTCGAGATGAGATAAAAGAGAAAAAAGCACAGAGTGAATCGCAGCTTGAAATATTTAAGGCAATGATTGAAGGTCTTGACAAAAAACTTGCAGGAGTATCGGTTTCTTCTAGTTATGAGGCATTGAGAAAAGATGTTGCTATATATCAGAAAGAGTATGCAGAGGTTTTGGATAAGTTGAGTAAGAGCAAAAAGAAGTTAATTGATTTGAGAAATCACTTATACGAAACAGAGCAGATGTTGAAGGAGATTGAGGATGTTTCTAAGGAGAGTGAAAAGAAAATAAAGAAACTTCGTAAGCATATATGCCCGGAATGTAGAACGGAATTGGCAGATACTATTCAGTTAAAAAGCAAAAATTATAATTTAATAGAAGATGCAATTTTGATAAAAAATGATTTGCAAATCTCTCTTCTTGAATATCAGAGGCAAATTGAAAAAGAAGAAAAAATGTATAAAGAACTCTTAGAACAAATGTCTGCATACGAAAAAAAACTAAAGATTAATAATGAGAAAACAGATGATGTCCTTAGACAAAAAGGATTGTCAGAATTAAGGGATGAGGTTGTTTCAGAGCAGATTGAAGTGATTGATGCAATAGAAACTGCTAAGGCAGAACTAAAGGCTGTAGGAACAAAAATCAATGCTTATGGAACAAAAAAGAAGCGGGTAGAAGCGCAGTACTATGAGCATATGATGACAGCGAGAACACAATTTGGTTTAAATGAGTTATCTCCAGATAGCTTTAAAAAGATTACCAATTCCGTAAATGCAAGTGGTAGTAATAAGAATATAGCTACAATAGTATGGTATATTACTATTTTGGAACTCAGAAAAATGTTTAATAAAGAGGCTATAGAGTTTCCAGTGGTGTTTGATAGCCCAAACAATGTAGAAACAGACAATCAAAAAAAGTACGGATTAGTACAGTATATTACTAATAAATGCGATTCGGGACAATTGATTTTATCATTACTGGGATTTAATGAAAAAGATATTGAGCCAGATAAACAAGTACACATTATCACACTTACCAATGATAAGTACAAATTGTTAGATTCAGAGTCATATGAATTATATAAAGATTTATTAGATGAATTGTGTGATGCATCATAGTAGCAAATATGGTGGAATGTGGTTGTGTAGCAAATTATTAAATAAATGCTTGAAAGGCGGTAGGTCGTGGCAGATCTACTGCTTTTTTGTTGCAAAACTATTATCTAAAAAGGCATGGAAAAAGAATAGTAAATGCGTTAAACTTATGGAGATAGAACATACACGTTTTTCCCATGAGTTTTTTTATTGGAGGACAACAAGTGGGAAAGACAAATAAAGGAAAAGAACTGGGAAATGCCATCTATCAGAGAGCAAATGGCACTTACGAAGCGAGATATATTGATCGCTTTGGAAAACAGAGAAGCGTGTATGGCAAAACAATCACAGAGGTGGGAAGAAAACAGAGAGAGAAAATCTTTGAGAATGAAAAGCAGATCAATGTCATAGATACAAAAATGACGTTGGATGAATGGTATGATAAGTGGATCACTGTATGCAAGAAGCATTGTCGTACCACTACCAAAAGAACTTATGAGATACAATATAATCGGTTAAGAGAAAGTCTTGGATGGAGAAAATTGACAAGCCTTAATCTGATCGTATTACAGGATGCTTTCAATGAATTGGGTTCGGATAAATCAAGAAGTGACTGTAAGGCTTTGATTGTGGATATTCTGAATCGTGCCGTAGAAGCTGATCTTCTTCTTAAGAATCCGGCAATAGGTATCAATCCTATCATTGATGGAAAAGTGAAATCAGAAAAGCGTATCTTATCAAGAGAAGAGATGGAGATTCTTCTGGAGAACTCCCAAGGTGGGATGATGTATCCAATTTTTGTAGTGGCACTCGGTACAGGGATGCGTATTGGTGAAATCCTTGGATTAACATGGGATTGCATTGATTTTGATAATCGTGTTATCACAGTCAAACAGACCCTTGCTTATCTGCCGGGGGATGGACACAATGCACAGTATGAGTTTCATCAGCCTAAGACACAGGCAGGATTTCGCAAGATTCCAATGATTAAGAAAGTATATGATGTACTTGTGTATCAACAGACCTACAGGAAAGATATTGATACTCGTTTTTCGCCCAGGGAAGGATTTGAAAATCTGGTATTTACGTCTAAGACAAATAATCCAATCAATGCGGCGAATGTCAAAGATTCAATCAATTATATTGTTGCCCGGATTAACAGAGAGAATCCGGATCAGTTTTTTGAACATCTGACACCTCATGGATTGCGTCATACCTTTGCAACGAACTGTATCGAAAACGGAATGGAGCCTAAGACATTACAGAAAATATTAGGTCATAATTCTTTGCAGATGACGATGGATCTGTATTGCCATGTACGAGAAAGTACGCTGACGGATGAGATGGAACGAATAGCGAATTTTATGTAGCCAAAATATGAGTGGTAAGCGAGTGGTAAGATAAGAAATCGAGTGCCAGAAAACCCAGTAAAATCAAGCATTTATTCAAATAACACTTGAAGTTTTTTATGTTCCAGGTTGTGGATGAGATGTAAAATTTTTTGAAAGTGGCAGGTCCTAAGTGGATTGCCACTTTTTTGTGTGTAAAAACACATTGATTTGTACGGAAAAATGTAATATAATACATTAAAAGACACGATGATATTTTGAAGAAGGGAGAGAGCACACATATGAAGCGTAAAATAACTGCTAAATTATATGAATGGAAAAATATGAAAAAAGGCAGAATGCCGTTACTTATTTATGGTGCAAGACAAGTTGGAAAAACGTTTGAAATGCGTGAATTTGGAGCATTATATTATAAAAATACAGTCTATGTAAATTTTGAAACGGACGAAAGAATTGGGAAGTATTTTGATACAGATATTCATGCAGATTATATCATCGCCATATTAGAAAAATATTATCAGGTAAAGATTGTACCGGAAAATACGCTCATTATTTTTGACGAGATACAGATGTGTGAAAGAGCATTAACTTCTTTAAAATATTTTTCAGAAGAGACACCGGAATACCATGTAATAGCTGCCGGAAGTCTGCTGGGTGTAGCAGTCAACTGTGAAAAATATTCATTTCCGGTAGGAAAAGTTCAGATGGTTACCATGTACCCGATGGATTTGGAAGAGGTATTGTGGGCTAAGGGAAAGCAGATGCTTTCGGATACCATACGGGAACATTATGAAAATAATCAGCCGTTAGATGAGATATTGCACGAGGAAGCTTTGCAGGAATTTTATCATTATTGCATCGTGGGAGGAATGCCGGCAGCAGTAAAGGCAGACCTTGCAAAAGACAGTCCATTGGAGCAGACGGAAATTCGTCAGATGCTGTTAAATTCTTATATTGCAGACATGATAAAATATGCAAATCAGACGGACACCGTGCGTATTTTTGAAGCATATGATTCCCTGCCGGCACAGTTAGCAAAAGATGCAAAAAAATTTCAATACAAGCTGATAAAATCAGGAGCACGGGCATCTCAATATGGAGATGCAATTGATTGGCTGATTCGGGCTGGAATTGTGAATAAATGCATGAAGTGCAGTCAGGGATTTTATCCGGTTGCGGCATATCAGGATGTAAGTGCATTCAAATTATATTACAGTGATATGGGTATTATGTCTGCAAGAATAGGAATGACGTTGGAAGCATTACAAAGCATGGAAACAGAGCATTTTCGTGGCATACTGACAGAAAACTATGTTGCAATTGCTTTGAAAACAAATGGTTATGATCTTCATTATTGGGAGTCTGATAATACGGCGGAAGTGGATTTCCTGATACAAAAAGAAAGTCACGTTATTCCGGTAGAGTGTAAGGCTGGTAACCATGTAAAAGCCAAAAGCATGATGGTTTATATGGAAAAATATAATCCTTCGTATGCAATCCGGATTTCAACAAGAAATTTTGGGATGGCAAAAGGAATAAAATCAGTTCCACTATATAGTGTATTTTGCCTCTAAAGTTTTAGTTGCCTTATCGTACAGCAACAGTAAGTTGCTTTTCTGAAACTGAATTTACCGGTATGATATGGATAAAGGAGGTAGCAACGATGGAGACAAAAAATATTATTCAGGAACTTCGTACACAAAGAGGAATGTCCCAGAATGAGCCGACGGGACATATACCTATAACAATATGGATGAATTAATCGACATATGCGTTAAAAACATGGTAAGCGATGATTTTACAGAGGAGCAGGCGCGCGCATATATGAAAGAAATGCTCCCAAAGTTAGATTATTGGAAAAAATATGATGAACTTAGCGACAATGGAGAGTTTGAGGAGTTTAAGCAACAGCTAATAAAGGAAATAAATGAACTTCACATAGACAGGCTTCCTAAGGTTGAAAAATTAAATGCACTGGTAGGAAAATGGCGAAAATCCGGAATTACTTCTTTACAAAAAGAGATGATTGCAGTTTGACTGAAAAAATTAAATAGTGTGAAATGCTGAAGGAACGTCGGTACAGCCTGTATCGGCGTTTTTGTGTATTTGTAAGAAGCTGCAAGTAGCAGGCTCGGCAGGTGCCATTATTTCGCATTTTATTTTAATTCATTTATGAAAATATTTCTGCAATAACCATAGAAAAAGGCTGCTAAATGCGTTAAACTAAAAAACAGTATAGTATTTGAAAAAATAAGGAACGGTACAGGAAATGAGAAAGCCAGAAGAGAACAATAAATTTAGAAAAAAGGAAAATGCAAAAAAGCAGCATGGTTCAAAATCGGAACGTCCGGAAAAACACATCTGCCCACCGGGAGAATGTGACCTTGCAAAAAAATGCGGCGGCTGCCAGTATCAGGGAATGGATTATGAAAAGCAGCTCAACAAGAAACATCGGGAAGTAAAAGAGCTTTTAGGCAGCTTTGGAAAAGTGGAGCCGGTTATCGGAATGCAGGAGCCATTTCATTATCGGAACAAGGTCAATGCTACATTTCAGCGGTTGAAAAACGGAACAGTGATTTCCGGGGCATATCAGCAGGGAACACATTCAGTGGTAAAGATTGATGAATGTCAGATTGAGGATAAGATTGCAGACAGCATCATTTATGATATTCGTGGAATGCTTCGCTCCTTTAAAATAAAAGTATATGACGAGGACAGCGGGTATGGATTGCTGCGCCATGTTCTGGTAAGAAGAGGTTTCCGTACCGGCGAAGTTATGGTTGTTCTGGTGCTGGCATCCCCAATTCTGCCGTCAAAAAACAATTTTGTAAAAGCACTTCGTGAAAAGCATCCGGAAGTTACAACGGTGGTGGTAAATGTGAATGACCGGCGCACCAGCGTTGTCTTAGGGGAGCGGAATATTACTATTTATGGAAAAGGATTTATCGAGGACGAGCTGTGCGGACTTCGTTTCCGCATTTCTCCATCCTCATTCTATCAGGTGAATCCGGTACAGACAGAAATCCTTTATGGCAAAGCCATTGAGTTTGCCGGACTGACCGGAAAAGAAAAGGTAATTGATGCGTATTGCGGCATTGGTACCATTGGCATGGCAGCAGCAGGCAAAGCCGGCTCTGTCATTGGCGTGGAAGTGAACCGTGATGCGGTGCGTGATGCCGTGACCAATGCGAAGCGCAATAACATGAAAAATATCACATTTTACAATGAGGACGCCGGAGAATTCATGGTCAAGATGGCAGCACAGGGCGAAACTGCCGATGTGGTATTCATGGATCCGCCTCGTGCCGGAAGTGATGAGGCTTTCCTATCTTCACTACTACAGCTTTCTCCAAAGCGTGTGGTCTATATTTCCTGTAATCCAGTCACTCAGGCGCGGGACCTGAAGTATCTTACAAGCCAGGGCTACCGGGTGGAGCGGTGCCAGCCGGTGGATATGTTCCCGTGGACGTATCATATAGAAGTTGTGTGTGTGCTTTCAAAACTTAAATCAGGACATCATATATCGACAGAAGTTAACTAGATGATATGAACATGATTTGTGCAGAGAAAAAAGCAATATATGAAGAGCAGATTTAACGTAATTATTAAAATAAATTTTAGTGAGAGGAAACTTTAAAATTTTGTGGGAGGGATGGAATTATGCCATTTGAAAAAGGTGGAAGAGCAGACAAACAAGGGAATAGATATGAGATAAACTGTATAATTTATGAACTTCTCAAAATTTTGAATGAAACAAATTATAGTGTTATTGTTGAAGCACTTGGTATAGATGAAGTTGGTACTGATATATTAGTAACGACTTTTGATGGAAAGAAAGAGCATCAACAATGTAAAGCACGGAATGCAAGTAAAGAGTATTGGGATATTTCGGATTTAAAAGGGAAAGGTATATTTTTTTCGTGGAAGACTCAGTTAAATAGGGATAACAATAGAAGAGTGTCATTAGTTAGTCCTATGACGTGTTCCTTTTTGTTTGATTTACATAATCGAGCATGCAATACTAGTGGTAATGCAGAAGATTTTTATGATATACAAATCATGAAAAGTAGTAAAGAATTTCGAAAATTCTACAAAAGTTTTTGCAAGGAAATGGATTTGAATAGTGAAAAAGAAGTTGATGTCTTAAAAAGTATTGATTATTTGAAGAGAATTTTTTATAAGCAGATATCAGAATACGAGTTAGAGGAACGTATAAGTCAGAATATACAATATTTGTTTAACAGTGAACAAAAATTAGTTTACAATGCATTACTTTCATTTGCTACAGCAGAGAATATATTAGGAAAAGAAATTACACAATCCCTATTAAGCGACTATTTTATAAAACAGGAAATTATTCTTCGACTAAAAGAGGGAGATAAAAGAATCGCACCGAGAATTGAGGAGATTAATCAAGAGTATAGGGAAAATTTCAGGGCATTGCAAGGTACTTTGATATATAGAGATGAATTTGATGATTGCATAAAATCTATTGAAAATGAAAAATCAACTATTATTTCTGGAGGTGCTGGTTCTGGAAAAAGTGGGTGTACAGAAGCAATTCTAAATTATTGCGAAGAAAGGAAAATTCCACATATTGCGATAAAACTTGATCAGAGAATACCTTATAAAAATTGTGAGATTTGGGGAAAAGGGTTAGGACTTCCCAGTTCAATTGCTCATTCTTTGCACTGCACTTCAAGAAATGAAAATGCAGTAATTATTTTAGATCAATTAGATGCTTTAAGATGGACACAGGCAAATTCTAGCGAAGCACTTGCAGTTTGTTTAGAGTTAATTAGACAGGTAGAATACTTAAATTATGAAAGAAAGAAAAAAATAATTATAATATTTGTCTGCAGAACATATGATCTTGAAAATGATAATAATATAAAATCTCTATTTAAAAAGAAGGAATCTTCAGAGAAGGTTTGGAAAATAATTAAAGTAGGTGATTTTAAAGAAGATGTTGTAAAAGATATTATTGGTAAAAACTATGAACAATTGTCATTTAAATTAAAAAGACTATTAAGAATACCAAGTAATCTTTATATCTGGCAACATTTGGAAAAAAAAGAAATTTATGGGGATGGTTTAACTACCAGTCATTTGATAGATAAATGGTTTGAGCAAATATGTAGAAAAAGTATAACCATGGGATTACAGCAAAGAACTATTACTGAAACGAAAATAAGAATTGTTGATGTTTTGGAGAAAACAGGACGTTTGTATGTTCCTAAACAAATACTGAATGTTGAAGAAGCTGGATTAGATTATCTGATATCATCAGAAATTGTTGTGATTCAAAATGATAGGGTGGGCTTTGTGCATCAATCGATTTTAGATTATTTTATGTCGCAAAGAATGATGGAAAAATATTTTCAGGTGCAAAAGCTGGAAAATATTATAGGCGAAAAATGCAGACAAACGCCCGGAAGACGATATCAGGTACAGATGTTTTTGCAGAATCTTTTGGAATATAATAGTGAAGACTTCATCATATTTGGTAAGGAAATGTTAATTTCAGATAACATAAGATATTATGTCAAATATGTTTTTTATGAGATTTTGGGACAAATTCAAGAACCAGATGATAATATTATTCAATTTATTATAGATAATTGTGAAAATGAGATTTATGGAAATTATTTGCTGAATAATGTTATTTTTACGAGAAAGCAATATATAACTATATTAAGAAATCAAGGTGTTTTAGAACGATGGTATTCGATGGAGGAGAAAAAAAGTATTGTTTTTAATTTGTTGACGAGTATTGCACCAAATTTAGATGTTGAGGATATTTCTTTTATTGAAAGACATGCTTTTAGTGATAAAAGTGATGATGAGCAGTTTATGCGATGTTTTCTTCATGATATAACACAGGAAAGTGATGAAATGTTTGAACTTCGGATGATGTTTTATGAACATTATCCGAAGTACGCAAAAGAAATTTATATAGATGTCAAAACAATGATGAATCAATTTGAAGGGAGAACGATACGGCTTATTTCATTTTTGCTAAAAAATAAAATTAAAAGTCAAGGGAGATATGTATATCGTTACGAGGAAGAATTAGTGGATTCAGATAATTCTTTTTTAGTGGATAACGGGGAATATATACTTAAAGAATTGCTTCAATATATACCAAAGGAGTGTGGGTATGAAGTAAAGTATGGCGATTGGTCAGGAGTACATATGTATAAAAGTAGTATTGAAAGGACTTGTGTGGAGTTAGTTAAAAAGGCGACCATAGCTTTGTGCTACAAATCTCCAGAGTATTTTTGGAAATGCTATGAACCATATATGGGGCAGGGGTATTATGTGTTTAATGAAATTATTCTAACAGGATTGACAGTTGTGTCTCCTGAATATAGTAATCGGATAATGCGTTATCTCTGCAGTGATATGGACAAAAATATTTTTGATTACACGAGTGGAGCAGAAGATGAATTAGGGCTTGTAAAAGAGGTTCTAAAAATTCATGGGAATAGTTGTGATAAAGAAGAATTATTAATGATAGAAAATGCAATTTGCCGATATATTTCTCCAAAGGCGTCTGAATGGTATAAAAGAAGAATTGAGCAGAATGAACGAAAAGAATGTCAACCTGTGTATTGGAGTTTTTGGGGAGATTTGCAGTATGAATTATTACGATATTTACCAGAAGAGAGAATTAGCAAAAAAGCAAAAGAATTATTGCGTATACTAGATAGGCGTTTTCATAAAGAACCGTTGTGCTATTATAATAAGAATGGACATGCGGGATGGAGAAAGTCTCCTGTTTCAGGTAAAAATATTAGTAGGGGTCAGTGGCTTCAAATTATTACAAACAACAAGTTGAAGAATCGAGATGGTCGTAGATGGATTGAAGTAGAAGGCGGATTTATTGAAAGTTCTTATGAAGCCTATGCAAGTGATTTTCAATTGGTGGTAGAACAACATCCACAGGAGATGATAGAACTTGTTTTAAAGAATAAGGAACGAGTGTTGCCTGCTTTTGTAGATTCGCTGTTTTTAGGAGTGGAAGTATCGGAAAAGTTGGATGAGGTTGATTCTGTAGTTATAGAGAGGTTATTGGTTGAATTTCCGTGTGACATGAAAAGTTATAGGGCTTTGTATTTTTGTAAGATAGTTGAAAAAATAAGTAATGTTAATTGGTCACCGGAGGTAATGGAACAATTAATGAATATTGCTTTGAGACATTGCAATCCAGAATTAGATAACCCAATGGTAACAAATTCAGAAGATAAAGAAATGAAGAGTTGCAATATGTTGCATAGCAATGCATTAAACTGTGCGAGAGGCAGTGCAGCAATGGTGATAGGACATTTGCTCTGGGAAGATCAGGAAGCGTTTTTACGATTTAAAGATGTTATTGAAGGATTGATGAAAGATGAAAATCCTGCAGTGCGTTTTGCTTCATTGTATGCTTTATGGCCATCTTATAATATTGATAGAGAATGGGCTGCGGAAAAGATATTGCATTTGTATGAGTCAGACATTCGAATGGCAAGTTTTTGTGATTCGAAAAATATGTTCTTTCTCGTATATCCCCAATATAAAGAAAGAGTTATTCGCATTATCGAGAAATGTTTTGAATCTGAAGATAAGCAACTTGTAGAGTTAGGAGGATATGCTGTCTGCGAATTTTATATACGACATAATGAATTTGAAGCAACTATAATGGCTGTTCAATCTAAAAGTGAAGAGCAAATCAAGGTTATATTAGATATGGCTGTAATTTATTTGAACGTCAATGATTATCGAAATAAAGCCCAAAATATAATACTTACTTATAAGAACGTTGATGCAGATGTAGAATTTCCATTAGCCAAAATGTTTTATGATAAGTATGTTGATGCCGAGCGTGATAAAGTGTTTTTGCAGGAATTTATGAAAACTAAAGTAAGTAGAAGGTTGGTAAGGGCATTTGTTCGTTATTTGGAGGAAAGTGCAGTTTTTGTCGTTGATTATGCAGATATTATAATACAGCTTTGCGAGAATGTTTTAAAGATGGAGATTAAAGAGTTGAGAAAACAATGGGGCATAGAAAATGAGCTTTCAAAGTTGATTATTTCTTTATATGATAAGACCGCTAATTCTAGTAGAATGACAGATAAACAGATCGCTGATAAGTGTTTAAACTTATGGGATATCATGTTTGAAAGACAACTTGGATCAGTAAGAGAAATTAGCAGACAATTGATGGAACGGTAAAGAGAGAGAGGGAGCCAAAGAAAATATAGAAATGCAGGTGATAAAGTTATGTTAAAGTTAAAAGAAGGATATCATGTCCCATTTCCGGAGAAACTTTCGGAAGGATATGAAATGGAAGAAAATAGTATCGTTGCAAATGTGGGAGTTGACAAATTAGAAGAGGTAATACAGCATTTTATTGCAATTAAGGATGAACCATTATTTTTTATTCTTGAATTGCCGGCTTCTGGTGAAAAGGAGTCACCAAAAGCTTCGGGAATTGTGACAGCACTTCATAAAGACATTTATTATATTGATGGATGTAGTGTTGATGCGGCACTTATATTATTTGAAAGAACAAAAGATTTGCTGTTAGCAGATGGAATGTGCCAATTTGGCTTTGGATGCCATGAATCACATGATGAAATAATGGTTGAGAAGTACAATGTTGTTTCTATATATAGTCAGGATATAAAAAAATATAATGATTTTTATGAACCACATAATATTAGAGAAGCAGAAAATTTCATTACAGCCTGGGATACATTTTCACTGGAACATCCGGGTTCATCGGAGAGGATAGAGAAAAATGGAAAAACAGTATACGATTTACCGGAATTGTTAAAAGAGTGGGGAATCTATTTAGCTGAAACTGTCGAAGAGTAGCAACTGAGAAATTTATGGCATGGTTAAAAAATGCTCCATTGACAATCACCCCACCCTGCCGTATACTAACCCTAGATTTAATTTTGAAGGGAGAGTGTCCAATGAGAAAATAATTGACTTTTGAGAGCATGAAGATTTTAACTGCGGTAATCGTACCGCTATTTCGTGTTGCCAAAAGTGGATTATGTTCTCATGACCACTCTTTTTTTGTTGCACTTAATTAGCATATTATAAGAAACTGCTGGTGACAGAACGTAACCACTATTTGGTGACAGATAGGAGGCTATATGTCACAGATTAGAGTAAATCATTTAACATTTGCATATGAGGGAAGCTTTGATAATATTTTCGAAAATGTTTCTTTCTCTATTGATACGGACTGGAAACTTGGATTTATCGGAAGAAATGGAAAAGGAAAATCCACGTTTTTAAATTTACTGATGGGAAAATATGAATATACCGGTTCTATTACTTCGAATGCCGTTTTTGATTATTTCCCATATGATATTTCAGAGGAAAAATGGGAATTTCCGGCGGCGGAATTTGTAGAAGAATTCAAGGCAAATCTTGAATTGTGGAGAGTTTATGCGGAGCTTTCGAAGCTGCAGGCAGATGCAGAAATCATGTATCGGCCATGGAAAACACTAAGCTTTGGAGAGCAGACCAAAGTTATGTTGGCAATCCTGTTTTCGCAAGGAAATGATTTCCTGCTGATAGACGAACCCACCAATCATCTGGATGATGGGAGCCGGGAAATGGTAAAACAGTATCTTGCATCGAAAAAGGGCTTTATCCTTGTTTCCCATGACAGGGATTTACTGGATGCCTGCGTAGACCATGTGCTGGTGCTGAATCGCAGTACCATTGAGGTGCAGGCGGGCAACTTTTCCTCCTGGTGGGAAAATAAAGAGAAGAAAGACAATTTTGCAGTAGCGGAAAATGAAAAGCATAAAAAGGAAATAAGTAAGCTCAACGAAGCAGCAAAGAGAGTGCGCAACTGGTCGGAAAGGAGCGAGAACAGCAAAATCGGTTTTGACCCCATAAAGGAAAATGACCGGAGCATCAGCACCCGGGCATATATCGGTTCGAAAACCAAGAAAATGCAGGCAAGAGTAAAGCAGATGGAGCAGCGGATACAGACTGAGATTGCGGAAAAAGAGGGATTGCTGGTGGATTTAGAACAGCCCATTGATTTGAAACTGAATCCCCTGACACATCATAAAGAAGTACTGGTGTCGGCATATCAGTATGGTTTGCGGTATCAAGATGCCGATAAAATGCTGTTTGAAAACCAGACCTTTGAAATCAGAAACGGAGACCGTTTATTTATCAGTGGAAAAAATGGAAGCGGAAAGACCAGCCTGATAAAAGCAATTTTAGGAGAAAAAGAAAATTTTTTGGAACAGGGAGATTTAAGAATTGCGTCCGGAATAGAGATTTCTTATATCAATCAGGACACTTCGCATCTTAGAGGAACCGTGCACTCTTTTTGCATGGAGCACCAGTTAGAGGAAAGTCTGCTTTGCAGTATTTTGCGGCAGCTTGATATCGGACGGGAACAATTTGTCAAAAAGCTGGAAGAATATTCCGAAGGACAGAAGAAAAAGGTAGTGATTGCAGCCAGCCTTTTGAAACCGGCGCATTTGTATATCTGGGATGAACCGCTGAATTATATTGATGTTTTTTCAAGAATGCAGCTTGAAAATCTGATTCTTAAATATCAGCCAACTATGTTGGTGGTAGACCATGATGTGCGGTTTCGGGAGAAGATTGCAACGAAAACAGTCTGGTTGTAAAATGTAACTATAGTTTAGAAAAGAGGACCCACCATATGACCAAAGAAGAATGGTACCGGCAGCTTTTTGAACATTTATCAGCCTCTAAATTCAGAAGCAGCTTTCATTTAAAACAAAAAGATATTGCATATATAAAGGAAAAAGGACTGGATGTAATCCGGGAGCATGCCAGGGATTTTATTGCCAAAAGGGAGGCATCGGCAGTAATTCCAAACGATGGAAAGCAGACGCCCATGCGGGGGCATCCGGTTTTTATTGCCCAGCATGCAACGGCAACCTGCTGCCGGGAGTGCATTCGAAAGTGGCATAAGATACAGCCGGGGAAAGAACTGAGTCAGGTGCAGCAGGCTTATCTGGTGGATGTGATTATGACCTGGATAGAAAAAGAGTTGTCACATTATGATAGCCAAATGTGAAATTAAATGTTAAAATACCACAATAGGGTTATTACGAAGAGAGAAAGGTATTTTATAATGGTAGTTTCAATTATTGAAAAAGTGTATTCATTTTTATGGGGAGACTGGATTAAAATTCCGCTTCCGGGGGGAGGAAGTCTTGGCATTTCACTGCTGATTATTTTGTTAATTCCAACAGGAATTTATTTTACGATTCGGACAAAGTTTTTACAGATAAGACTGTTCCCGGATATGGTGCGGGCACTGGTAGCAAAGAAGGAGCATAAAGACAGTCTGTCAACTTTTCAGACGCTGATTGTGTCCACGGCAACCCGTGTGGGAATGGGAAATCTGGTAGGTGTAGTTGCAGCAGTGTCGGCGGGTGGAGCCGGAGCAGTATTCTGGATGTGGATTACAGCGCTGATTGGTTCTGCTACAGCGTTTATTGAAGCAACTCTGGCACAGCTGCATAAGGAAAAAGATCCGCTGTATGGCGGTTACCGCGGTGGTCCGGCATATTATATCCATCATTTTTTTGAAGAAAAGTCAGGAAAGAAGAAAAAACATGTGCTGGTGGCAGTGTTATTTGCCATATCCGGTCTGATTTGCTGGTGTGGAATCAGCCAGGTAATCAGTAATTCAGTGGTATCTTCTTTTGAAAATGCATTTCATATTCCACCCTTGTATACAACAATTGTTCTGGTGGCAGTTGCGGCAGTGATTGTATTGCGGAAAAATGCAACGGTAAAAGTACTGGATATGATAGTACCGATTATGGCAGTGTGTTATTTCTTTATTACATTATTTATTATTATCGTAAATTTCCGCAGTATTCCGGGCGTATTTGGCAGGATTTTTGAAGAGGCATTTGGTATCCGGCAGGTAGTATCCGGTGGATTTGGAGCAGTGCTTATGAATGGAGTTAAGAGAGGACTGTTTTCTAATGAAGCAGGTTCCGGTTCAGCACCTTGTGCAGCGGCAGCAGCGGAATGCGATAATCCGGTACGTGCGGGACTGACACAGGCATTGGGCGTATTTATCGATACGATTATCATTTGCAGTTGTACCGCTATGATTATGCTTATTGCACCGGAAAAGATAATTGCAGGAAAAGCTGGTATGGATTTGCTGCAGTCCACCATGCAGTATCATCTGGGCAGATTCGGAGTTATCTTTATTGCACTGACCTTATTTCTGTTCAGCTTTTCCACATTTCTTGGAATATTGTTTTATGCCAGAAGCAATGTGGCATATTTATTTGGAGATAAATGGATCTGGCAGACCCTTTATAAAGTCGTTGCACTGATTATGCTTTTTATCGGCGGAATTGCAACCTATACCTTCGTATGGGATTTAGGCGATGTGGGAATCGGACTGATGACGATATTTAATATCGGAATGCTGTATCTTATGGGGGGACAGGCATTGAAGGCACTGTCGGAGTATGAGAAAGAGAAAAAGACTGAAAGCGACAGTAATCAAAATCCAGCAGCGGGAATTATTTTTTTTGAAGAAGAGAAATAGTAAAAAAGAAGTAGTTATCAAAACCGGTGATTCCATGTTATACTAGGGAGAAAACTACAAAAGGAGAAATTTATAGTTATGGGTCGTGAATCATTTAAGTCCCGTATGGGATTTATACTAGTAAGCGCAGGATGCGCAATCGGAATTGGAAATGTGTGGAGATTTCCGTATGTGGCAGGACAGAATGGCGGAGGAATTTTTGTACTGTTTTATCTGATATTCCTGATTGCCATGGGACTTCCGGTACTGACAATGGAATTAGCAGTCGGAAGAGCCAGCAGAAAAAGTGCAGTTTTAGGATATAAGGCATTGGAGAAGCCAAATAGTAAATGGCATATTCATGGCTGGGTGGCAATTTTCGGCTGTTATATGCTGATGATGTATTATACAACGGTTTCCGGCTGGATGGTAACTTATTTCTATAAGTTTGTAAAAGGTGAATTTACCCCGGGAATGGATGCCGAGCAGACCGGAGCTGTGTTCAGCAATCTTTTAGCAGATCCCAAACAGATGGCATTCTGGATGATACTGACGGTTGTGGTGGGATTCTTTGTATGCAGCCGCGGCTTGCAGAACGGATTGGAAAAAATCAGTAAAGTTATGATGAGTGCATTGCTGATACTGATTATTGTCCTTGCAGTACACAGCCTGACACTTTCCGGAGCCGGCGAGGGATTAAAGTTCTATCTGGTGCCAAATATGGACAGTGTCCGGGAAGTCGGTTTGAAAAATGTAATAACCTCTGCCATGAATCAGGCATTCTTTACTTTGAGCCTTGGCGTGGCAGCAATGGAGATTTTTGGAAGTTACATGGGAAAAGACCATACGCTGGCAGGAGAAGGAGTACGTATCTGTGCACTGGATACCTTTGTGGCGATTATGGCAGGATTGATTATTTTTCCGGCATGCTTCAGCTATGGCGTGGAAGTAGGCGTAGGACCAAGCCTTATCTTTGTGACACTGCCAAATGTCTTTGTAAATATGGGTGGCGGCAGAATCTGGGGCGCACTGTTCTTCCTGTTCATGACATTTGCAAGCTTTTCTACGGTAATTGCCGTATTTGAAAATATCATGTCCTTCTGCATGGATATGTTTGGCTGGAACCGCAACAAAGCGGCACTGGTAAATGGAATCATTATTCTTATTGCCAGTCTGCCATGTGTTTTAGGATACAATGTGTGGAGCAATCTCCACCTGATTGGCGGAAGGGATGTGCTGGACAGCGAGGATTTTATAGTAAGTAACCTGCTGCTGCCAATCGGTTCTCTTGTTTACCTGCTGTTCTGTGTGACGAAGTGGGGCTGGGGATTTGACAACTACTTAGAGGAAGCAAATACCGGAAAAGGCATTAAGATTGCAAGAAGATTAAAACCATATTTCCAGTTTATCCTTCCGATACTGATTCTGTTTATTTTGATTCAGGGATTATTATAAAAGCGGAAAAAGTGTGTAATTGCAGGAAGCATATGCGATTGCATCATTAAAAATAAAGTGTGCACTGCGGCGTATAAGGTAGATGTCGCAAGCGACCGCCGCAGGCGCGAGAATGTGCCAAGGCACATTCTTTTTAATTTTTATTTTACCAGTGCTTCTGCATAATCCAGTGCATCCACAATATTGTGATGGAAATTTTCTTTTCCAACTAATTCAATAAAACCATCTTTTTCCATCACGCGCATTGGCTGCTCATTGACATGGGAGAATACCAGCGTGATATTTTTGCGTTTTGCACGGTTGGCAAGCTCATGGAGAGAACGCATTGCGCTGGCATCAATGGCAGGAACGCTACGCATACGGATGACAACAACCTTCGTATGATGGTTACTGTTGATATTAAGAATCTGGTCTGCTGCGGCGAAAAACATCGGACCGCAGATTTCAAAAACACTGATGGAATGCGGGATGTCACGTAGTTTTTCCGCTTCACCCGGTGTAATGTCAGGAGAATCTGTGTATTTCCATGCTTTGATATCAGCTGTTTCTGCCATACGTTTCATAAAGAGCAGAGCTGCTAATACAACACCGATTTCGATGGCAACCACAAGGTCGAAAAATACCGTTAAGAAAAAGGTTGCAACCAGAACGATGATGTCACTCTTAGGTGCCATCTTACAAAGGCGGAAGAAAGAGGACCAGTCTGCCATGTTAGCGGCAACTACTAAAAGTACGGCAGCCAGTGTTGTCATAGGAATCAGTGCAGCCAGCGGCATCAGCACCAGAAGAATAATGGTTAAAGTGATACAGTGGGTGATTCCGGCAATCGGAGTACGTCCACCGTTTCGGACATTGGCAGCAGTTCTGGCAATGGCTCCGGTGGCAGGAATTCCGCCGAAGAGACCGGAGAAAATATTTCCAAGCCCCTGTCCCACTAACTCAGCATTGGATTTATGGGTATCGCCAATCATACCATCGGAAACAACAGCAGACAGTAAGGACTCAATTCCAGCTAAGATTGCAATGGTAAATGCCGGGGACAACATTTCCTGTACCAGCTTCATGGAAAGGGATGGAACATGAAAACCTGGAAATGCAGAATTTAATTCCCCGTAAACACTTCCGATGGTATTGACCGGAAGCTTGGCAAAATAAACCACTGCTGTTGTTACGATAATCGCAATCAGAGACCCCGGAATCTTATCGGTAACCTTCGGCCAGAGCAGCATAATTGCAACAGCCGCAATGCCAATCAGGGTTGCAGTCAGGTTGATGGAGCGGATATTTTTTGCATATACAATTACTTTATCTAAGAATTCAGAAGGAACAGAGGCAATATCCATACCGAAGAAATCCTTTAACTGTCCTACAAATAAAGTAACTGCGATTCCACAGGTAAATCCGGTGGTAATGGTATAGGGAATGTATTTAATCAGGGAGCCAAAACGGCAGATTCCCATAATCACTAAGATAATACCGGCAAGAATGGTAGCAACAATCAGACCGTCGGTTCCATACTCTGCAACGATGCCATAGATGATAACAACGAAAGCGGCAGTCGGACCGCCAATCTGTACACGGCTTCCGCCAAAGAATGAAATAAAAAATCCTGCGATAATTGCAGTATAAAGCCCCTGTTCCGGACCAACACCGGATGCAATCGCAAGGGCAATCGATAGTGGCAGAGCGATGATGGCAACAATGATACCGGAAATGATATCCTTCATCAGCTGCTCCTTCGTGTAGCCCTTCATCACATCAAAGAGCTTTGGTCGTAGTTCGTTCATAATAAAATCTCCTCATTTGTTCCTTTGTTTATGGTGGAAGATGAAATTTCTGTTTTGTCAGGATATCTGCACAGATATTCTAGAATACAGCGAAAACTTCACCTTCCCCCACTAAACACGCAATTCAAAAGTTTAGCACTCTTATAGTCTTATTTCAATGACAAAATCCAATTTTCAGCCATTTGGTCAACAAATTTGAAAAAATAAAATTTTTTTGGAAATTTTAAAACCTCATCCATTTTTCATCCGTCTAGCAAGTGAAAGGAGGAAGAGCAATGCATGAGATGGAAACTTTTATAATGATGGCAAAAGAGGATATCAAAAATCAGAAGTTTACATAATGGAGTAGACTATAGTATGGTTTTTGATTATAATTATTATATTAGTAACAATGGTGATACAAAGGCAGCTTTTGGGAATGATTTTAAGAGTTACTATATGCATTATATGTCCAATGGAAAAGCAGAAGGAAGAACTGCTAAATAGTGTGCCAGGAACAAAGGAGAATGAAGATGTGGAAAGAGTTTAAGAAGTTTGCAGTAAGAGGAAATATGTTAGACCTTGCAGTCGGTGAGATTATCGGTGGTGCTTTTAATTAACTGGTAAGCTCGCTGGTAGACAATGTAATTATGCCGATTCTTAGTCTTGTAGTTGGAAGACTGGATTTCAGTAACTGGTTTATTGCACTGGAAGCAACACGCTGTCCACATTGTACAAGCATGCTTGAAATCGAAGGGTAAGATAAAAAGCAGAATTTGAAAACAGAATTGAAAAATAAAATAAAAAACAGGATGTACCAATGAAACTATATTTAGCTCCCTTAGAGGGAATTACAGGATATGTATACCGGCAGGCTTACCATGCATGCTATGAAGATGCCGACAAATATTTTACACCATTTTTAGCACCACATACGAAGCGGAGCTTCAATGCCAGAGAAAGAAATGATTTAATCCCGGAGCATAATGCCGGCATGTATACCGTACCACAGGTGCTGTCAAAGAGCGGAGAAGATGTGGCAGCAATTGCAGAAGAGCTGAAAGCATTTGGCTATCAGGAAATTAATATCAACGCCGGATGCCCTTCCGGAACGGTAGTATCGAAGGGAAGAGGTGCCGGACTTTTAGATGATGAAAGAGCCTTGCTTCATTTCCTGGATGAAATGTTTGAAAAGACGGATGCAGAGATTTCCATTAAGACAAGACTTGGCATGGAATATCCGGATGAATTTGAAGGCATTTTAAAAATATACAATCGTTTCCCGATAAAGGAGCTGATTTTACATCCCCGTGTCAGAGAAGATTATTATAAAAATAAGCCGGATTGGACGATGGTAGAGTATGCACTGGAGTACAGCAGGAATCCGCTGGTTTACAATGGAGATATTTTTACAGTGGAAGATTATGAGCGGTTTACAGAACGTTTTCCAACGATAGATGCCATTATGTTAGGGCGTGGTGTTATAAGAGACCCGGCACTCATAGAGAAAATCCGCTCCGGTAGCACAATAGACAGGGCTGCTGAATTAAAGCGGCTTTATACATTTCACAATAAGCTGGTTGCCGGCTATCAGGAAGAAATGTCCGGGGAGAAAAATGTCCTCTTTAAAATGAAAGAATTGTGGTTTTATCTTGGCACACAGTTTACCGGAATTGAAAAACCGTTGAAGAAGATAAAGAAAGCAAACAGCCTGATAGAATATCAGGCTGCTGTTTCAGAGATATTTTCAACTGGTGCTGGAAAATAACCGAAAGAGTCAAATGACATAGAATCATGATGTAATATCAATTGATATGCAATAAAAATTATCACACGATATAAATTGCTATTCGGTATAAATGGGTGAAATAGAAACATCGTCCCCATCCAAAGTCAGAATAGCGATAGTACAGGAGGAACCACTGCGGCTTCGACCGGCACTGCCCGGATTGATGAAAGTAGTGGTTCCCCTTTTGCTTACTTCATAATGGTGGGTATGCCCGGTAATAATAAAATCTGCTTCCGGTTGTGGATAAGGCAAATCGCTTTTCTTATGGATGAGATAGAAAATCTTCCCACCAATGGGAGCCGCCAGAGTCTCCGGCAGATATTTCGTCCATTCGCCCTTGTCACAGTTCCCCTTGATAATATAAAGCGGAACATGCAGTTCTTTTAAAGTTTCATAACATTTGAGACTTCCAATATCTCCTGCGTGCAGAAGATAATCACAGCTTTGCAGCTCGTCTAAAAATGTATCCTTTAATACACCATGTGTATCTGATAAAATTCCAATTTTCATAAAATGTACCTTTTTGTATGTGTCCTATTAAATTGCGAGAGCGGGATTACTGGTTTGGGGTTACTTTTTCATTTTATAACGGTTATAATGAAATAACAAGTGTCCGATGATTGGGAGAGGGGAAAAGACATCGATAAATCATTGGAATAGAAAGAGAATTTGATTTACTTTAAAATGCCGTAGTTCTAAGACACAAGTTTTTCTTTTGACGATAAGAACAGTCTTTCCAATGTTTGACAAAAAACACTGCATTGTTCGCCGGAACGCGGATACCTTATGATGCTTGCTAGGGGCACTTGGAATTTCGTCTGGTAATAGGCAACGCTGGCACAGGGACGTGCCAGCGAGGTGCATTTGAGCATGGATGCGAATATGCACCGGTTGCCGGAAAATATATATAATCATGCCGAAATGCTTAGTGCCCCTTCCAAGCATCATCTGGCATCCGTCTCCGACGGACGATGCAGTGCTTTTGGTCAAAGCAACGGAAAGACAGTTTCCCCATCAAGAAAAACCTGTGTCTAAGAACTACTGGCATTTCAAAGAGAAAAACAAAATTCTCTTTCTATTCCAATATTTAGAAATCCATTTCCCCATTTCCCAATCACCGAACCACGGGATAATTAGAATTTTTAGAGTCATTATAAGGATTATAATTTTTGGAACCCGTGCCAGCGAGGTGCATTTGAGCATGGATGCGAATATGCACCGGTTGCCGGAAAAGCCAATAAGCAGAACAAAATTCATAGTGCCACTTGCAGACGTTGTATCGCATCTGGCTTCAATGGACAGGCTGACACGGATGAAATAACAATAGTTTTATAACCCAAAATTGATTGAACGTAGGAAAAGGAAAAAGGAGAAAAATATGTTTCGAATCGGTTGTCATTTATCATCATCAAAAGGCTTCCTCGCTATGGCAAAGCAGGCAGAGGAAATCGGAGCCAATACATTTCAGTTTTTTACCAGAAATCCAAGAGGCGGCAAAGCAAAGGATTTAGATGTGAAAGATATAGCTGCATATCAGCAGTATGCTGTGGAGCATGGCATCGGGCAGATTCTTGCCCATGCACCCTATACGATAAATGCCTGCGGCAAAGATGAGCGGGTACAGGAGTTTGCCAGAGAGACCATGGCGGATGATTTGCGGCGTTTAGAGGAGATACCGGACTGCAAATATAATTTTCATCCTGGCAGTCATGTGCAGCAGGGAGCGGAAGTCGGAATTGAAAAGATTGCAGGAGTCTTAAATGAAATCATGTGGCAGGAGCAGAAAACAACAGTGCTGCTTGAGACCATGGCTGGAAAAGGAACAGAAGTAGGAAGAAACTTTGAAGAACTGCAGGAGATTTTAAGCCGGGTAAAATATCCTGAGAAAATGGGAGTCTGTCTGGATACCTGCCATGTTTTTGATGGCGGCTATGATATCAGCGGACATTTAGAGGAAGTATTAGAAGAATTTGACCGCATTATCGGACTGGATAAGCTGTGTGCCATTCATTTGAATGATTCGAAAAATGTACTGGGCAGCCATAAAGACCGTCATGAATGTCTGGGTGCAGGCAATCTGACCATGGATGCCATTGTGCGGATAATCAACCATCCGGCATTGAAAAAACTGCCGTTTTACCTTGAAACACCGAATGATTTAGAAGGCTATGCCAGAGAGATTTCCATGTTAAAAGCGGCAAGAAAGGATTAGCTTAAAGGTTAAGTTTTTCGGAAAAAAGAACGATATATCAGGTATAAGACGGCATGGAGGCAATTTTGTCTTAAAATTAGGAGGAGAAACATGATTCGTGTAACAGGAAATAACAGCCTTTTGATGAGTTCACTGAATACGGACACAGACAATGATACAAAAGTGGTGGACCTGTTAAAAAAGAGCAGTGAGACAGAGAAGAGCAGCAAAACAACCGGGAAAAAGAGTGAAGAATATGACAGTGTCAAGAAGTCTGCATCCTCACTCAAAGCAAGTGCAGCAGTATTAAGTGAAACAGGAGAGGATTCCATTTTTGCCAAGGCAGAAGAAAGCGGAGATTATTCCGGTTTGATTTCACTGATAGAGCGTTTTACCGGAGATTATAACAGTCTTTTAGAAAGTCTGTCAGACCTTGATACAGACAAATCTGCAAATTACAGCAAGGAATTAAAAAGCATTATTTCCGGTCAGAGTGAAGCGTTACAGAAGGTCGGTATTACCGTAGACAGTAATGGAAAACTTGTAATAGATGAGGAAACTCTGAAAAATGCAGATAAGAAGGAATTAAAAGACCTGTTCCAGGGAGAAAATTCCGTTGCAGGAAAAGTTGCTGATAAAAGCATTTACATCGGAGCAAATGCTGCGGCTGACCAGTATGTGGACAGTTGTGCCAACTATACAGCAGGTGGTACATCCGCAGAATATGTCCAGATGGCAAATCTGATAGGCAGTTACTTAGACTCTCTTTCTTGAGATTAAAGTGTCACTAAGTCAGAAAGAAGCGGTTCAAAAATAACACCCTGCAAAGTATCATCCGAAAGTGACTGCGAATAGGAAATACAGGAAGCAATAAAATGAGCTGCCTGTGTGGTACATTCTTGTAAGGAGAAGCCCCGTAAGGTAAGTGCAGATACAATACTGACGAAGATGTCGCCGGTTCCGGGATACCCCGGACCGGCTTTTTTCGTGGAAACAGTATCCACATTTCCGCTGCTATCGGAAATATAGTTAAGGAAAGTGTCGCCTTTTGGACAGCCGGTAATAATACATTTTTTCACACCTAGTGCATGAAGCTTTTTGGAAATGGCAGAAAGCTCCGAATCGGTGCAGTCATGCTCCGGATAAGGCGTATCTGTTAAAAGGCAGGCTTCCGTCAGATTTGGTGTGATAATATCACCCCGGGATACAAAGTCTTTCATGTGATTGCAGAATTCCGGCGTAATATGCTGATAGGCTCTGCCGTGGTCACCCATTACCGGGTCTATAATAAAAAGAGGTTTTTCGGTGAGAGAATCATAGTAATCGGAAATGGCATGAAGCTGTTCTTTTGCACCAAGGTAGCCGCAGTAGATGCCGTCCCAGTTCATGGAAAGAATATTCAGTGCAGCAAAATAATCCTTAAGCTGTCCGGTTAAATCAATTTTCAAGTGGGTAGGGAAACCGGTATGATTGCTGAAAACAGAAGTAGGCACAGGGATTCCCTGTACCTTACATGCACTTACCACCGGGAGGGACACGCTCATGGAGCAGCGTCCCACACCGGATATATCATTGATGATCAGAAGCTTTGGTGGTAAAGTATTTAATTTCATGCACATGCGTTTTCCTTTCCAAGACGTGGCAGCATATTAGATTTTGCCAGTACCGGACGCAGTGCCATGTATACAGCAGTCGCTACGATAACGGATAATACTGCATTGATGCTGGTTGCTGCAATGTTAATAGAAAGTGTAACTTCTGCTGCAGGTTTTCCTAAGATAACCAGTTTGTAGAAGTAGCCGAACAGTGGGTCAAATACAACGTTGAATAACAGTCCGCAGATACTTGCGATGACAACCCATTTGAAAATGTGCCTGCTATCTTTGGAAGTGGAAATTTTACCAATTTTGTGAGCAACCAGACCGGTAATCAGGCCGATGCAGAATTTTAAGATAAAAGTCTTTGGTGCGTATACAATGTAAATCGGGTCTAAAAGGTCGCCGATTGTCATACCGATGGCACCGCCGATTCCGCCATAAACACCGCCTAACAGTAATGCACCTAATACACATACCGCGTTTCCGAGGTGGATAGATGTGGCATCTCCGCCAGGAAGTGCGATTTTAATCTGTAAGAATGTGAATACCACATAGGAAAGTGCTGCCATAAGAGCAGTCAGTACAAGTTTGTAGATTCTTTCGTTTTTCATCATAAAGTCCTCTTTTCTTTCTCTTTGTTGCGGTTTATCATAAAACAGAAATGGCATTATAAAAACATCCAATTTTGATAAAAATGACCATGCCAGTTTAAAGATGAAGAGCAAGTTTTTTATGAACGTAATAATAAAAGAGTCCAATGGAAAGGCATATGGTAAGGCGTATAAATAAAAGTCTTTTCAATTTATGTAGAGAAAGGTATAATAAAATTGCTGGTAAAGTTCAAAAATTACAGTTTATATATGTTATATATGGGAGGATGAAAGAATTGACAGAACAAGGAAGAGTAAATAAGACTGCAATGACAGGGCATACAATTATGGGAATCTTATTGGCACTGGTTAATTTTTTGGAAATTTTCAGAACTTCCAAGAATGTAGTTTATGTGGCGGCGCTTATTGTGCTGGCACTTGGACCGGTGGTGGCAGAATGGATTTGCTATAGGAAAAACCAGGAGACAAAAGCAATCAAGCATCTTTTGGGGATTGGATTTGCAGTATATTATACAGTAGCACTGATAGGTGCCGGCAATCAGTTGGTTTTTGTATATGTAATACCGATGTTTATTTTGATTTCTGTATTTTCAGATTCGAAATATGCATTGGAGCTTGGAATTGGAGCAACTATCGTAAATTTTATTTCTATTGCAGTGCATACGATGAAAGGTCAAGGTGAGGGACCTACTTTCTATGGAACAGAGATTATTATACTGATTTTGACAACGGCATTTTCTTATTGCAGTTCTGCTGTTTTGCAGAAATCGTTTTTATCACGGCTGGGTGAAATGAATCAGGCAAAGGGACAGTCTGATACCATGCTTCAGAAAATTTTAGAAGTATCTGATGCCATGACAAAGAAAATTAATGGAATGTCGGATGAAGTAGAGTTACTTGGCAGTGGTGTCAGCGATACCAGAAATGCCATGGAAGAGTTGACCGGTGGAACAACAGATACAGCGGAGGCGGTGCAGAATCAGTTAAGCCAGACAGAAGCGATCCAGGAAAAAGTAATGCAGGTAACCCAGGCTTCTGACAGCATTGCTGAGAGCATGACAGTTACAGCAGAAGCATTGAACGCGGGTAAGAAAAATATTGAACAGCTGGTATCGCAGGTGAGTGTGACTGAGCAGACGAACAGTCAGGTGGCAGCAGAACTTACTTCTTTAAAAGAGTATATGGATAAAATGTATTCCATCATTGAGATTATCAATAATATTACTTCAGAAACCAGCCTGCTTTCATTAAATGCGTCAATTGAAGCAGCCCGTGCAGGTGAAGCAGGAAGAGGTTTTGCTGTAGTAGCATCTGAGATTTCCGGGCTGGCAACCCAGACACAGGAAGCAACGGTCAGTATTGAAGAACTGATAAGAAATGTATCGGAAGAACTGGAAAAAGTAGTGACCATCATCGAAAGCATGATTTCACAGGTTGAACATCAGAATGTAACAGTCAATGAAACTGCCGGCAGCTTCCGTACAATAGAGGATAATTCGGACCGTGTACAGAGCCAGTCGGATGCATTGTCCGGTATTGTGAAAGAATTAGAAAGTGCCAATGCAGGTATCATGGATAGTATCCAGACAATTTCCGCTATTTCAGAAGAAGTAGCAGCTCATACAAATAGTACACTGACAACCTGCGAGAAGAACCAGAAGAGCGTAGAACATCTGATGGCAGAGACTGAAAATTTAATTGAACTGACGCATCAGCTTCAGCAGTAAAGATATTTATTATATGAGCAGGGAGCAGAAAATGGGAGCATATCATAATCTTTCAGAAAAATTACAGCAGAGAATCATAGAAGACAGAAAAGAGCATAGGGCAAATCCATATGCTTTTTCCGAAGAACAGGTTTTGCGTCGGGAGATGAATCATGACAGGGCGAATCTCTGGAGGCCTCCCTTTGTCCGGGACATTGAGAAAATCATGCATCTGCCTTATTATAACCGTTATGGAGACAAGACGCAGGTATTTTCCCTTTACAGAAATGATGATATTTCAAGACGGGCGCAGCATGTGCAGCTCGTTTCAAGGATTGCAAGGAATATTGGAAATGTATTAAATCTCAATCAGGATTTAATAGAAGCAATTTCCCTGGGACATGACATCGGACATGCACCATTCGGACATGCCGGTGAGAGAATTTTAAGTACACTTTTGCGGGGAGAGACCGGACGATATTTTAACCATAATGTGCACAGTGTGCGTGTGCTGGATGTACTGGGACAGAGAAATATCAGTCTGCAGACTCTGGATGGTGTCCTATGTCATAATGGTGAAATGGAACAGCAGGAGTATCAGCCGAAAAAGGCGAAGACCTTTGCAGATCTGGATACAGAAGTAGAAATGTGTTATCAGAAGGAAGATGGAATTAAACATCTTGTGCCGGGAACCCTGGAAGCCTGTGTAATGCGGATTTGTGATATTATAGCCTATCTTGGCAAGGACAGACAGGATGCTGTACGCCTGCATCTTCTGCCGGATGACAGAGGTTTTAACGGAGATACTATAGGCAGCAGCAATGCGGAAATCATCAATAATATGGTAGTTAACATCATTGAAAACAGCTATGGAAAACCATATCTTTCCATGGATGAAGCATATTTTCAACAGTTGAAGCTTGCAAAGACTGAAAATTATGAGTATATCTATCACAATGAGAAAATCGAAAAAGTCATCCGGGAAAATCTGAATCCGATGTTTGAAGAGATGTACTATCAGTTATTGAAAGATGCAAAGGATAAGAATGAAAAATCCTGGCTCTACCGCCACCATATTGCATATGTGGCAGAAAACAATCGGTTCAGCAGAACCTTTTCGAAGGAACAATACATGGAGACAGAACCGAACCAGCTTGTGGTGGATTACATCGCAAGCATGACGGATGACTATTTTGTAGATTTGTACCATGAAATGTTCCCGAAAGGAAAGCATGATGTAAAATACATCGGCTACTTTGATGAAGATTAACTATTTTAATGGCGAGGCTGTTGCCCGGGAAACCATCCGGTCAACAGCCTTCAATTCTTCTAAGAAAAGCTGCTGGTTATAACTGGAAAGAGTATGATAGATACTTAGCAGTTCACCCTCACAGCTGTTGAGATGCGTCAGACTGGCATTGCGGATGTTACTGTGACCGAGCAGATAGTCGGTGGAAGTATGAAAATAGTCGGCTATTCTTACTAAGGTTGCATAGTCAGGTTCTTTCCCCTGATTGATATATCCATTCAGAGCAGAGGGAGAGATATGTAGTGCATCTGCAAGCTGCCGCTGGGTAATGTTAGCTTCTTCAATCAGGTATCGTAACTTAGAACCGATATTCATATACAAACCTCATCTTTCGTAAATAATACCTCTATTTTAAAACATGTTAAAAAACCAGTGGCAAAAATAAACGAAAGATAAATTATATCAACGGAGCACAAACTATTCACATATATAAATTAACACCAACCACCATCTAAGGTAATAATCTGACCGGTGAGATATGGACTTTGTGATACGATAGCATAAGCAAGTTCAGCTGTTTCCACAGGTGTACCATATCTGCCGCAGGGAATTTCGGATTCTAAGTCAGCACGCTCTTCGGCAGAAAAACAGGCGTTCATGGAAGTATCAATGGTGCCGCAGGCAATGGCATTGACAGAGATTCCACTGGGTGCAACCTCTTTGGCAAGTGCCTTTGTAAAGGAATTAACAGCTCCCTTGCTGGCGGAATAAGCAACCTCACAGGAGGCACCTACATTTCCCCAGACAGAAGAAATGTTAAGAATCCGGCCTGATTTTTTGTGCAGCATATCTGGCAGAGCATATTTGCAGCAGGAAAAAACAGAAGAAAGATTGGTGTTTATAACGTGCTGCCATTGTTCATAAGTCATATCCTGCAGCAGGCCGATGTGGGAGATTCCGGCATTGTTGATCAGAACATCAACCGAAAGGGACTGCTGGTGAATTATGGCAAACATATTGGCAACAAAATCCGGATCACTGACATCTCCGATAACCGGAAGAACCGTGACATGATATTTGTCCGAAAGTTCATCAGACAAAGCCTTAAGAGCAGTTTCGGAATGACAGCAATTTAAAATGAGCTGATAACCGTGGCGGGCAAATACTTCTGCAATAGCAGCACCGATGCCCCGGGAAGCTCCGGTAATTAAAACAGTATTCATAAGAAACAAATCCTTTCTGGTTTTTATCTGCCTTAGAAAAATGATAGCACAGATGAAAGCGTTAAAAAATACAGTTATATTTTAGACTTATTTTAGAATACAGGCAATCCCTTTTGAAAAATCCTGCAGATTTCCCGCTTTCAGAAAGATATTCGAAAAATTCTCTAAAAATACAGTAAATATTGCACAAAAAACTTGTAAATATTCGTACAAAATAGTATAATAAAACCATGATATCAGTCTGTATCAAATAAATGGCAAAGGGGTTGGACATCATGCGTATTACTATTTCAGGAAGAAACATCGAATTGACAGACGGTCTTAAGGCAGCAGTTGAGGACAAAATTGGAAAACTGGAGAAGTACTTTACTCCGGACACAGACGTATTTGTAACTTTGAGTGTAGAAAAGGAGAGACAGAAAATCGAGGTTACGATTCCTGTACCTGGACACATTATCCGTTCAGAGCAGGTAAGCAATGATATGTATGTATCGATTGATCTTGTAGAAGAGATTATTGAGAGACAGCTTAAAAAGTATAAGAATAAGATTATTACAAAACAGCAGAGCAACAGCAATTTCCGTAAGGAATATATTGAAAAAGAAGTGGAAGCAGATGATGAAATTAAAATCATCCGTACCAAGAAATTCGATATGAAACCAATGTATCCGGAAGATGCATGTGTTCAGATGGAATTATTAGGACATGATTTCTTTGTATTCGTAAATGCAGAGGATGACAATGTAAACGTTGTATATAAGAGAAAAGGTAACACCTACGGTCTGATTGAACCGGAATTCTAGATATATAACGAAAAAGACTATCACCGGCAGTTCCTTATGGATAACTGGTAATAGACAGCGGTATCGCAGTTAACGTTTTGACAACAGGCTTGACAAAACGCCAATAGCGGTACCGCTATTTTTATGCTACAGTAGTTATAATATATCGATAAGACATTTCTATGGAACAGTCAATACGATGGGTTATGAGAAAAGGGAGGTTAGGAATTGGCTTGTTACAATCTTGGGGATTATATATGTGAATCCCGCAAACAGCTTGGCATTACACAGGAAGAACTTGCTTTTGGCATCTGTTCAACTGGAACTTTATCAAAAATTGAAAACGGATTTGTGGTACCAAAGCGGAAAAATTATGAAGCTATTATGCAGCGTCTTGGAAAGACGATGGGTATATGCAATATTCATGCAACGGCGGAAGAAATGGAATTATATGCCTATATGCGACAGCTGGTGCATGCAGTAGCAAATAATGATATGGAAGGCAGCAGGGAACTCTGGCAGAGACAACCGGAACATAAACAGGAGGATAAACTGACCAGACAGTTCTTTTCATACATAAAGGCGGTGCTGGACAGTAAGGAAGGAGTCCGTCCGGAACTTGTATATGCAAAGCTGGAAGAAGCGTTACATCTGACGCATCCGGCGGGGCTGGCAAATCTGGTGCAGAAGCGGATGTTTACCTTTGAGGAAATCAACATTATCAACAGTATGGCGGTACAGAAACAGCGGCTTGGTGAAAGAAAGCAGGCACTCCGCATCTGGATGCAGTTATCTGATTATCTGGAAGTAAGAAAAGTAGATGATGAAGAAAAAGAAAAGGTATATCCGATGATACTTTACAATGAAGCTAATCTTTTGTATGAGATGGAAATTTACAGAGAGGCGCTGGAATTATGCAATAAGGGTATCGATTATTGCACAAGGAGCAATAAATATATGGTATTGCCATATCTTTTGCTCTGCAAGTCCGGAATTTTAAAATGGATGGAGCAGCCGGAAGAAGCCATGGATGTACAGCAGTGTGCAGAGCATCTTTTTCAGGTGTTTGAAAATCATAATGCAAAGCCCGGAGAACCAATCTTGATTGCTTTGTGAGATTCTCTTGTCATTCTAAGAAAAAAAGGTATAATATACATATTGAAAAAAGAGATGTAATATACATATTTGAATCTGAAAGAAAGAAGGACATTAGAGAATGAATATCGTAGTTTTGGCAGGCGGCTTGAGCACAGAGCGTGATGTGTCTTTTAAAACAGGAGATATGGTAACAAAGGCATTGCGGAAGAATGGACATCAGGTTATTCTTCTGGATGTGTTTATGGGATATGGAGAAGAAGAACAGGATATTACTGGAATTTTTGAACATTCAGAAGAAGCAAGTGTAAAAGTAGCGGATATACCGGAGACGGCTCCAGATCTTGATAAGGTAAGAAAGAGTAGAAAAGACCAGTCTGCCTGCTTCTTTGGACCGAATGTAATCGCAATGTGCCGTATGGCAGATATTGTATTTATGGCATTACATGGAGAAAATGGAGAGAATGGTAAGATTCAGGCAGCCTTTGATTTGTTTGGAATCCGTTATACCGGAAGCGGCTATTTAAGCAGTGCGATTGCCATGAATAAAAATATGGCAAAGCAGTTTTTTGAAGCCAATGGAATCCCATGTCCGAAGGGCATTTATATGAAGAAAAAGGACAGAAAAGACAGTCTGGCTGAAATCGGAATTACGCTGCCTTGCGTGGTAAAGCCATGCTGTGGTGGTTCCAGTATCGGTGTTTCCATTGTAAAAGAAGAAAGCAATTTTACAAAAGCATTGGATGATGCATTCTTTTGGGAAGATGAAATCTTAATTGAAGAATATGTAGAGGGAAGAGAATTTTCAGTAGGTGTCATCAAAGGAAGAGCATTGCCGGTTATCGAGATTGCACCAAAAGAAGGATTTTACGATTATAAAAATAAGTATAAGGCTGGAAGCACAGTGGAAACCTGTCCGGCAGATATTAAAGACAGTGTGGCAAAAGAGATGCAGAAGCATGCAGTAAAAGTTGCGGAAGCGTTAGGCCTGGACACCTATTCCAGAATCGACTTCTTAGTCAATGCAAAAGATGAAGTATACTGCTTAGAGGCAAATACATTGCCTGGTATGACAGCAACCAGCTTACTGCCGCAGGAAGCCAAGGTAGAAGGAGTAAACTTCGAAGAGTTATGCCAGCAGCTGGTTGATATTTCCATGGAGAAATACGGAGCATAAGAAAGGGCAGAGAAGGCAGATATGAAGGAACTGACATTAGCACAGATTGCAGAAGCCTGCGGTGGAACATTAATAGGTGGGAATGAAGCAAAAGAATATACCGTAACCGGAGTAGAGATTGACAGCCGGAGAGTAAAGGCAGGAAATTTATTTGTTGCCATTCCGGGAGAAAAGGTCGATGGTCACAAATTTATTCCGGATGTATTAAAAAAAGGAGCATATGCACTGTCCCAGCAGAGTCTTGATGTAGATGGAGCTTATATTCTGGTGGAAGATACCGTAACTGCCATGAAGCGTCTGGCACGTTTCTATCGGAGTACTCTTGACGTTAAAGTAGTGGGAATTACCGGAAGTGTTGGAAAGACCAGTACCAAAGAAATGATTGCATCTGTACTGGGCACAAAATTCCGGGTACATAAGACACAGGGGAATTTTAATAATGGAATCGGTCTGCCACTGACTATTTTTCAGATTGAAAAAGAGCATCAGGTTGCAGTTCTGGAAATGGGAATTTCTGAATTTGGCGAGATGCATGAACTGGCAGATATGGCGCAGCCGGATATTATGGTTATTACCAATATCGGTTTATGTCATCTGGAGAATTTGAAAACCAGAGATGGAATCTTAAAAGCAAAGACAGAAAGCTTTGCCCATTTGAAACCGGATGGTGTTGTGATATTAAATGGAGATGATGACAAACTTTCAACTGTAGAGCAGGTGGCAGGAAGAAAGCCTGTATTTTATGGAATCAAGGGAAGGAATCTCTGCGAGACTTCTGTCTGTGCAGATGCAGTTACAGAGCATGGCTTAGAAGGAATGACAGCAGAATTCCACACTCCACAGGGAGACATGGAAGTATTTATTCCAATTCCGGGAGAACATAATGTATATAATGCACTGGCAGCAACCTGCGTGGCAGAACAGTTAGGCCTTTCCATGGATGAAATTAAATGTGGAATTGCTGCCGCTTCCACCATCAGCGGAAGAACTAATCTGATTCACACAAAGGGCATGACGGTTATTGATGACTGCTACAATGCGAATCCGGTTTCCATGAAGGCATCTTTGGATGTCCTGTCTAAGGCAGGGGGACGAAAGATAGCGGTTCTTGGAGATATGGGTGAATTAGGCGAGGATGAAAAACAGCTTCATTATGAAGTGGGAACCTATGCCGGAACACTGCCGATTGATTTGTTATTCTGTGTTGGAACATTATCCGGGAAACTGGCAGAAGGAGCGAAGAAACAGAATCCGGCTCTGACCGTAAAACACTATGCAACCCGTGAGGAGATGACAGAAGAACTTCTTGCTACCGTAAAAGAAGGAGATACTGTTTTAGTCAAGGCATCCCATTTTATGGAATTCCCGAAAGTGGTGGCAGCATTAACTGAAGCATAAGAAAATGTTTTTTTTAATGGTAAATACAGGAAGTGTTTGATAATAATATAGAAAAATGAAAAAAGAAACTGTAACTTTGAAGTATAGTCATCAAAGCTACAGTTTCTTTTTTCGTCAATATTTGCTATTTAAAGATATTTCTGGTTATCTGCCAACAGCTCATGCACCGTATTCTGTGTATAGGTAGCAAGATGTTTGCGGTCATCAGCAGAAAGCTGATCTAAATAAATCGGAGTACCATACTGCAGGATAACATGGGTAGGTTTTACCTTTGGAAAATGATTTTCCAGAATATCAGCAGAATTGGTGATTGCCATAGGAACAATCGGACATCCGGTTTTCTCAGAGAGCTTTAGGCTTCCGGCTTTGAAAGGAAGCATTTCGTCCTCAGTCTTGTTTCTGGTACCTTCCGGGAAGATACACATGGAAATGCCGGCTTTAATCTGGTCGATACCGGTCAGGATAGTTTTTAAGCCCTTCTTCATATCGGTACGGTCTAAGAAGAGGCAGTAGAGCCGTTTCATCCAGATGTTTAAAAGAGGAACTTTTCCCATGGTGTCTTTGGCAATGTAACCGGTGAGTCTCGGACATCTGGAATAAGTGATAATAATGTCAAAATAACTTCTATGATTTCCGATATAAAGAACCGGAACATCTTTTGGAACATTTTCTTCCCCGATTACAGTCAGTTTAACGCCACAGATAAACATAATCACACGGAATGCCCACTGCACCATGCGAAGACTGCTGATATCGGCGGCATGGCGGTTGCATTTACGGATAATCCATTCTACAAAGAGAACTGGAATACCAAGAATCAGGTAAAGAACAGCAAATAAAAGTGCAAGAATTGCTCGTATCATAGAGATAGAATTCCTTTCTGGATATAAATTTCAAAAACAAAATACTGATTTCTTTCCCTATTATAGCGGTAAAACTTAAGAATTACAACATGATAATCCGGATTTTGGAATAGAATGAAAAGAATAAAAACAGGGAGAAGAAAGTGAAACAGAAAACAATAGAAGCAAGGAAAGCTGTCCGGAGTGTCATCGGTCTGCTTGCGGTAGCATGGATTGGACTGGCAGCAGCAGGCTGCGGTATCGAAGATACCAATGGCAGTAAAATAGAAGACGTGGAATTTACCGTGTTAGAAGAGGAAGCAGTGCCGGAAGAATTGAAGCAGGAAATTGAAGAACGAAAGGAAATGGATTTCAAGCTGACTTATGAAGATAACGGAAAACTCTATATTGCAAGGGGTTATGGAGAGAAGGAAACGGGAGGCTACAGCATTTCCGTAAAAGATGTTTATCTGACGCAGAATGCCCTCTGTTTTGTTACAACGCTGATTGGTCCGGGGGAGAATGAGACGGTGGCAAAGGCACCAAGTTTCCCATATATTGTGGTTGAGGTGACAAAATGTGACAAGAACGTGGTGTTTGAGTGAAAAAATGGTACTTTTTTCCCTTTGACAGCATTTTAACACGGTGATATACTAAAGGACGTGGATAAAAAGGAGGAACTGGTATATGCAGAGAGCAGATATTAACAGAGTCCGGGCATCCGTGCATCAGCAGTGCGGTAGCAGTGTAATGATTCAACTGGACAGAGGTCGTAATAAAGTAGATGTACAGCGTGGTGTAATACAGAATGCTTATCCGAGTGTATTCACGATTCTTGTAGATGATGAAAGAGAAGGCAATCCGCCACAGTTATTATCTTTCAGTTATACAGATATCATCACAAGAGATATTCGAATGAAATTATGTTAGAAGAATAAAGTCCCTTTTTCCTGAATAAAATGAAATAACATTCAGGAAGGGGATTTTTTTAGTGGAAATAAAGAAACAGAACATACATATGAATTATGAAAAAGCCAGTGCCATGAGTCAGATTACTCTGGATGATGATTACAATCTACCGGATTATCGGCCGGATATTGTAAAAGTACTGAAAGAAAAAGGTGAAATCCGCTTTGATGAGATACAGGTAAAAGAAGGACGTATTTATGTGAAGGGGAATCTTATCTTTCATGTGCTCTACCGTAGCGATATGGAGGAGCATAAATTAGACTGCCTGCGGGGACAGATTCCATTTGAAGAAACCATCAGTATGGATGGAGTGAATGAATTAGATCCGGTGGACGTCACAGCAGAACTGGAAGACATTAATATCGGGATTATTAATTCCAGAAAATTAAGTGTTCGTGCACTGGTGATGCTGAAGGCAGAAATGCGGATGCGCAAGGAGACGGAACTGATTACGGGAGTAGCCATGGAACATCCGTTGGAAATCCTTCAGAACAGGCATAATATTCTGGAATTGGAAACCTGTAAGAAAGATAATTACCGGTTGAAACAGGAAATAGAGTTGCCCCAGAGCAAGCCAGATGTAGAACAGATTTTATGGAAAAGTGTGCAGCTTCGGGGTGTGGAAACGAGGTTACGAGAAGAAAAAATCCAGCTTACCGGAGAAATAAGGCTGTTTTTGCTTTATTATGCCCAGAAAGAAGAACGCCGGTTAGAATGGTTAGAAGAGACGATACCACTGAACGGAGAACTTGCCTGCGAGGGATGCAGTGAGGAAAAAATCTATCGGATTCAGGTAACACCTGCCAGTGTGGAAGTAGAGGTCAGACCGGATTATGATGGAGAAGACCGGAAAATCAGTCTGGATATGACGTTAGAATTAGATATCTGTATCTGGAAGGAAACAGAGGCAGATGTGGTAGAGGACGTATATTCGCTGCGGGAAGAGATGACACCAGCTTATGAAGAAGTTACCATGAGCAGGCTGCTGGCAAAGAATTATGCAAAATGCCGGTTGACAGACCACATGAATTTAAAGAAGAATCAGGAGAATATCCTGCAGATTTGTTCCTGCGAAGGAATGGCATTTATTGACCATGTGGAGCCACAGGCAGACGGTCTTAAAGTGGAAGGAAGCCTGAATGTGGAAATCCTTTATGTAACCACGGACGATGCCATGCCGATTGGAACCTGCCGGGAGACATTTCCTTTTGAACAGCTGATTGAAGTCCCGGAAATGACAGACGATATGAACTATGAACTGGAAGCGGGAATTGAGCAGTTGTCAGCGATTCTTTTAGACAATACCCAGATTGAGGTAAAGGCAGTACTGAATCTGAATCTGATTGCATTTTCACAGGAGAACATCCAGAAAATGGATGAAATCAGAATTACAGAACGGGATATGGAAGAATTACAGAGACAGCCAGGAATTACCGGATATATTGTAAGAGAGGGGGACAGTCTCTGGAAAATTGCCAAGGCAAATCATACGACTATTTCCCAGTTAATGGAAACCAACGACTTAAAGAGTGAAGAAATTCAAAAAGGCGATAAATTGTTAATTGTAAAGATGGTATCATGATGTTATACTAAGATGATAGGAAATACACAAAAGTGGAAGGAGCAGAAATATGCACAGAAAAAAACATATGTGGAAAATGCGGTTGGTTGCAGCAGGACTGGTAGCAATTCTTGGAATTTCATGTTTTCAAAGTGCGTCAGCAAGCGCTCTTTCAAAGGCTAAAAACAAGAAGAGTGAAGCACAGACCGCATTGGATAATGCCAATTCGGATATAGAGAATATACAGAGCCAGCAGCAGGAACTGCAGTCCCAGATTGATGCACTGGATGCAGATCTGGTAAATATTATTATGAACTTAGATATTCTGGAAGGGGAACTTTCGGATAAGCAGACTGAACTGGATAATGTGACAGCACAGCTTGCACAGGCGCAGGAAGATGAACAGAACCAGTACGATGCTATGAAAAAGCGTATCGTATATATGTATGAGAATGGGGATGACAGTTATATTGAGGCACTGGTGGGTGCAACAGATTTCTCTGATTTACTGAATCGTCTGGAATATGCCCAGCAGATTTATGATTATGACAGAAATCTGCTGACGCAGTATCAGGAGACAGTGCAGCAGGTAGCTGACCTTAAGAGTCAGGTGGAGACAGAGAAGGCAGAGTTAGAGGAAGTGCAGCAGTCTTATCAGGAACAGCAGGCTTCTTATGAAAGCATGATTGCAGAGAAACAGTCTCAGATGTCTGATTTTGATACCCAGCTTGCATCAGCCCAGAGTCTTGCAGCCCAGTATAAAGCTACTGTTGATGAGCAGAATGAAATCATAAGACAGGAGCAGGCAGCTGCAGCAGCTGCCGCTGCTCAGAATAATAATAAAGGTAATAATACAACAACTGCTAACAATAATAATGGAAATACAACGGGAAATAATAATGGCAGCAATACCGGAGGTGACAGCACTACTGGTGGCAGTACAGGGGGAGGTGGATTGAATCCTCCTTTTAGTACATCAGTAAGTGGAAGTGATGTCGTATCTTATGCCTGCCAGTTTATTGGAAACCCGTATGTATGGGGCGGCGAGAGTCTCACCAATGGAGCGGACTGTTCCGGATTTATCAAGAGCGTTTATGCCAACTTTGGAATCAGCCTGCCACACAGTTCTGTGGCATTGCAGCGGGCAGGAAGTGAAGTGAGCTATGAGAATGCCCAGCCAGGTGACATTGTCTGCTATGCCGGTCATGTGGCAATTTATATGGGCGGAGGGCAGATTGTCCATGCAAGTTCACCGTCTACCGGCATTAAGACAGGCTCAGCAACTTATCGAAGCATTATATCTGTCCGGCGTGTATTGTAAAAAGTTATCAATAAAGAAGAAAAATGATAAAAATTCCCCGCAGTAAGCAAACTACTGCGGGGTTTTAAGAACTTGTAAAATCTTTCAAGTTGCGTATAATGAAAAAGTAGAAAATATTTTAGGAGGAATAAGAAATGCAGATAGAACAGTTACAAAAAGAAATGATAGCGGCAATGAAAGCAAAAGATAAACCAAGAAAAGATGCAATTTCTTCGCTGGTTTCTGCAGTGAAGAAAACAGCAATTGATGAAGGCTGTCGTGATGACATAAAAGAAGAATTAGTAAACCGTGTGATTTTAAAAGAAATGAAGACCGTAAAAGAACAGATTGATTCCTGTCCGGCAGAAAGAACAGATTTACTTGCGGAATATCAGCAGCGTTATGACATTATGAGCGAATATGCACCGGCAATGCTTTCTGAGGAAGAAGTACGTAAGATTCTGACAGAAAAATTTGCAGATGTCATTGCAACCAAAAATAAAGGTCAGATTATGAAAACAGTTATGCCGGAGTTAAAAGGCAAGGCAGATGGAAAATTAATCGGACAGGTTGTAGCAGAGCTTTGCAAATAGGATAGTGTATGAGTGAAAATAAATCACAGAAGAAGCGCATATGGTTCATTACAATACTGATTCTACTGGTACTGTTATTAATCAGTCTCTTTGCTTCCGAACGAAGGGGGAAGATTGTATACAGGGAGTATCTTTCCGAAGATATCCTGACAGTAGATGGAGAAAAACTGCAGCTTGGGGATCTGGCAATGTATATCGCTTATGAGGAACTGAAGGTAGAAGATGAGGCAGCAGCCTATGATTATTATGATACGAATAAGTATTGGAATCTTCATACCAGTGGAAGGTTTGTAAAAGAAGTAGCAAAGACCCATGTCATCGAAATGGCAGTACATGATGAAATCTTTTACAGGCAGGCAATGGCAGAGAAACTGACGCTGGATGAAAAAGAAGAAGAACAGCTTCGTAGCCGTCAGGAGGATTTCTGGACGGATATGACAGAGGAACAGCAGGAAAGATTGGGCGTTGATAAAGCAGAGATAGATCGTCAGTTAGAGAAAGCTGCATTGGCACAGAAATATCAGAATCAGATAGCAACAGAGAATAACAGTGATTTTGACGGTTACAGTGCCGGGGCAGAGCCATATGAGCAGATTTTAAAAGAACATAAGTATAAACTGAATGAGAAGCTCTGGGACAGAGTGGATTTTGGGAATATCATATTGAATCATTAGAATGGAAGGAAATAGAAATGTCTGTAAAAATAGGTAGAAATGATCCCTGCTGGTGTGGCAGTGGAAGAAAGTATAAGACATGCCATCAGTCATTTGATGAAAAGATTGAAAAGTATCGTGAGGCAGGCTGTATTGTGCCAACCCATGATTTGATTAAGACACCGAAGGATATCGAAGGTATCAGGGAAAGTGCCAAAATTAATGTGGCAGTACTGGATTATGTGGCTGAGCATATCAAAGCTGGCATGAGTACAGAAGAAATTGACCGTATGGTATATGAGAAAACAACAGCCATGGGTGGAATCCCGGCACCGCTTAATTATCAAGGATTTCCGAAGAGCGTCTGTACGTCAATTAATGAAGAAGTATGCCATGGTATTCCATCGGAGGATATTATTTTAAAGGATGGCGATATCATTAATGTGGATGTTTCCACAATATTAGATGGATATTTTTCTGATTCCTCCAGAATGTTTCTGATTGGAGATGTCAGTGAAGAAAAGAAGCGTCTTGTCCAGGTAACGAAAGAATGTGTGGAAGAAGGCTTAAAAGCGGTAAAACCATGGGGCTTTTTAGGAGATATGGGTCAGGCAGTGCATGACCATGCTTATGAAAATGGCTATACTATCGTAAGAGAAATCGGTGGACATGGTGTTGGAAAAGAATTCCACGAAGAGCCATGGGTTGGCTATCACAGCAAGAGAGGAACCGAGATGCTCTTAGTTCCGGGCATGATGTTTACGATTGAGCCAATGGTAAATATGGGAAAAGAAGCTATCTACATAGATGATGAAAATAACTGGACCGTGTATACAGAAGACGGACTTCCAAGTGCCCAGTGGGAGATTCAGGTTCTGGTAACCGAAGAGGGAACCGAAGTTATTTCCTGGTAGGTATCTCTTAAAAAAGCTATTTTTGAAAGAAAAACCGGATGGAAAGTTTCTCATTCTGGTAAGCGCAAAGATGCTTATAGATAACAAGCAGTGCAATTCCAAGGCAGGCAAAGTCAATGGAGAGAACCGGCACAAAGAGAAAGACCAGAAGGCAGAATACGCCAAAGGTAATAATGGACCGGAAAAGATGTGGCCGGATAATTAAGACCACAGAAAAAAGAATATAAGCAGCAGCAAGGAAAAGAACCGGCAGAACAACCGGAAAGATTCCAAGCAGTACACCAAAGGAGACGGCAATGGCTTTGCCGCCTTTTTTGTTACTGTTTTTCGGATGAAACTGCAATGGGAACGCATGTCCGAGAACCGGTGCTATCAGAATCGGAATCATGTATGGAGTGTCAATATCCAATGTCCGTAGGGCGAGTACAACCGGGAAAAAGCCCTTGAAAAGCTCCAAAAGGAGCGCAAGAATACCAGCCCGGAATCCGCCGTACACAAAGGCATTGGCAGTGCCGGGATTTCCATCCGGACTTAATGCACAGATATCTTTCTGGAATAATATCTTTGGAATCCAGTAGGCATAGAGTATGCTGCCGCTGAGATAGCCGGCGATGGAAAAAAAGATGCAGGTGATAATTGACTGGTTCATATAAAGGCTCCTTTTCTTTTCGATAAACAGGTGATTGCGGAAGGAGATAGATTTTGCTGGAAAATATTACGGGATTCGCAGGGGAGTTATCTTTGTGCACTATGAAATGCCAACAGTTCTTAGAATGCGTGTTTTTCTTGCATGTAAACTGTCTTTCCGGTTGCTTTGGCTGAATAGCGGTACTGTCCGTCGAGGGCAGATGCCGCATAATGCCTGCAAGGGGCACTGGGAATTTCGATATAATGCCAAGTTCATCTGGCAACCGGCACAAATTCACATCCTTGTTCAATTGTGCCTCGCTGGTACATCCATGTACCAGCGTTGCCTGTTGCCAGACGAAATTCCCAGTGCCCCTAACAGCCCTTATCAGGCATCTGCACTTCGGCGAACCGTGCCGCTATTCTGACAAACATTGGAAAGACTGTTTTAATCACAAAAAGAAAAACACGCATATTAGAACTGTGGTATTTCGTAGAGAAAGATAACCTCCTGTGAATCAGCGTAATATTATGGGGCAAATCGTCTCCTCACGCTTTCACAATCGCTTGTTCGGTCAAAAGTTACGGTCGTTATTTTTCAGACAGTGATTCTAACAGGTCTACAATGCGTTCTGCTGCATCGAATTTTTGCTCCCGGAGCTGTGCAGTATGCATTTCCTCCTGCAAATCATGGCTTCGCATCAGCAGCTTTCCAAGGCGAATCTGTTCTATCATGTATTTAGAGGCATAGGAAATGCCACGGTCTACGAAAAATGCACTGTTTGCGGTTTCACAGCCTGGAATCGGTGCGGTATGGATAGTTGGGATTCCTTTTACTAAAGTTTCGGTGGAAGTAAGTCCGCCCGGTTTGGTAAAGATGACATCACAGGCATCCATATAAAGGGAAACATGTCTGGTGTAGCCTAAGACATGAACCCGCGGGCAATGTCTGAATTCTTTGGTGAGAACTGACTGTAATTTCTTATTGTTTCCGCAGATAATTACAATGTGTTCGTCATTTTTACACTGCTTATAAAGTGCCATGGCAAAGACTGCAAGCTTTCCAAATCCCATACTTCCACTCATAATGAGAAAGGTCGGGGCATCAGCATCTAGGTGGCATTTGCGGCGGGCAATATCTTTTGGTGTATGATTGGCAAAGGCGTGGCGTACCGGAATACCGTAAGGCAGTAATTTCTCTTTTGGAACACCACGTTTTATATATTCGTCTACTAAATCCTCATGGGGAATAATGTAGTAGTCGCAGTTGGTTTCCTCCCAGAAAGGGATGCAGGTATAATCGGTTCCGATAGCGACTGCTTTTACCGGCAGCATGTTGTGTTTCTTCATATAAGTAATCGTCTCTGCCGGGTAAAGGTGCGGCATCACCACAATGTCATAATTTCCTTCTTCGATGAGGGATGCAAGCGGTTTCGCCAGCTTTGCATTTGCCCAGTAAACCGGAGATTTGAAATGGCGGTTACTGATAAGCATTCCCAGTTTATAAATGAAACCGAAAAACCACGGCAGATGCTTTACAATCCCAATATAAAGTCCGCTGATAAGGCGTGAAGTATGTCTTTTGCCAAGCTGCATGGCATCAACGAAATTTACTTCGTGTCCTCTTGCTAAAGCTGCTTCTTCCACGGCATGACCGGCGGCGTTATGTCCTTCTCCTGTGTTGCAGGATAAAATCAGAATTTTCACAAAAAATCCCCTTTCCGAACTTTTCTTTCGTATAGAACATCTTAATATATTTGCAATAAAATAGCAACTTTTCATAAAATTTTATAACCAAAAACGAAACATTTTATAAAAAATTGCTTGTATTTCTGGCAGTATAAATTTATAATAAAAAAGTGTTTTTTTAAACAGAGGGCAGTAAATAGAAAGAAGGGTATTAAGATGAAAAAAATAGAAGAATATGTAAGAAGTATACCGGATTTTCCAGAGCCGGGAATTATTTTCAGGGATATTACTTCCGTATTGCAGGATGCAGACGGACTTCAGCTTGCAATAGATTCCATGATCAAGCTTTTAGATGGTGTGGAATATGATGTAGTTGCCGGTACAGAATCCAGAGGATTCATTTTCGGAGTACCAATTGCTTACGAAATGCATAAACCGTTTGTACCGGTTCGTAAAAAAGGAAAATTACCATGTGAGACCATTTCACAGTCTTATGATTTAGAGTATGGACAGGCTACCATTGAGATGCACAAGGATTCCATCAAACCGGGGCAGAAGGTTGTTTTAGTAGATGACTTAATCGCAACCGGCGGAACCATTGAAGCTGCTATCAAATTAGTAGAGCAGCTTGGCGGTGAAGTAGTCAAAGTCATTTTCTTAATGGAACTGGCTGGATTAAAGGGAAGAGAACGTTTGAAGGGTTATGATGTTGCTTCTGTAATTACATATGAAGGAAAATAATTTACAGAAGAGAAGTTTACCATGACTTATTGCCAGAGAGGCTGGCTTTAGGTATAAAAAACAATTTGGAGGAAGAAAAATGTTAGAGAAAATGTTCAAATTCAAAGAGAACAACACTAACGTCAAGACAGAAGTAATTGCAGGTCTTACCACATTTATGACAATGGCTTACATCCTGGCAGTTAACCCGAACCTGTTATCTGCTGCTGGCATGGATCCTACTGCAGTTCTGATTGCAACCTGTCTTGCATCCTTTATCGGAACACTTGCAATGGCTTTGATGGCTAACTATCCATTTGCATTAGCTCCTGGTATGGGATTGAATGCATATTTCGCATTTACAGTATGTGGAAATATGGGTTATGACTGGAGAGTCGCATTAATGGCAGTGTTCATTGAAGGTATCATCTTTATCGTACTTTCACTGACCAACGTACGTGAGGCAATTTTCAATGCCATTCCTGCTACACTGAAAAAAGGTGTAAGTGCCGGTATTGGTCTGTTTATCGCTTTCATCGGTTTACAGGGTGCTCACATTGTTGTTGACAACAGCTCTACTTTATTATCTTATGTTAAATTTACAGAGAACTGGCATACAGAAGGAATCTGTGCTTTACTTGCACTGATTGGTTTACTTCTTACCATTATCTTATATGTAAAAAATGTAAAAGGTTCCATCCTTATCGGAATCCTTGCTACATGGATTCTTGGTATGATCTGCCAGGCAGCAGGTATCTATCAGATTGATGCAGAAGCTGGATTCTATTCTTTATATCCTACATTTGCAATGACAGACTTCACCAAAATTGGAGAAACCTTTGGACAGTGTTTCAAAGCTGACTTTACCGGTGTAGGTATTGTTAACTTTATCGTAGTATTATTATCCTTCTTATTTGTAGATATGTTTGATACCATCGGAACCTTAATCGGTGTTTCTGATAAAGCTGGTATGTTAGACAAAGAAGGAAAGCTTCCAAGAGTTAAAAATGCATTATTAGCTGACGCTATCGCAACATCCGCTGGTGCTGTTCTTGGTACTTCTACAACCACAACTTTTGTAGAGAGTTCTGCTGGTGTAGGTGCAGGCGCCAGAACCGGTTTTGCATCTGTTGTAACCGGATTCATGTTCCTGATTGCAATCTTATTTGCACCAATCTTTACAGCAATCCCAGGATTTGCTACCGCTCCTGCATTAATCTTCGTTGGATTCCTTATGGTATCTGCAATCGTTAAGATTGACTTCAACGATATTACAGAAGCAGCTCCTGCATACCTTTGCTTAATCGCTATGCCTCTTATGTACAGCATTGCAGAAGGTATCGCAATCGGTGTTATCTCTTACGTTATCATCAACTTAATCTGTGGTAAAGCTAAGAAGATTACTCCGCTGATGTATATTCTTGCAGTATTATTCATTTGTAAGTATATCTTCCTGTAAGAGGAGATTCAAAATTAAATAAAATAATTATGAAGAGCCAGATATCTTTGTTTTAAGGTATCTGGCTCTTTTACTAATATTTGAGTGTTAAGACATCAGGATGGGGGCAAAATGAAGTAAGTTATGTTGTAATTGAAAAAATATAAATGGTATTTTGCATAGTTGAAATTCCCTTCTCGTCAAAATACACAAATTCAGGAAACCAATTTTGGTAATTCAGTTTCTTGTAACGGAAATCCCAAGGTGTTACAATTAAGGAAACCGAAAAACAAAAAATGGTTTCCACAGAGAACAGGGGTAGTGAAAATGGAATTGAGAGAGAAAATATTGCAGGGCACGATGCAGGCATTTAACCAGAAGGGATTGAAATTTACCATGGATGATATCGCCCGCATTCTTGGTATCAGCAAGAAAACAATTTATCAGGTATTTGCAGATAAAGAGGCGTTATTTCTTGCCATGGTGGATTATCTGTTTGACTGCATCAAGGAAAGTGAACGGGAAGTTATGGCAGACGAAAGCCTTGGCACTTTAGAAAAAATACGGAAAATCCTAGGGGTAATGCCGGAGAGCTATAAGGAAATCGATTTCCGGCAGATGTATTTATTAAAAGATAAATTTCCGGAAATTTATCATCAGGTGGAACTTCGGTTAGAGACCGGCTGGGAGACCACCATTGCGTTATTGGAACAGGGCATGGAGGAAGGCGTAATCCGCCGCATCAACATACCGGTTTTAAAGATGATGCTGGAAGCCTCCCTGGAACAGTTCTTCCAAAGAGACATCCTGATTCAGAGTAAACTTTCCTATGGTGAGGCATTAGAGGAAGTAGTGGATATTCTGGTGGATGGAATTAACACGAGACAATAGACATGTGCGAATAGAGATGCATGAATAGAAATACACCAGCAGAAAGAGCGAGGAAAAGGTATGAGAGAAAAATACTATTTGGACAATGACTGGTATTTCAGTGAGAAATGGGAAGCGGCGCAGGGCAATGCAGAATATGACGAAGCAGCGATGCAGAGTGTACGGATTCCCCATACGGTAAAGGAACTGCCCTTTCACTATTTTGATGAGCATGCGTATCAGATGGTAAGCGGCTATCGCAGACACCTTTTGGCGAAGAAAGAGTGGGAAGGAAAAGTGGTACGGCTGACCTTTGAGGGAGTTGCCCATGACAGTGAAGTCTATGTAAATGGAAAGAAAGCAGGCGCACACCACTGCGGATATACGGCATTTACCATTGATATTTCAGCACAGCTTCACTATGGGGAAGATAATATCATTGCGGTGCGGGTGGACAGCAATGAGAATCTGAATGTTCCGCCCTTTGGATTTGTCATTGATTATATGACCTACGGTGGAATTTACCGGGATGTTTATCTTGAGATAAATGAGGAAAGCTATCTTGCAGATGTATTTTTAAAACCACAGGTGGAGCTGGAGACAAAGAAGGGAACACTGCTATCAGAAATTACGCTGGCAGGAAACGAAGAAAACCTGTTGCTGCGGCAGTACATCCGGAAAAAAGGTGAAGAGGAATACCGGCTGATTGGAGAGGAAACGCTTGCTGAAATTCCTGCACAGGAGGGAAAGAAAACACTTGTATTTCCGGCAGGAATTGTATCTCTATGGGAAGTAGAGAATCCGGCGTTATATGAAGTAAAGACCCAGCTTGTAACCGGAAATAATATAATCGATGAGACCGTAACGACGGTGGGATTCCGCCAGGCAGTATTCCAAAAAGATGGCTTTTACTTAAATGGACGGAAGCTTAAAATCCGGGGTTTGAACCGTCACCAGAGCTATCCATATGTGGGTTATGCCATGCCGGCTTCCATACAGCGGATGGATGCGGAAGTATTAAAGAAAGAGTTAGGGCTGAATGCAGTGCGGACATCCCATTATCCGCAGTCCCAGGAATTTATAAACCGGTGCGATGAGCTTGGGCTTATGGTATTTACCGAGATTCCGGGCTGGCAGCATATCGGTGATGAAGCGTGGAAAGCACAGGCGGTGGAAAATGTAAAAGACATGGTGATGCAGTACCGCAACCATCCATCCATTATTCTCTGGGGTGTGAGGATTAATGAATCACAGGATGATGATGAATTTTACCGCCGCACCAATGCAATGGCACATAAGTTGGATGATACCAGACAGACCGGTGGTGTGCGGGCGCATAAAAAGAGCAGTCTTTTAGAGGATGTATATACCTATAATGATTTTGTGCACAATGGTCTGAACAAAGGCTGTGAGCATAAGAAATATGTGACATCCGATGTAGAAAAACCGTATCTTATCACGGAATATAACGGACATATGTATTCCACCAAATCCTTCGACTGGGAAGAACATCGCATGTGGCATGCTCTCCGCCACGCCAATGTACTGGATGCAGTAGCAGGAGAAGAGGATATTGCCGGAAGCTTCGGATGGTGTATGGCAGATTATAATACACATAAAGATTTCGGTAGTGGAGACAGAATTTGCTATCACGGAGTCTTAGACATGTTCCGTAATCCGAAAATGGCGGCAGATGTGTATGCCTGCCAGCAGGAAGAAAGACCGGTATTAGCCTTAAGTTCAACGATGGATATTGGAGAACATCCAGCCTGCAACCGGGGCGAGACTTATATTTTTACCAATGCAGACAGTGTTAAAATGTACAAAAATGACCGGTTTACAAAGGAATATAAGAAAACGGATTCTCCATATAAGAATCTGAAACATGGTCCGGTTCCAATTGATGATTACATTGGAAATGCCATCGAAGAGGGAGAGGATTTCGCACCGAAACAGGCTGCAATGGTAAAAGAAGTTTTGAATCTGGCGGCACGCTATGGCATGAATCATCTGCCGAAAAGAGCATATTATCTGGCAGCAAAACTGATGCTTTTTTATCATATGAAGATGGAGGATGCGGTTGCACTTTATAACAGGTATGTCGGGGACTGGGGCGGACAATCCGTGGAATATAAGTTAGAAGCCATAAAGGATGGTAAGGTGGTCAAAACTTTAGTAAGAGAACCGGTACAGAAGGTGCAGTATCAGATTACGGTCAGCAGTCAGAAATTAAAAGAAACGCATACCTATGATGTGGCTGCGGTAAGAATACAGGCAGTGGATGAAAATGGAAATCTGTTACCATATTTTCAGGAGCCGGTGCAGCTAAAATGTGAAGGAGCATTAGAACTCATCGGACCGGACATCATCAGCCTGCAGGGCGGTATGGGTGGCACTTATGTAAAGACCATAGGAAAGACCGGAAGCGGAAAACTTATGATAAGCAGCCGCCAGGTAGGAACCAGAGAAATTACATTTGAAATAGAATAAGGGAGTATAACGATAAGGAGGGTATCTATGAAGGAGAAATCAAGGGAAATCTTCGGAAACAAAATGCCGCAGAAGGTGTACCGGAAGGCGGTAAAGAGTAAGAAGAAATTTCAAAAGAAATTTGGGGATGACAGTAAGACAGATTATCCGGTAGTGTTAAAAGAAAATGCACATATCGGTGATGCACTTGGCGTTGTGGATGTGCTGCTGCCAGAGCAGAAAGAGGCTTCAAAACTGGAATTTGACAAAGAAAAAGGCATTATCGTAGGAAATATCCGTATGGGTTTTGGACATTACCGTATTTCCATGGCAATCGCATCAGCAGCAAAATCCATGGGTTATATCCCATACTGGATGGACTTGAATTCCTATAAGCAGACGACCTGCACCAAAGTAATCGGCGCACAGAATGATTTGTATTCTCTGGGTTCTAGACTTTCCGGTAAGAGTAAGCTCTTTAATAAACTGGTGTGGGAGCCAATGAACTATGAGGGATTCCGGAAGCTTTCCTATAATGCCTCCGACCAGAAAAATGCAGAGCTTATGGCTCCGGTTTACCGGAATGTACCAAAGGAAATTCCGGTGGTAGCAACCCATGTGTGGCCGGCACAGGCAGCTATACATGCCGGCATGAAATATGTAGTCAATGCGATTCCGGATAACTGGCCGATGGCATTGCATTTATCCGAAGGAAGCCTTCATACGGTGCAGACTCATTATGCGTATCAGGGTTATCGGATTTTAAATGGCATGCAGGGAAAAGATGTCTTAAATCCAATGCCGGAAAAAGACCTTGTATACACGGGACATTATATTGACCATGAGCTGGTAAGCAACATTGAAGCTGACTGTGAAGCAAGAATCCAAAGAAAGCATGAGAAGAAACCGATGCGTTTTCTTTTGACCATCGGCGGAGCAGGAGCCCAGAGAGAAATTTTTGCAGCTATTATCAAATATCTGCTGCCGGCAATCCGGGAAGGCAAGGCAGCACTTTATGTCAATGTAGGAGATTACCGGAATGTCTGGGAAGAATTATTACAGGAAATTCCGGAACTAAAAAATGCAGCAACGGAGCATTTTGATGACTGGGAGAATACAAAGCAGTTTGCCGAAGCTGCACTGGATGGGGAAGTAATCGGAGTCCATGGCTTCTACCATAAGAATATTTTCGAAGCAGTGTACTGCACGAATCTTTTGATGCGAAGCTGTGATGTGTTGGTGACAAAGCCAAGCGAACTGGCATTTTATCCGGTGCCGAAGCTCTTTATCAAAAGAGTGGGTGGTCATGAACAGTGGGGTGCCATCCATTCCGCAGAGATTGGGGACGGTACCCTGGAATGCCGTGATATTCCACATACCTTGCAGATGTTGGAATTATTCCAAAGCTCAGCCCATCTGCTTACCGATATGTGTGAAGCAATTATGGAAAATAAGAAACAGGGGATTTACGATGGCGCATACAGGGTAGTGGAACTGGCAATGGGCTTACGAAAAGGAGGAGAAGGACAATGAGATTAACAACAAAAGAAAAAGTAGCATATGGCCTTGGTGCAGTTGGCAAAGACATGGTATACATGCTTTCTGCAAGTTACATTTTATATTACTATCAGGATATTTTGAATGTCAGTGCCATTGCGATGGGAATTATCCTGATGGCAGCAAGAGTATTTGATGCATTTAATGATCCGGTTATGGGAATTATCGTAGCCAAGACGAGAACCCGCTGGGGTAAGTTCCGTCCGTGGCTTCTGATTGGAACCATAACCAATGCAGTAATCTTATATCTGATGTTTGCGGCACCACCTGCATTAGATGGCAGCGGACTGGTTGCCTATGCGGCGGTAATCTATGTGTTATGGGGCGTTACCTATACCATGATGGATATTCCATTCTGGTCTATGATTCCGGCATTTACCGAAGGCGGCAAAGAAAGAGAGGGACTTTCTACCCTTGCCCGTTCCTGTGCAGGCGTGGGCTCCGCACTGATTACGATTATCACGGTAAAATGTGTGGTTTTATTAGGTCAGGGCAATGAACGTGCCGGTTTCAAATGGTTTGCATTAATCATTGCAGTGTTATTTGTGATTTTTATCACCATTACCTGTATGAGCATCAAAGAAAAATCCACCGTAAATGTGGACTCTCCGTCAGTGGGACAGATGTTTAAGGCATTGTTACAGAATGACCAGGCAATGACCGTTGTTATTACGATAGTGCTGATTAACTGCTCTCTTTATATTACTTCAAACCTTTTGATTTATTTTTTCAAATATGATTTTGGCGGGGACGCGTGGTATAACAGCTATACTTTATTCAATACCTTTGGTGGTGGAATCCAGATTATTTCCATGATGATATTCTTCCCACTGCTGCGTAAATTCTTAAGTGTCTTGAAGGTATTTTATGTAAGCTTTGTTATGGCAATCGCAGGTTATGGTGTATTATTTATACTGACACTGACAAATATGTCAAACTTATTGTTGCTATTTATTCCGTCATTCTTTATCTTTACAGCCTTTGGAATGCTGACGGTACTTACCACCGTATTTCTTGCAAATACCGTAGACTATGGCGAACTGAAAAATAACCGGAGAGATGAGAGCGTTATCTTTTCCATGCAGACCTTTGTGGTAAAACTGGCATCCGGAGTAGCTGCACTGGCAGCTTCCATCTGCTTAAATCTCTGCCACTTAAGTAATGATACTGCAGAAACAGCAGCCGCAGCTGCTGCGTCCGGCAGCTCCCTTTTAGGACTCCGCATGACGATGGCAGGAATTCCGATTATCGGCTTACTGATTGCAGTGCTGGTATTCCGTAAGAAATTTATCCTGACAGAAGAAAAAGTGCAGGAAATCACAGAGCAGATTAAAGGGAAGGAAAATTATCGATGATTCGTAAGGAAAAGGATTATTTTATTCTGGATACCGACCATACCACCTATTGCTTCCGGGTACTTCCTACCGGACAACTGGAACATCTTTATTATGGCAGAAAGCTTCATATCGAGGACGAAGCAGATATGCAGCCGCTGGTGGAAAAGCATGTCTTTGCACCGGGTAATGTGAATCTGTATAACGAAGAGCAGAAAGCATATTCCTTAGAGGATATGCGCCTTGAAATGTCCTCCTATGGAAAAGGAGATATAAGAGAGCCTTTTGTGGAAGTGGTGAATGCCAATGGAAGCAATACGATAGATTTTGTATACAGGGAAGCAGAGATAACCAAAGGTAAGGAAGCCTTTGCGGAACTGCCGGGTTCCTATGGCAGCGAAGAGGAAGTGGAGCAGCTTTGTATCCGGCTTGCGGACGAAGGAAATGAGCTGGCACTGGAATTGTATTATTATGTCTATCCATCCTGTGACATCATCAGCCGCAGTGCGAAATTCTATAATAACGGAAAGAAAGCTGTGCAGTTGAAACGGCTGATGAGCCTGCAGCTTGACTTTGATGGGCATGATTATGCATTTACTACATTTCATGGAGCCTGGGCAAGAGAAATGAAGCGGAGTGATATGCCGGTAATAGCAGGAAAATTAGTAAATGCTTCCTATACCGGAACCACCTCCAGCCGGGCCAATTCCTTTGTGATGCTAAGCCGGCCGAAGACTACAGAGGATGCCGGGGAATGCTTTGGTTTTCACCTTATCTATTCCGGTAATCACTATGAAGCAACAGAAGTAAACAGCTTTGGCAAAATGCGTCTGGTGACAGGAATCAATCCACAGGCATTTTCCTATGAAGTGGTGCCGGAAGAAAGCTTTCAGGCACCGGAGGCAGTGATGGCATATGCAGAAAACGGATTTAACCAGATGAGCCAGAGGCTGCATCATTTTATCCGGGAGCATATTATCCGTGGAACCTGGCAGAAGAAGGAGCGGCCGATACTGCTTAACAGTTGGGAGGCTTCCTATTTTGACATCAGTGAGAAGAAGTTACTGAAGCTGGCAAAGGAAGCAAAAGAAGTTGGCATAGAATTATTTGTAATGGATGACGGCTGGTTTGGCGAGCGGATGGATGACAGCAGTTCCTTAGGAGACTGGGAAGCAAATACGAAGAAACTGCCGGGCGGTCTTAAGGGCTTATCTGATAAGATTCATGGACTGGGACTGCAGTTTGGAATCTGGGTGGAGCCGGAAATGGTCAATGTGAAAAGCAAACTTTATGTGGCTCATCCGGACTGGACGATTGAGATTCCGGGGCAGCCTCATTCGGAAGGAAGAAACCAGCGGATTTTAGATTTGGGAAGAAGAGAAGTACAGGATTATATTATTGAGAGCATGAGCAAAGTCTTTTCTTCAGCGGACATTTCCTATGTGAAATGGGACATGAACCGGACCTTCAGTGATTATTATTCCACAGCACTTCCACCGGAACGGCAGGGAGAAGTGGCACACCGTTATGTGTTAGGATTATACCGGTGTATGAAGGAACTGACGGAACGGTTTCCGGAGATTTTATTTGAAGGCTGTGCGGCAGGCGGCAACCGTTTTGACCTTGGAATCTTATGTTATTTTCCGCAGATCTGGGGCAGTGATGATACGGATGCATTGTGTCGGGCGGAGATAGAAGAAAATTATAGTTACGGTTATCCGTTGTCGGCGGTCAGCGCTCATGTGTCCGCCTGCCCGAATCACCAGACGCTGCGGAATACGCCATTAGAGACAAGATTTCAGGTGGCATGCTTTGGAAGCTTCGGCTATGAATGCAACCTCTGCGATATGAAAAAAGAAGAAAAGGAAGCCATGAAGGAGCAGATTGCATTATATAAGAAATGGCGGAAGGTGTTGCAGCAGGGAACCTTTTACCGGGGCAGAAGCTTTTATGACGGAACACAGAGTGGAATGGGCGGCAGCGTTTTAGCGGATGAAGCCGGTAATCAGATGGAATGGACCTGCGTATCAGAAGATGGCACGAAGGCAGTGGGTATGCTGATGCAGAAATTGGTGGTGCCGAATATGCAGCAGCAGACCTATTATCCGAAGGGATTGCTGCCGGATGTCCGTTACCATTTCTACAACCGGAAATTAAAATATAATATCAAAGAATTCGGTGATCTGGTAAATACGGTTTCGCCGGTTCATATCAAACAGGATTCCCTGACCCATCAGGTGCTTTCGAAATTGGTAAAAATGGATGGCGAGACGGAAGACTTCCATGCATATGGAGATACCTTAATGTATGGCGGCGTTCATGTCAGTCCGGCATTTGGCGGAACCGGATACAATGATAAGGTAAGGCACTACCCGGATTTTGCATCCCGCTTATATTTTATGGATGGAGAAGTAAAAAAGTAGGGAGACAGAAGTCCATGTTTGTGCTAAGATGAACATATCCATAAACACAAACAGGAGCGGATATGAAGAATAAATCAAAGTTAAAGAAAATAAGAGAAAAGAAAGCAGGCACAGCCACCGTTACCAAAGAGTGGCTTTATATGAATCCAAATTCCATCATAGTAGCAGAGATTGAAGCTGCATTAGAGGGAATGGATGGCATCGAAACAGAAATCTGGAAAGAGGCGGGAGTATTAGAGGTGGAGGTTCCGGAGCATCATTCCATGGATATCGAGGAGATTGCAGTTGATTTAAAGGATGAATATGCCAATGCTTATTTAAAAGAGCATGACATTCATGCTCTTTTTGCTGTCACAATTGACACAGAAAACTATGCATTTATGCAAAAAATCATGCAGAAAATCATCGCCGGTGCAGGAGGCTTCTTCTGCGGTGATACAGAGGATTTTACACCGGTAGTAAAAGAGTAAGAAGTGAAATAAAAATGCGAAAGATAAGATTATATGATGCAACGAAATTAGACCGGGAACATATGATGTTTTCCAATAAGCAACTTATTACGCTGCTTCTGCCGATTATGGTAGAGCAGCTTTTGAATTCCTTTATGGGAATGGCGGATACCATGATGGTAAGCAATGTGGGAAGTGCGGCAATCTCTGCGGTATCACTGGTGGATTCCATCAATGTACTGGTCATACAGGTATTTACGGCATTAGGAGCAGGAGCAGCAATTATCTGTTCCCAGTATCTTGGAAGGGGAGACAGGGAGTCCAGCAATGAGGCTGCAAGACAGGTAACTTTAAGCGTACTGACGATTTCTACGGTATTGTCTATATTCTGTATTATATTTCGTGGACCACTGCTGCATCTGATTTTTGGCCAGGTAGAAGAGGCTGTTATGGATAATTCCATGATTTACTTCCTGCTGACTGCAATTTCATTTCCGTTCATTGCACTTTTTGATGCCGGTGGAGCTTTTTACCGGGCAGCAGGAAACAGTCGTTTTCCAATGATGATTTCTGTCCTTTCCAATGGACTCAACATTGCCGGAAATGCAGTGCTTATCTTTGGATTTCAGATGGGGGTGGAAGGAGCAGCCCTTTCTACATTATTTTCCAGAATCTTTTGTGCAGTAGTCATTTTCTGGAATCTGCGGAAACCGGATCAGGTGATTGTGGTAAATCATTATCTTAAGATCCGTCCCAATTTCCCATTGATTGGAAAAATTCTTTCTATCGGAATTCCATCCGGAATTGAAAACGGAATGTTCCAGTTCGGAAAGCTGGCAATCCAGTCCAGCGTATCAACCCTTGGAACGGCAGCCATTGCCGCGCAGGCAATGACTATTATACTGGAAAATTTAAATGGAATCGGAGCCATTGGAATCGGAATCGGACTGATGACAGTAGTAGGACAATGTATTGGAGCCGGAAAAGTGGAAGAGGCGCGTTATTATATGGTGAAACTCTGCGGCTATGCAGAAATTGTTATTCTGATTTCCTGTGCAGTGGTATTTTTATTGACAAAGCCGGTTACATTTTTAGCTGGAATGGAAGCAGAAAGTGCCTCCCTCTGCATGGAAATGATAATAGCAATTACGATTGTAAAACCGATTGTATGGGTGCTGGCATTTATCCCGGCTTATGGCATGCGTGCCGCCGGAGATGTGAAATTCTCCATGATTTTATCCAGCCTTACCATGTGGTTCTGCCGTGTGGCACTGTGTGTATATCTGATCCGCAGCTGTGGTTTCGGACCAATGGCGGTGTGGATTGGCATGTTTGCCGATTGGACGCTTCGTGCTATCACATTCAGCGTCCGGTATCTAAGCGGCAGGTGGAGCCGGATACATGTCATTTAGAACATGCTAGCGGAAGCAGTACCTGGGTAATAAATTTACTTTTGTCTTTATGCTGTGGCGGTCCCTCTAAATAGCAGTGGCGGAAGATGCCAACCGGTGTAAGCTTTTGCTCTCTGGCATAGGAAAGAAGGATATCATGAACTGCTGGCAATTCTTCATACGCTCCATGATGATAGAGGCAGACTGCTTTCTGGGCAGGGAGATTTAAGATGTGCTCACCCTTGCTTCCTGCCGGGACAACAGCAAAAAAGGACATATCCTTTGCATCCGTAATGGGAGCTTCCGTAAAATAAATCTGCCCGGTATGTGCCGGCCCATAGTTCTGCAGTGCTTCCAAGGCAACCTCTCTTAACAAATTCGTCTTTTCTGCGATGCTGTCACTTTCCGTTTTGCGGCAGTACACCGTCTGTGGTGGAATTGTAATGATTTCCATTGATTCAAATCCCTGATTGATTCTTTCGTATAAGGCTTTGATATTGGCATTTAATTCATCCCGCAAAGCTTCCAGCCTTCGAACCATGGATAAAAGGTCGTTGGAGTTGTCAAAGTAGCCATGGATTTCATCCAGTGACAGGCCAAGATTCTGCAGCGAGCGGATGGTTCGAATCTTCGTCAGTGTATCAATGGTATAGTAACGATTGCCGGATGGGTCTTCTTTTACGTCCGGAAAAACCAGTCCATGAGCTTCATAATTTAAAATAATTCTTCTTGTGATGCCCACAAAGTCTGCGGCATCTCCAATTGAAAACAGTTCTTTCAAAATTTTTCCCCCTTTTTATTTATTCGGTGATTGTGAAAAGAATGGATTTAGAAATTTTGAAGAAATAAAGTCGGCTGCATCACTTCAAAACACCGTAGTTCTAAAATATATGTTTTGCTTTTCTCTATGAAAGCCAGTCTTTCCAATGTTTGACAGTCTGCACCGGTTGTCCGCCTGCATACAGATACATAAACAAGCCTGTTAGGAGGTCTTGGCATTCTGTTATGCAACCGGCAATGCAGGCACAGGGATGTGCCTGCAAGGCGCAGTTGAATATGGATATGAATTTGCGCCGGTTGCCGGAATCATAAACTTATTTGCCAGAATGCCTAGACCTCCTTACGGGTTTGTGAAAGTATCTGTAGCAGACGGACAACCGGGCAGCCGGTCAAAGCAACGGAAAGACAGCTTACAAACAAGCAAAACATACATTTAAGAACTGCTGGTGTTTTGAGGCAAACCAGCCGGTCTTTATTTCACACAAAATTTTCATATCATATATTTTTTCACAATTACTGACAAAATTTGTAAAATGATTGCATCGTACATTGATGTACGGTGTAAAATAACAGTGTAATTGTAACACAGCATTGAGAGTGTGAAAAGTGAAAAGTGAAAAAAGGTAATTTAAGAAGGGAAGGATGTACATGAAACAAAAGAAGAGTTTATTTTCCTTGTTACTTGCGTTGATGATGATGGCAGGTCTTATGCAGGGGATGACAGTTGAGACAAAGGCAGCTACAAATTCGGTTCAGGCAGGACCATTTACGTTGTCAAGGGATTCGGGGACGCTTGTAGAAGGAGTCGATTATACCTATGTAAAATATGGATCTGGAAATAGAAATTCGCTTACCATTTTGACGGATGACATTACGATTGCAATGGATGAAAACGCAGAACCTACATCAGATATTATTGAGCTGGGAGAATTTAATAACCCCCCACTTGACAGTTTTTCTAAGGTAACATTTTCAAATTTAAAAATGAAATCTTATTATAATAATATATACAGTAATGTAGACCATATTCATATTACATTGGTTGGAAGCAATGAACTGGTCAGCATAAAAAGAGACTCTGAAACTTATGGTAGTTTTGCAATTTTTGGACATGGAAGTGTAAGCATTGAGAATAGTCCAAACGGTTCTCTTTATGCAACTGCAGATGGACTCGGCTGGGGTGCCATTTCTGTATCAGAAGGATATGGAAAAAGTGATGCATGCATTACAGTTGGAGATGCCATGTCAATGAAAAGTTCTACAGCTATGATGGCAGATATTTCGGAATTGACAGATACACCGAAGACATGGACAAATTGTATTGCAGTTAATAACAATGAGGACTATAGAGAGCGAGGATTTGCCAAAACACTCCTGATTGGTATGTGGAAGCACAGTCACACATGGAGTTATGCAGTGGATGAAGGCAAAGATGGAAGCCGTATTCTTGCAGCCTGCAGCGGCTTGGGAGATTGTGATGAGAAGGATGCATCTTTATGGTTATCCTTATCAGCTGAGAATACAGACTATGATGGAACAGCAAAAGCTGCCAATATAACAACATCCGAAGACTGGAAGAGACTTAATCTTCCGGTTCCGGAAATCGTATATTATCTGAGTGGAACAGACACAAAGACCAACAGTGACAACAGTGGAGCAGAAGCCGTTGGAGGTGCACCAAAGTTACCGGGCAGTTATAAGGCACAGATTACAGTTGGAACAGATACGAAAGCAACAAAAGAATTTACAATTACATGCAAGCATGGTGAATGGGTGGAAACAGTATCAGATTCCTATCTGAAAACAGCAGCAACCTGTACGGCACCGGCAGTTTACTACAAATCCTGTAAGCTGTGTGGGGCAAAGGGAACAGAGACATTTACCAGCGGAAATCCATTAGGACATGATTTTAGTAACAACGCAGAAACCTGCAGAAGAGAAGGCTGTAACGAGAAGAATCCAGATTATAAACCGGCAACACCTGTTATTATTGAAGGTGCCGGTGGAGAATGGACAAGGGAAAGTGGTGCAACGCTTCGTTTCCGCAGTGACGCCGGTATCAGCAGCTTCCTTCGTGTAGAAGTGGATGGTGTCGTAGTAGATGCGAAAAATTATACGGTAACAGAAGGCTCTACCATTGTTACTTTCACAGCAGAATACTTAGAAAGCCTTGCTACCGGAAAGCATACGGTTGCGATTGTGTCCTCTATCAGTGGGGAAGAAAAGAAAGCAACCGCCGAATTTACCGTTGCGAAGAAAGCTGATACAACAAATGGAAGTAATAATGCAACTGCAGACCAGACCACAGCACAGAAAACAAAAGTATTGAAAACAGGTGATGAATCACCGATTGGATATCTGCTTGCACTCTTGGCATTATGCGGAGCGGCAGTAGTATTCACAGGGAAAAAGGGTTATTTGAAATAGAATATAGATGAAAATTAAGATGCATATAAGGGATGATAGATATAATCTGGAATCTTTTATATGCATCTTTTTATGAAAAAATAAATTTGAAAATACAATACTATAGATAATTATGTTGACGAATTAAACCATTTGTGTTATATATTAAAAAGTAGAAAACCATACTATATGTTATTTGAATACATCATAAAAGATTAATTTTTATAATTAGTGTTATTGGCTTAGAGACATCTTGATTAGTTCAATTCTGATACTGATTAGATATTAAAAGTTTATTTTAGTACCTAATCAGTATCAGAAAGAGTTATCATGAACAGTTAAGGTGTTATTTTTGTACCTAAATATGTGATAGTTTTGCTTGCTCTTTTCTGACTGAGGAAAGGAGGAAGCTTTTTTGTTATTAAGAGATAGTAATAGTAGAAAAAATGCAGGAGCAAATCGGAGACTAATTTAAAAAGTTAAGGAGAAACAAATAATGAGCAATCAAATTCAAAATTTAGGAGACTATAACAAAGTAAGAATTGATTTACAGAAAGCAGGTGGGAGTAGAGAAAAATTATATCAAAGTATTGGAAAGGCAGAAGTAGAAAAAGCAATTTCTGTATGGAAAGAAAAAACGCTATTGGTGGCTGCCTTGGGAGGTGTTATAGGGATGATAGTTGGCATTAGGTATTGTAGGAAAAATGAAGTGAAAGAGAGTGAAGCACAAAATTCTTGTATAAAAAAATTTCAAGAAGTGATAGAAGAGGAGGTTTTGAATAGTTCCAGCTATAAGGCGAAAAATCATAAGGAAATTGGTTTAGTATGTGAAAGACGAAACGAAATAACGGAGGAAGAAAAGAAATTATTATTCAAATTGAATAAAGGAAATTTTGATGGTATGGTAGGTGATAGAGTAGTTACAGCTAGAGGCTCGGCTGTTTTTGTAATGATACAGAATGGTATGCCGATATGTTATGAACGAGGACCGGCTATAAATTTTTTTAATGGCAAAGAGCGTGAACGTCAAGAAGGAAAATTACTTGTTCTAAAAAAATGGGAGACTAATAGTGAAAAAATAGAATTTCTTAGATCATTGGGATGGTTGATAAATGATAAAGAAGCAAAAAAGTACAGCAAAAAATGGAATAGTGAAAGTGAGGAAGAAAAATGATGAGATTAACAAAAAAGAATCGAAAAAAATTATTGGAACAAAATGATGGCTTTTCTAAAACCACCAATTATGATTCGAGAAATAGTAGATATGAAAGAGAATATCATATATCTGATGGAAAACTATATATTCAAGAAAACGGAGAAACATCTTGGGCAGATAGTAGATATGATAGATCTTGGTTTGCTTCGGATGAAGAAGAACATAGATTTCTATATAAATATTTAGAAGAATTGGATAAAGAAGAGCTAGATTAAGGAGAGTAAAAAAAGAGCGAAAGTTTTACTAATATTACTTGGCAGTGTAATATATGAATTTAGCTATATGAAAAATCGGAAAGAGAACGGCTAGTTTGCTGGTAATATTTGCCTTGGACTGTGTAAAAAGCCATACATAAAAGCAAATCCTCTGCATACAATGTAAAAACAAGTATTGCAGGGGATTTTCTTTGAAAAGCTATATAGAAGAAAGAGCCGTAGAAATAGCCAAATACATTATAGATAACAATGCGACAGTGCGTCAGACCGCAAAGCAGTTTGGAATCAGTAAGAGCACGGTACATAAGGACGTAACAGAGCGCTTGTCCCAGGTGAATCCAACCCTGGCGCGGGAAGCAAGGAAAGTACTGGATGTCAATAAGTCAGAGCGTCATATCCGTGGGGGACTGGCAACGAGAGAAAAATATCTTCATCAGCATGTGACAGGTTGATATGTTTGAAACAAAGAAAACGTAATATTGTGCCCGGCGTTGGGAAAAATCAGTGCGGCGGCACAATCAAAAAGAAATGCCAGTATCAGCAGCGTAAGAAAAATGCGTTGCAGTGGTACTGGCATTTTTTTCCATAAATGAGATGCAATCCGTGCAAACACGCAGACCCAGAGCACACCTGCAATGCCAAATCCCAATGCAGAATAAAGACAGATATAACCGCCAAGTTGCAGTGGATAATCGTGATAATCCCAGTAACGCAGGTGGAAAACTTGGGCGAGGAACCATCCGATAAAAAGTTCTACGAAAGAGCCGAGAAGCACTGCAAGAAAAAAGACTTTGACCGGATGCTTCTGAAAGCGTCTTAAAATAAGCAGCATCAGGACAGCCCCCACACCATAGACCGGAAGCCATGGACCATAGAGAAAGCCACGGTTACAGAAAACCCCATCCTGTACATAAAAAAGCAGCACTTCCCACAGGTATCCAAGGAATGCTCCCAGAAAGAAAAAGAAAATATATTGTGTGATTGATTTTATAAGATAATCTTTACGCATACAGGGAGTATTTCCATATAATAAAGAATTATGTGCTGCCCTAAATAACAACTCAGAATATCTTGCGAAAACAAAATAGGGCTTGTCTTTCCAGGGTGGCTCAACTATAATAAAATTTAGACGCTGGGCGAGTCTCAGCAAAAATTAGGAGGAAAAACGTCCATGGATAAGGAAAAAGTTATTGTCATTGATTTTGGCGGACAGTACAACCAGCTGGTTGCAAGACGTGTCCGTGAATGCAATGTATATTGTGAAATATATTCTTACCGCACGGATATCGAGACAATCAAAGCGATGAACCCAAAGGGAATTATCCTGACCGGAGGTCCAAATAGTTGTTATGAGGCAGATTCACCAACTTACAGCAAAGAGCTTTTTGAACTTGGTATTCCGGTTTTAGGACTTTGCTATGGCGCACAGCTCATGATGCATGTGTTGGGCGGCAAGGTAGAAAAAGCACCGGTTCGCGAATATGGTAAGACAGAAGTAATGGTAGATAAGAATTCACCATTATTCCAGAATGTAGAAGAAAAGACCATTTGCTGGATGAGCCATTTTGATTATATTTCAAAGACAGCACCTGGTTTTGAAATCGTAGCACATACTGCAGATTGCCCGGTGGCAGCCGCAGAAAACCGTGAAAAAAATCTCTATGCCATCCAGTTTCACCCGGAGGTACTCCATACCAAAGAGGGAACCAAGATGCTCCACAACTTCGTGCGTGGTGTCTGTGGCTGTGCCGGAACATGGAGAATGGATTCCTTTGTGGAAAATACCATCAAGGAAATCCGTGAAAAAGTCGGCAACGGAAGAGTTCTTCTGGCATTGTCCGGCGGAGTGGATTCTTCTGTGGCAGCAGGTCTTTTATCCAGAGCAATCGGAAAGCAGCTTACCTGCGTATTTGTTGACCATGGCCTTCTTCGTAAAGACGAGGGAGATGAAGTGGAAAATGTATTCGGATCGAATGGTCAGTTTGACTTAAACTTCATCCGTGTAAATGCCCAGGAGCGTTACTATAACAAGCTTGCCGGAGTAACAGAGCCGGAAGCAAAACGTAAAATTATCGGTGAAGAATTTATCCGTGTCTTTGAAGAAGAAGCAAAGAAAATCGGAGCCGTTGATTTCCTGGCACAGGGAACCATTTATCCAGATGTGGTAGAAAGTGGTCTTGGCGGAGAATCCGCTGTCATCAAATCCCACCATAACGTAGGTGGTCTTCCGGAATATGTTGATTTCAAGGAAATCATCGAGCCATTGCGTAACCTCTTCAAAGATGAGGTTCGTAAAGCCGGTCTTGAGCTTGGAATTCCGGAGCATCTGGTATTCCGTCAGCCATTCCCGGGCCCGGGTCTTGGTATCCGAATCATCGGTGAAGTCAATGCTGAGAAAGTCCGCATCGTACAGGATGCCGATGCCATCTACCGGGAAGAAGTGGACAAGGCAGTAGCTGCTTACAAGAAAGAAAATGGCGAAGCTCCATCCTGGATGCCGAACCAGTATTTCGCAGCCCTGACCAATATGCGTTCCGTTGGAGTAATGGGCGACGAGAGAACCTACGACTACGCAGTTGCACTGCGTGCCGTAAATACCGTCGATTTCATGACCGCCGAAAGCGCAGAGATTCCATTTGCAGTACTGCAAACAGTAATGAGCCGAATCATCAACGAGGTACGCGGGGTAAACCGTGTATTCTATGATCTGACGAGTAAGCCACCTGGAACGATTGAGTTTGAATAACGGACATTTGAGCCACGAATCCTTATTTTACTGGGATTGTGGCTCTTTTGTTTTGTTCCGTGATGTTAATGTGATGTTAAGAATGATGTGCCATTACTTTTCCTACTTCAAATGGACATTATTCTGATGATGTGCAGCTTCCTGTCAAATGCAGGGAGTAAATAGAAAGAGCCGCCCCAATCTGGAACGGCTTCTGTGATTTAATTCTTGCGAAACTGGTTCAATCGGTCAGCCAGCTTCTGATCTTTATCCGGATAAAGATGTGAGTATGTGTCGAGAGTGGTCTTTATAGATTCGTGACCTAGCCGCTCCGCAATCTCCAATGGAGTAAAACCGAGTTCTATCAGCATGCTTGCATGAGAGTGCCGCAGGTCATGAACTCTGATCGGCTTCAGACCAACCCTTTCTGATACCCTTTTCATTTCTTTTTCGAGAGCTGTCTTCTGGAAGTAAAATATCCTGTCGCCATTTCCGATACCATATAGCTTGGAAATGTATTCTTGAATATCATCATATAAGAAATCCGGAATGGAAATACATCTTTTTGCCTTTGGTGTCTTAGGCTCCAGGAATAGCTCCTCACCTTTAATTTTTGCATAGTTCTTATTGATATCAATTCTTTTTGATGAAAGAATGTCTGCAGGTGTGAGTGCCAGAAGCTCTCCGGAACGCATACCGGTATAAAAGAGAATATCAAAAGCAAGCTTCATAGACGATTTGCTAATTGCATTTGAAAACCTCTCATATTCTTTCTGCGTCCAGATGTTCATTTCATCCGCTTTGCTCTTTCCCATACTGCCGGCCGCCCTGCATGGATTGACAGGCAGGCGGTAATGAGATACAGCATAATTCATTATTGCTGATAACTGGTTGTTCACAGTTTTTAAATATGTTTGGGAGAATGGCTTTCCATCATCATCCCGATAGGAGATAAGCTCATTCTGCCATTTTCTGACCTTTATTGTATCAATGTCACAAATCTTCTGTTTTCCAAAGTAGGGGAGCAGCTTCGTGTCGATAATAAACCGCTTATTCTCCATTGTCGTAGGCTTCAAGCGGTGTTCCATATCTTCAAGATAATTTGCAACGAGGGAAGAAAAGAGTATGTCGCTTGAACTGCTTTGCTGATCCAGAAAGGACCTCTCATAATCTTTTGCTTCCCTCTGTGTTTTGAACCCTCGTTTACAGATATGCTTCTTTTCTCCAGTCCAGTCGGTGTAATAGAAATTGGCATACCATAGTGTTTTACCACTTTTGAGAGTGTATTTGTATGCTGGCATTAGATGTCCTCGGATGAATTAACCACACGAGCCAATATCTGATAAATATATTCCGGCTGACGGGTTTCCAAAGGATACTGTTGATCGCCGAACTGGAAAGCAATGCCATTCTGATAAGGAGTTACAGCTGACAATGCCGAAATCTTCTTATCGAAAGCTCCTTTGTTTGCTGAAAATACAACTCTCTTATTCGTAATAGAAAGAACTCCCTGTGTACGCTCCTGCACGTCACCACGAATTGGAGCCGCTTTTTTCGCTCCAAGATGTACTGACATTCCCTTTGCAATACGGACACTGGTGCCGCGGCTTCCTCCGGAATATCCTACAACCACATTCTTTGTTTTAACAAAAGTAGCTGGTCCACAGTAATGACACACTTCTCCGTTTGCAAGCATTACATTTGATGGCACAACTGGTAGTGGAGCATCTGCTGAAATCTGCATTGGTCTGTTGCCCTGGATGCGTTCCCCATGAAGTGCGGCCAGCAGGTACCGGATGCAGTCAACAAACCATCCGATACAAAACAATCCGAATGTACATAGGTAAAGGATACCCATGCCAATTTTCTTTTCTCTGAATTTATGAACCCCAAGCCATCCAAACAGGAGGCAGATAACAAAATCGGTCCAAGCTGCAGTCCATACCATAATATTCCTCCAATCGTTCTGTTATTTTTTTTAAGCCCCTTTTCCTTCGGTACCACTCGAAGGAAATGATTTTTTTTCTTCGTCTGCGTATTTGCCATACTCACCAGCTGCAACTGCCGAGATACCCTCTACGCACAAAACACCTGCCTTTGCTAATAAATATTGCTGGCTATCTTCGTCACAGCGGTTGAATTTTTGAAGGAGCGATTCTTCCTGTGAACTTATTCTCTTTCTGCTTGAAATGTTCAAAAGATAGTCCGTCGAAACATTCAAAGCACCAGCTATTTTTATTAAGTCTTCAATAGATGGCATTTTGTTACCATACAAATATGCGTCCTTTTCTTCTTTATGAAATCCTACCCTTTGAGCAAATTCATCCTCCGACATTTTTTGCTCTTCCATTAAATCTCGAATTCTCATTTTGAAATCAAGAACAAACTCTGGAGTATCCATTTTGAAGTTTGCGTAATCAATATTTGGAACTCCATGGTCATACAATTGTGCGACTGACACTCCGAACAATTTGGAAAGTTCAGATAATGTCTCACTATTTGGTTCAGAAACATTATTTTCCCAACTACTGATAGTTTGTTTTACAACACCAAGCTTCTTTCCTAATTCGCCCTGAGTAAGTCCAGCTTCTTTTCTGAGCTGCTTAATTATGTTGCCGTTTACAGCCATATAGCCAACCTCCTTGCGTGTTTATATTTTAGTCCAAAATCATTGGACTTTCAATGGCAAAACAGATAAGTCCAAAAAATATTGACAAAATCTATTGACAATCCAATATCAATGGACTATTATGTAAATGTACATAGAAAATGGACTGAAAGGAGGATACAAAATTGGATACCAGCACAATCAATATTGCAGAAAGAGTAAAAGATGCTCGTAGGGATGCCAAATTAACACAGACCGAGCTCGGAAAGAGAATTGGGAAATCTAAACAGTGGGTATCCGAACTGGAGCGTGGAAATATTAAATTAAGTTTTGAGATGGCTGTAAGTATCTCCAACGCTTGCAATAAGACGACTGAATTTTTTTGCCATTAAAGTCCATAAATAATTGACTTTAATTTCATTATAAATCGTGGAGGTGAAAATCAAAATGGCAAATGTGACAGCTAAGACAAGCTCCAACATCTTTTACAAAGCCCGTTGCGAAGCGGCAACACACAATGAGCAGTTGAGCAGTAGAGAAGGAGCTGCAGATTACATGTCAATTGACAGAGGGAGACTTTATCGAATAGAGAGTGGCATTGCAGTTCCTTATCCGGAGGAAATAAGACTGATGGCAGATTTATACAATGCTCCGGAATTGGAAAATTATTTTTGCAGAATGATGTGTCCGCTCGGATGCGAAATGCCAAAAGCGGAACTGGCGAATTTGGACAGGATCACAGTCAGAACGCTTTCGGTTTTTCGGAAGATAGGGAAAACAAAAGAAATGCTTCTCGACATCACCGCAGATGGTGTGATTGATGAAAGTGAAAAGCCGGAGCTTGATGAGGTGGTAAAAAACTTAGAAGAGGTAGAGGAAATTGCACAAAGCATGAGACTTTGGATTAAGAAGAATATGTAAGAAATAGGCTTGAATGGTCGGCAGTATCATTGGACAGAGCGGAAGCAAGGACAGTCTGGCGGTGCTATTGGCAGAGTAGAGCTTAATAATTTTTTATTTACGTTCTGCGGACATTTGACAGCAAGTGACAACAAATGTGTCCGTAATCCAATCCAATCCGAATCCAAATCCGAATCGGGAAACCAATACAATATTTGCTCGGAGCAACCAGTAGCTCCAAGCCGGCAGGAGGTGACATTTTGTATTTAGCAGAAAACTTAAAGTTTCTTCGGGAGCAGAGAGGGAAGACACAGCAGGAGTTGGCAAAACTTTTTGGAGTTGAACAAAAGACATTGTCTTCGTGGGAATGTGGTAGCCGCACACCGGTAATCGGCATGATTGTTGAAATGGCAAAGTATTACGAGGTATCACTAGATGATTTGGTTCTGACAGATATGAAACCGCCTATACCTGTATATGCACTTAATATTGCATATCTCCGCAAAAAGTACGGAATGACACAACAGGAACTGGTAGAAATCGTTGGACTAAAACATAAAAGCAGTATCTCTTTGATTGAAGCTGGAAAATACGAACCTTCCATTGAAAAACTGGAGAAACTAGCAGATTTCTTTGGTGTAACTATGGACCAGATTGTTAAACAAGATTTATCGCAGGAGGTGAGCGAATGAACGCATTGGCGACAGCACCGGGTGTTATTGCGACACCGGGGAAATATTACATAGGAGCACAAGAAGTAATGGAATATCTTGACTGCAAGGAAAACAAGGCTTATGAGCTGATAAGGCAGCTTCGGGACGAGCTGGTAAAGGCAGGAAAGCTGACACCGGCATATCCAATTGGCAAAGTTCCGAGAAAGTATTTTTTTGAGAGATGCATGATTGAAGAATAGGAGGTGCAAGATGGCATATTACAATGTTTGCCCACATTGCGGTTGCAATCTGGATCCAGGAGAGAAGTGCGATTGCGAAAGCATTAAGGCGAGAGAACAGGAGACGAGCAGGATTTTCTACAGTCAGATTTTGATGACTGATGAAAAAGGAGGCCAGATGGCATTTACGTTCGACCATCCAAAAGGAGGTGCGGTGTCAGCATGAGAAACAAATGTCTTTTTAGTTTAGGGTTGGTGTTTGTGATTTCGCTGACATCAATGGTTGCCTTTGCTTTCAGCTTTGTAGGAACTCCGGCAGATGAGGTGGATAGCAGAGATATTATTGTTCAATCAATGATTTCTGATGAAGCGAATGCGACACCGACTGCAACATCGGTTGCAACAACTGCTCCAGAGCAGGAAACAGAGAAAGCAGAGCGGTCAAAAATCGGCAGTATGGACTGGGATTCGGATGATGCGTACCGACTGGCCAAGATAGCAATGGCTGAAGCTGAATCCGAGGACACAGAGGGAAAGGCTCTTGTAATGCTTGTGGTCCTCAATAGGGTTTGGAGCGATGAATTTCCGGACACAATCGAAGATGTTATTTTCCAGAAGGGGCAGTTTAGCCCAATCAGCAATGGAAGATATGACGAGGTAGAGCCGGACGAGGACTGCTATAGAGCATTGCAGCTTATTCAGACTGGTGGATGGGATGAAAGCCATGGAGCAACTTACTTTGAGAGCAAGAGCGATTCTACATGGCATAGTGAAAATCTTACTTTCCTGTTTAAGCATGGAAAACATTATTTTTACAAGGAGTGAGGACAAATGAGGAAGACGCTGAAAAGAGATTTGATAGCGGTTATCTGGACGCTGCTTGTCACATACGCTATCGGGAAATGGGCTTTTCATCTTGCCTATATTGAGAGAGGATACGAGGCTGTCGGAGGTGAGTATTTGTTGATTCTGGCAGTTTACTGGGGAGCATGGAAAGCAATTAACTGTTTATTTGATTCACTGGAGGAACTGGAAAATGAAAGAAATCGTAGAAAAAAAAGAAGTAGAAGAACTGCTCGGATGTGAAATTACAGATGAACAGTTTGAGGAGGCATTGAAATATGCCAGACACAAGCAGGAGTACATATACCAGCGTGAGCGAAGACAGGTTGTGTTACAGCATTGGTATCTTGTGAAGCTCACAGAGGAATATGTGAGAAGCCTTGCTTTTTCAAAATTCACTATGGATTTATGCAGAACATTGCGTGATATGGAAAAAGAGCACTCGATCAGAAATCAGAGTGCCCCTACGGATAACCATATTGTAGCAGTTCCTGCTTTATAAATCAAGCAAATATTACACAATATGGAGGTTTTATCTATGAACAATTCAAATGCTTTGGCTGAAATTCAGTCCAAATATCCAAACTGCAATCTGCTGTTACCAGCAGCTACATCAGTGCAGATCAACCCATTTTATAAGTGCTCCGTTATGGAAGTGGTGGCGGACACAGCACCAAGCTCAGGAGATATCTTCTCGGTCGGAAAGGTAAAGACTGGAGAGGATGGAAAAGGAAAAGCCATATATGAGGAAGTTTTCTCACCTGCAAAGCCGCTTCTTATGAAGCTTGCAACTGCGGCAGGAATCCAGTTTCACCCTGAGTACACAACAGTCATAAGAGAGAATACGAATACCTATGTCGGAAAGGCATATGGAGCAGTAAGACTTCCGGATGGAAGCTACAAGACACACATGGAAACAAAGCGTATCTGCCTTGATGATGAAGAATCGAAGTACCGCCTTGAATTTATGGATAAGTCAATCATGGGTATTCATGACTGGCGAGCTTCCAAGGCCGCCGCTGAAATGTTCAAGGGGGAATGGAAACAGGAAGCAGAACCAAATCAGTACGGAAAGTATGACAAATACTATGTAATTGCTGACAGCGACAGAGAGAAGTATATAGAGAGATCGATCCTTGTAAATATGACACTCCTTAGAAAGACTGCTTCTGAAAAGGCACAGACAGGAGCAATTCTTAGAGTTATCAGAGCTTTGCTTGGAATCAAGGGAACATATTCAAAAGCAGAGCTGGAAAAACCATTCGTTGTTCCGACAGTTACATTTGCACCAGACTACACGGATCCAACAGTAAGAAATGCAATGCTTCAGCAGGGAATGAACTCTATGGGAAATATGTTCGGAGCTTCATCCACACCACCGGCAATTTCCACAGCGTTTTCCGGAGAAGCGTTTTCAACAGACTTTAATCCGGAAGATGAAGTGGACAATCCGGCATTTGCCTCAGATCAGACAGAGGATGATGCGGTCGCAGGAGAGCAGGAGAAGAACTGGTTCGACCAGGAACAGCAGACACCACCACAACAGGAGCCGGTCGAGAATGAATCGACAGGATATTATTGTGACGGATGTGGGGCGGAAATCAATGCGAGAGTATATGAATACTCGCTAAATAAGTTTGGAAGACCTCTTTGCATGAAGTGTCAGAAAGGAGCTGGGAAGTGATGAATCTGATTAAGATTTCAACGGATTTGGAATTATCCGTACATGAGTTTCCGACAGGAACACATGAGGAACAGAACAATAAGCTTCGAGAGCTGATAGGAAATGACTGCAGATTATATGAGCATGTGATGCCAAAGCGATTATATACAGAATTACACCAAATGGACCATCCGACTAAGGTCAAGGGGCAGTGCGTAAGTATGCTAATTGACGAGGAGGGATTGTTGAAAGAAGTAATCATCCCGAATCTCATAGGCAGTTACCTTTATGAAACTGATAAACACAATATTCCAATAACAGGAAACATACTGATTGTTGGGGAAGAATGGACCGGTGATGGCATTGATTTTTGCGGCATTGAGGAATCGGTATTTAAGGTATTAGAGCTGCAGCTAAATAACATGATTATGGCGATGAAAGCAACAATGGAGGTGTTGAAATGAAGATATTACATACAGCAGACTGGCATCTTGGAACATTCCGAAGCCCAGTTAAGGACGGAGTAAATCTCCGAACAGAGGACACGAAAAGATGTCTGGATGAACTGATCAGAGTGGCAAATGAGGAAAAACCGGATTACTCGATTGTAGCTGGTGACATATTCCATGTTGGCCGCCTGTGGTCCGACAGGTGTTGTGAGGAAATCATAACTGCAATTCATTATATCAGAGAACTTGCGGCAGTATCAAAGCAGGTTGTTGTCATGAGAGGTACTCCAAACCATGATGGATCAGGGCAGTTCAACGTCCTCTCTGAAATGTTTGCAGATGTTCCGAATGTTCATGTGGTGATTACCCCACAGGTAATTTCATTTGATGATGTTGATATTGCGGTGCTCCCGGGATTTGACAGGGGAGTGTTCAGAGCTAATCATCCGGGATTGTCAAGTGATGAAGAAAATGTGGTGTTTACCAATGAATTATCAAATATTGTAACAGGGTTGAAAGCACAATGCTCTCCAGAAAAGAAAAGTATTCTGATGGCACATTACACGGTGCCTGGATGCAATACCGAGAGTGGACAGACAATGATGCTCACACAGTTTGAGCCAATCATTCCGCAGGAGGCTTTATTGGCGGCCAATTACAATCTGGTTGCTTTAGGACATATTCACAGACCACAGAAGATAATGCACAGAGACTGGTATTATTCCGGTGCGATAAATGCCATGAACTTTAATGATGAGGGACAGCAGAGGGGCTTTTGGATTCACAACTGGCACGAGCTGGGAACATGGCAGAGTATTTTCCATGAAACACCTATCAGAGAGTTTGCGACCATTGAACTCAATGATGATGATGTGACACAGATAAATATGCAGGCTATGGATTTTGTTGCTACTGAGAAGTGGAGAGGGCAGATTGATGGAAAGATTGTCCGTGTTCATTATAGTTGCACCGCAGAAAACAGCAAGGCTCTGAACAAGGCAACTTTGGAAAGAGAGCTTCTGGAAGACGGAGCATTTATGGTATGGGAAATCCTTCCAGACAAGATAGATGAATTCGCCAACAGAACACAGCTTGAAAATGCCACGGATCCAGAAGCAAACCTTATTAAGTATCTTGAGGAAAAGCAGGTACCGCAGGAAAGAATACAGGAACTTGTATTAAAGGCAAGACCGATTATTGCTGAAGCTGAGGCAAGTATGACAGCGACAGCAAATAGCGGAACATTTGAACCTGTAGAAATTGCTGTTAAGAATTATCGTAACTACGAAGAGGAAACATTTAATTTCGAGGATATCACTTTCTGCACAATCAACGGTCAGAATGGAGCAGGAAAGAGCAGCTTGTTTATGGATGCGATTATCGACTGCCTTTATGAAGAACCGAGAGAGGGTGTAATCAAGGATGATACAGGAAAGGCACCATGGCTTAGAAATGATGAAAGCGTCCGTTCCGGTTCGATTATGTTTACATTCCGTATCGGAGAGAAAAAGTATCGTGTCACAAGAACCAGAGCCCGTTCCGGAAAAGGAACTTTGAATATCTCTCAGTTTGTTGAGAATGAATGGAAGGATTGCTCAAAGGAAAGATACAACGATACCCAGCAGGAAATCTTAAACATTCTTGGAATGGACAGCTTCACATTCAAGTCCTGTGCTTTGATTATGCAGGATCAGTACGGATTATTCTTACAGGCAAAGCCGGAGGAAAGAGTTGAGGTGCTCGGCACACTCCTTGGGCTTGGGGTATATCAGATAATGGAAAAAATTGCTTCGGACAAGGCAAAGGTGAATGGAGCAAAGAACAGGGAATTGAAGCAGGAAATCACTATTCACAATGTAACAATCGCTGAGTTTGGAAAGCCGGATGAGGAATTGGAAAAATGCAAGACTGAATTGGCGGAGCAGGAAACCAGATTACAGGCAAAAGTGAATGAGAGGGATCAGAAAAAACTTGTCCTGTCGAATCAGCAGGAAGCCGCAGATAGGAGAAAGAGAGCACTTGCAGCTGTTGCAACTTTACAGGCGAAAAAGACTATTGCAGAGCAGAATAAAGCCACACAGCAGGCAATAGCAGATAGTAGTTCCGCAATACTTGAAGGAAAGACCGAGATTGAAGAAAAGATTGCTGAAAGAAATGCTCTGCTGAAGCGAGAACTGGAACTTGCCGGACAATCGGCACTATATACAACAAAGAAACAGGAAGCTGAAACGCTTGCAAGGCAGGCTGAAAGTGAGCAGAAGGCTATCTCGGATTTACAGATTACCTTGAAAACTAAACAGGATGAAATGAATGCAATGATATTGGATTCTGCCAATGACGGAGAGGTTCGAGAAAAAGCGGATAAATACAACCGCAAGAAAGCAGAGCTGGAAGCCATGCAGGAAAAGGCAGTTGCATATCAGAAAGCAAAGACGGAATATTCTGCGGCAGTTTTCCGTGACAACGAGACCAGAGCAAGTTTTGACAGAGAAAAACAGAAAGCGGACGAGCAGAAACATGTACTTGAAAAGAAAGTGGCAATCTTGAATGAATCTGGATGCGTGGATATAGAAAATGCACATTGTAAATTCTTACAGGATGCCATCGAGGCAAAAGAGCAGCTTGCTATGGTTGAGGCTTCTTATGTTGATATATTTGCACGCAGAGATTGTGAAGTTGCGAAGTGCGAATATGAGATGTCTACAAAGAAAGCAGAAATGGAAGCTATAGGATTTGATGCAACTGCTTTGGCAATGCTCCAAAGCGAATGCACAACGCTACTTCCGTATGTGGCTCAGCTTGAAGCAATCTCACAGAGAGAAAACAATTTGGCTTTAATTAAGGCTTCTTTGAAACACTTACAGTCAAATATATCCGAGGCAGAAAACAGGCTTGAAGAGGTCAAATTAAAGGGCACACAGGCAGAAACAGAGCGTGATATATATGCCAAAGCGTTTGAAGAACATGTGCATGTGCTTAGTGCCATTACTGCTCTTGATCCGTGGGTAGAAAAGGAAAAAATGCTCCCAGTAGCAGAGGAAAGAAATGCAACAGCATTGAACAGGGTTCTGGAGTTGACAGCAGAAATTACCGGTATCGATGATGAAATCTCAGAGAGACAGGCAGAGGCTGATAAAGAGATACTTGCTATGGCGGGAATGGAAGAAGCTCAGGCGATTGTAAACGGACTGGATACAGAAGTGAATGCCATTAACAGCATGGTAAAGGAAAAACAGATGCGAATTGGAGCTTTACAGCAGAAATCGGAACAGATTGCAAAGTTGAAGCAGGATATTGCAGCTTTACAGGACAAGCAGGTGGAATATGCCAAGGAGACAGCTGATTACGATACATTGAAAGTCGCATTTAGCCAGAGCGGTGTGCCACATCAGATTATCCGTTCTATTATTCCACAGCTGACAGCTACAGCAAATACCATTCTTGGACAGATGACTGGCGGAAAAATGGGAGTGGAGTTCAGACTGGAGAGACTCCAAAAAAATGGAAAGGAAAAGGTATCTTTGGATATTTACATCGAGGAATATGGTAAGTCGGTGCTTCCATACCTTTCAAAATCCGGTGGAGAGAAAGTCAAGTCTTCATTATCGGTAATTCTTGCATTGGCAGAGATTAAATCATCTTCGGCAGGAATCCAGCTCGGAATGCTCTTTATTGATGAACCTCCATTCTTGGACGGGGACGGAATACAGGCATATTGCGACGCATTGGAGACAATACAGAGCCGATACAGCAACATTAAAATAATGGCTATCACTCATGATCCGACAATGAAAGCCAGATTCCCTCAGAATTTGGATGTAGTCAAAACGGAAAATGGTAGCAAGGTAATTTATTAAGTCAGGAGCTGGAGGGGGGCACTCTCCAGCATCCGAAAGGAGGATGATCGAATGCCAAACAGGATAATCAAGGAGAGCATCTGCAGGAGCGAAGAAATAGATTCTTTATCTTGGTTCGAGGAAGTTCTGTTTTATAGATTGATTGTAACCTGTGACGACTTCGGCAGATACGACGGAAGAGCAAAGATAATCAAGGGAAGCTGCTTTCCTCTGAAAGATATTACGGAAAAAGATATAGATAAGGCGCTTGGTAGGTTGTCGGCGGTGGGCTTGGTCAGAGTGTATGAGGCACAGGGAAGACCGTACCTGCAATTGGTAACTTGGGCGGATCACCAGAGAATTCGTAATCAAAAGAGCAAGTATCCCGGATTTTCAGAGGATTGTGAATTGCTGACATTTGACAGCAAAGGTCAGCAGATAAAAACATCAGACAACAAATGTGTCCGTAATCCAATCCAATCCGAATCCAAATCCGAATCGGAAACCAATACAAATATATGCTCCGAGCAGACAGTAGCTGCGGAGCCGCCAGTAATAGGTATCATGATGAATACTGGTGAAGAATACCCGATTACACAGAGTTATGTTCTTGAACTCGCAGAATTATATCCTGCTGTTGACATTATGCAGGAACTAAGAGCAATGAAAGGCTGGTGTGATGCTAATCCAAGGAAACGGAAAACAGCAGGAGGAATGAAACGATTTATCAATGCTTGGATTTCAAAGGTCCAGAACAGAGGCGGAACACCTGGTTATACGCAATCTTACAATCAGACAGCCGGCGGCTCAAAGGTAGAGCAGTTTGCACAAGGAGCAAGGGAGTGGGCGAATGGATAAACAGCAATTTGCGACATTGGCAATCGGAATTAAATCCGCATATCCAGCTTCAAAAATACTCGAAGATAATGCCTCAATGGATTTTTGGTATATGACACTTAAAGATATTCCGTATGAGATTGCTGAAAATGCTGTTATGGAGCATATTTGCACCAATATTTATCCACCCAACATAGCTGAAATCAGAAAGCTATGCATGGAAAGATGTAAAACACCAATTTTGAGTTTTGACGAAGCATGGGGAGTTGTCCGAAAAGCAATGTCCGATTATGGGTGGTATCATCCGCAGGAGGCTTTTGCAACCATGGATGAGCTCACATTGGCTGTAGTTAAAAATCTTGGGTGGAGCAGGCTGTGCCAGAGCGAAAATCCAACTGCGGATAGGGCAAACTTCCGTGAAGCTTATGAGAAAAAAGCTGCTGAAGCACAAAATACAAATGTACTTCCGGATTTCGTCGCTAAAAACAAAGTGCTGTTGCAAAAGCAGTATGTACCGGCAATTGAGAAGAAAGAGCCTGTAAGGATAGAACAGGAGAAAGAACCAGAACCGAAACCGCTCACAGAGGAACAACGAGAAGAAAGGGCTCGCAAATTTGAAGAAATAAGGAGGAAGATTTTAGGTGGTGAAGCAGAGTGAAGTAATACAGGGAACTGAAAAAGAATTCTTAAATGAATTTCGTAAACTCTGCTATTCACGAAGCTCTTGGCAGGTTTGGGCGGATTTGATGGCAGCTATAGCATGCTCAATAAGTAATGTGGCAGACAGAAGCCCAGAGCATTATGAGAGCAGAGAAAAAGAATATGCACAATGCATAGAGAGACTTGGTTCTGTGGAGATTCCTGCAAAAATGCTTGCAATCATTGTTGAAGCCTTGGAAAGAAATCCAGAACAGGATTTCCTTGGAGAAATGTATATGCAGCTAAATCTTGGAAATCACTGGAAAGGGCAGTTTTTTACACCCTACTGTGTGTGCAAGATGATGTCTGAAATAACCTGTGAGGATGTTGACAGCCATATAGAAAAGCAGGGTTACTTATCCATTTGTGATCCGGCTTGCGGAGCAGGAGCAACATTGATAGCTGCCGCAAATACCATGAAAAAGTGCAAACATAATTTTCAAAATCATGTGGTTTTTGTTGCACAGGACATAGACAGAATAACCGGGATGATGTGTTACATACAGCTTTCACTTTTGGGGTGTGCAGGATATGTGTGTATAGCAAATACGATTACAAATCCTTTGACGGGGCATGTACTGTTCCCTAATGAAAAAGAGGGACAGGAACTCTGGTATATGCCAATGTTTCAAAATCAAATATGGACATGGAGAAGATTGTTCCAGTCAATGGGCGGTCTTGGTGGAACTGCAACCACCGAAAAAACAGTGGGAAAAGAGCACTTTTATATGTTTTTCGATTTCGATAAAAAGGAGGAAGCCTATGGAAACAGGTAGAAATGTAATGCACTACGCATTAGGAGATAATCAAGATTACGAACACGAATGGAGCAAAGCTGTTCTTGAGTATCTGGAAAACGGATATTCTTCGGAGGATAGCAAGAGCGAAGTTGAGGTAGGGAATACTACCTACAAGATATTAAAGAGAGAGAAAGTAACCGCATTCTATGACGCTGACGGTAACACATTGTTTGATATAGAGAACGACAGATTAAAAGAAGAATATGAGGCTATGGATTTTTCGGCATCCGAGCCGCAGTCGGAAATGGGAAAGGTTATTTCAAACATCGAACAGCATGCATTTGAGCAGGCGGTTAATGATGATATAGATGCAGATGATACGGTCCCGATGGGAACAGCAAGTCTTAAAGAAATTGTGGAAGGAATTCCGGCGCCTACACCAGAGGAAGTTGAAACAGCAAAGAAAAATAACAGTACTGTTTATATCGGAGTTGTTGGGGCAGTTACGAAGTTGCAGGAGGAATTGAAAAAGGCTAAGGATAAGTCGTTTGCAGATCCAATAATCAAACATCTGATTGAAAGGTGCAGGGAATCAGAAAGTCTTGCTTCGGATGTATGCCAAGACCATAAGACATGGGAGAAGTGCTACAAATACATTTACGAGCAGGCAAGAAAGCAGGCGAAAGGTAGTAGCTGTGCAGTTCTTGACGATGTGGTTTATGAATGGGCTGAGGACTATTTCCATAAAGATGATAAGGCTGAGGAGGATAAAAAAGCTAAAGAAGCTGCGGAGAGAGAAAAGAAGCAGAAAGCTGATCAGCAGAAGCGTCTGGACGGCATGAAGAAGCGTGCAGAGAAAAAGGCGAAGGCGGTTGAAAAAGATAAGGCAGCCCAAGAAGCTCCAAAGCCGGAAGCAAAGGCGGAAAAAACAAAGAAAGAGCCAGAGAAGAAAGAAACTCCTAAGAAGAGGTCGAATGAACTTGAAGGGCAGATGGATCTGTTCTCAATGATGGGGCTGTAAGGAGGGATGTACGATGGAAAAAAGAAAGCTGTCTGCATTGCCTAGACCAGAGGCAACAGCAGAAATGGTTGAAATAGCAGATAGACTGGACGGAATGGAGCACATTGTGACTGCGGAGCTGGTTGATGATAACAAAATACTGCTTCTGAATTTCTATGAGGTGTCGAAGCTCAAAAAAGGAAAAACGGAAGCAGCATTTAGGACATTTCTGTCGAGTGATGATTATATCACGCAGGACCTGTCACAGTCAAAGGTTAAATGGCTTACAGCTGCATTTGATAATATGCAGGGTTTCCGGCTGTGGGAGTACAAATGGGATCAAAAAACATGGAAAAGCGAACACATTCCAAAGGTGTTTATCTGGACAGCAGAGGACAAGGGCATCATGGAGAGCTTTTTCAAGGTTTACCGCAAAGACACTGACGAGAACGTATGGAATGCTATTGACAGATTCCAGGACAAGGTCAAGGCAGAACGACTGGAAGAGAAACACAGAAAAGTCCTTGCACCGATTGATCTGCGGATGGAGCCGATAGGAGAGCCTTCACAGGATTTTACCGACTGGGTATGGGAACATGGCATGAGTTTCAGTCGGTACGGAATTTATAAAGAGACATCCAAGGGAAGGGCTGAATTTGAGTGTACACACTGCCAGCGGACAGGAATCGTTGACCGGAGTAGGATAAGGCTTCGGAACAATGAAAAGGGGGAATGTCCTTTCTGCGGAAGCAGAGTGACATATAAGGCAAGAGGGAAAATGCCATGCCAGATAGTAGATGAAAGATGGTTCATATATGTGGATCGGCAGGAGGAAGGTTTTTTACTCCGGTACTTCAAAGCATGGAGACACATAAAGAATGACGCAATGATAGCAGGCAGCATATGTAAGAAACGCATTGAAGAAACCATGCATGAGTACAGCCGCTGTTTCTGCACATTCTTCGGCGAAAAGCTTATGAAAGAAAGCTATGAATGGGGAGTGTATCACCAGAAAGGGAATTCTCGCTGGATTCCGGATGAGGGAAATATTGCTTGTATGGAATCTATACTCTATCCGGGAAATCTTCCACAGGCATGGGAGCACACACCGATGAAGTATTCCGCACTGGAAATTCTAGCACAGAACATCCCGACCACAGCTTTCAGATATGAGGATGCCCTTGATGTTTATCTGAAATTCCCGAAGCTAGAGTGGTTCTGCAAAATGGGCTTGAACCAGCTGGCAAAGGATGTGGTAAGAGGCTACAACTACAGCGGGAACATGACGGGGAAGGTCAATTATAAGGCTGACACCATCTACGAAATCTTAGGGCTGAATAAGGTCAATACGAGGACACTACAGGCAATAGACGGCAATCATTACGAACTCCGACTGTTGCAGGTGGCACAGCAGCTTGATATCCAGATGAAGCCGGAGCAGTTAAAGGAATTTTACGAAACCTTTGAATGCAACACAGATCTTCTGAAGGAGAAGAACAGAAGGGTATCGCTCCATAAGCTCTGCCGGTACATAGACAAGGAAAGCGAGAGATACCCGATCGGAGAAAAGAATGCTTGCATGTGGGGCTATTCCTACAACAGGTACAAAGAGAGAACAGATCCACGAATAGAGAGAAAACAGAATATGGCACATGACTGGCTTGAGTATATAGGATGGTGCCGGGAGCTGAAATACGATCTGGATAACAAGTTTATCTACATGCCAAACAATTTCAAAAAGGTACATGATAGAACTGCGGAAGAATATAAGGCATTGCAAGATAAAAAAGCTGCAGCTGAAAAGAAACGCAGAGAGAAACTTGCCGCCAAGAAAATGGCCGAGACAAAAAAAGCGATGGAAGAGATATTTAGCAGAAATGATGGGGTAGATGCTTTCCAGATAAAGGGAAAAGGCTTGATGCTGGTGGTACCTCAGAGCGGAGATGAAATCCGTAAGGAGGGCGAGGCTTTGCATCATTGTGTCGGAGGATATGTCGATAGAGTGGCAAGAGGAGAGACAAATATTTTCTTCATCAGAAAAGCAGATCATCCAGAGAAATCTTATTTCACTATGGAATGGAGAAATAACAAAATTATTCAGTGCAGAGGATTTAAAAACTGCGGAATGCCGGCAGATGTTCAAGCCTTTGTAAAAGTATTTGAAAAGAAAATGAATGAAGCTATACAAGGTGACAACAAGAAGAATGCCAAAAGAAAGGTGGGATGATAAATGGCAGACAATCAGAGACACAGAATAAAGAATTTACTCCAGAAGCTCAATGACGAGGATAGAAATTCCCTCTGTTGCTTATTAGTGAAAGCTGGCTATGCGGTAAGGATTGGAAAAGAGCGGCCGGGAGGAAAAGGACAGACAATGTACTTTGTAGAGTATTGGGTGGAGGGAGATGATACAAATGCTGAAACAGGTAACTAGCTTGATAATACCGAAGTTTATTGCAAGGAAACCCAAAATCAAGCACGGAACATACAACAAGTATGGCTTTGTTATTACGCTTCATCAGTATTGTATCTGTCCTAGATGTAACCATATCCTCAATGCTGGTCCAGATTATCAGCCGGATTATTGTAGTAAGTGCGGACAGCATGTTAATTGTTCAGATGTTCCATGGGAAGAGGAAGTTCAGCTTGGATATGTCAGAAAGGAGGAACGCTGTGAATAAATCAAAAATTGAGTGGTGTGATCACACATGGAATCCTATTACCGGATGCCGGCACAATTGCTCATACTGTTACGCAAAAAGAATGACAGCAAGATTTGCGGGAGATGTAAGACTGAATCTAATGGCGAAGAAAGATTACTCAACAGAGCCTGCGGCAGATAACTCAGAAAATGTATTCATTCTGGATAAACCTATGCTAAATGAAACGGGAAATACATTGGTTTATCCATTTGGATTTGAACCTACATATCACAAGTACCGCATGGATTATCCGGAAAAGCTAAAAATGGGAAATAACATTTTTGTTGGAGCAATGGCTGACATATTTGGGAAATGGGTTCCAGGCGAATGGATCAGAGATGTAATGGAAACCTGTTTGGATAACCCAATTCACAATTACCTATTTCTCACCAAGAATCCGGAGAGATATACGGAAGTTGGAGTGCCGGCGGGACTGGAAAATATGTGGTACGGAACAACCATTACCTGCGATGCGGATGCTGATAGATTTAATTATCTTCCTGCTGGATGTAATACGTTTGTCAGCATTGAACCACTAATGGGGGACATTGTTTCTAAGCATAATGTGATGTTTCGACAGGTTGATTGGATAATCATCGGAGCAGAGACGGGACGTAACAAAAATAAAATAGTGCCAGAACTACAATGGATAAAAGATATTGTTGTAAAAGCTGATTATAATTCTGTGCCAGTTTTCATGAAAGACAGTCTGATTCCGATTGTCGGGGAAGAAAATATGCGCCGAGAATTTCCAAAGCAGCTGCAACATTCGGAGATTAGCCCGAAGCTGAAAGCAAAGTTGTTTGATGGCTGTGCATCATGCAAGGCTCATTTGAGAAAAAGCGAAATGATAACCCTGCTGGCAAGGTCAAAAAGAGGCGAACAGCCCAAACAATTCGGGTTTATGTGCAGGGATTGCTTCAAAGAGTTTTGCAAAGACCTTGGATTAGATATACCGGAGCTTATTGGATTGGCAGAGAGCGTAACGATAGGTCCAGGTGATGAAGATGAGTAAATGGAACGCAAACAGAGAGGGTTATGCTGACAATACCGCCAGCATAGCAATCCAGAGAGTGTCAAAAGAAGAAAGGAAGAACGATATGGCAAAGAGAAGCTGCAGACGAACAACTGACGAGAATGCTATTCACAATAAGGCTGTAAAGATAAGAAAAATGACAGATGAGCAGCTGGTACATTACATTGAGGACAGAGTGGAAAAGGCGAGAAGTGAAGGTTTTAATTGTGGAAAAACACAGGCACCCAAACATAAAACTGTGGATATTACAGGAATTATCGAGGAAATTAGCTCTGTGAAAGGAATTGGAGCAACTAAATTGGCTGATATAAAAGCTATTCTTGAAAAACATCTGGAGGTGAGAGCTGATGCCTGATCCTCGAAGACAGCTTGTTGGCAGGAGAAGCAAAGTATCCGGAGAGACGTTCGAGAGGTGGATTTCAAATGCGTGCGAATTCTATCTGCGAAACGGATGGGCTCACATAGAAAAGACACCAGAGCCATTTCATATCACAGGCAAGGATAGGGATGGAACTGTCAAAGGATATTACGAGAAGAAAGGACAGCCTGATTACAAAGGAATCCTCTGTGATGGAACTGGGATTATGTTTGAAGCGAAGCATACTGACGGTGACAGAATCAGACAAAATGTTGTGACAGATACGCAATGGGAGAGCTTGGACATATACGAGAAGTTCGGTGCTCATTGTTATGTGATGGTATCGCTAGGACTAACAAAATTCTATAGAGTGCCATGGGCGACTTGGAAAAAAATGAAAGAATTGTTTTGCCACAAATTTATGACAGAACAGGAATTGGAACCTTATAGGTTGCAGGAAAAACAATGTACGATTCTTATCTTGGAAGGAGTTGAATTGAAAGATGAAAATACAGAAAACGGAGCTTGCGGCAAAGCTCAATCAGATTAAGGGAGTTGTTCCCAAAAAGACTACAATGCCTATCTTACAGGGTATTTTAGTGAAAGAAGGGTATTTAATCGCCAATAACTTAGAAATGACCGTTAAGGCGAAGTTAGAGGGCACAGAGGATGAATGCTTTATCATTCCGGAGAGAGCATTTGACCTTATTAACAATTTGCCGGACGGAGAGATTGATATCACCATTTCGGGTGGAAACACAATGACCATCAAGGCAGACAAAATCAAAAATAAGTATCAGACAATGGATCCAGGACCATTCCCGGTATCAGATATTGAGGGTGAGGGAAGTGAGTTTACGATTAAAGCAGGACTTTTGTTGGAATCTGTAAGGAGAGTTTCTTATGCGATTCCACAGCAGGGAGGAAATGCCACCATGTCAACCATGTGTCTGCAGGCTAAGGACGGACAGTTGAATTTCGTAGGACTTGATGGACATGTCCTTGCTTGGGACAAGATTGATTATGACGGAGAGTTTGAGCTGCTTATCCCTAAGAATACAATCGATAAGCTGAAAACGCTTGGATTGACCGGGGATATAAGAATCCGACACAGTAATGCAATGGCTGTATTTGCAACAAAGGATTTTGAAATCTGCACAAGGCTTGTGCAGGGGGAGTATTACAAATATCAGAATATGTTCAAAGAGCTGCCGCTACATACCGTTATATCCAGAAAAGAACTTCTGGATGCTATGGTACGAGCAAAGATGTGTACTGCTGAAAAATGCCCGGTTAAATTTGAACTGTCTGGAAGCCAACTGAACCTGAGCATTAAGGACCAGACAACGGATTACCATGAGATTGTTGATTTACAGGAAGATATATCGGAGGAATTAACAATAGGTTTTGATGCCAGATTGGTAATTGAAACACTAAAAGCATTTGATTGTGACAATGTAGGAATTTCTTTGCAGGGTCCTAAAATGCCAATGATTGTAGAAGCGGAGGATAGCGATTTCAAGACAATCGTTCTCCCTGTGGCTATAAAGTAAGCACCATGTAACTATAAACAAAAATTCATATGCGTTATCTGATTGGTCTCGGATAAGGAATATATCACACTAATAAAAGGGGCGGCAGGTGCTTCCGCCCGGAAAGGAGAAACAAATGGTGTTCAAAATAATACTGATAATAATTGCGTTTGTTATGCTTTGCGGAATGGTCGCTGATGAAAGCAGATATAACAAGAGAACATATTGTATCGGATTTGTGGCTTGCATTATTGCAAGCGCAATTTTGGAAGGAGGATTATTTTAGTGAGAGATTATAAGAAAGTTTGTAGATGCAGGGACTGCGGGAAGATATATGATAAGGGCATTCCATATATATGTTCAAAATGTGGGGCAGAGATTGGAAGACCTACACCAACAATTTTACAGATGATGGGAAGCGGAGAAGTTACACTTACAGAAAAATGCGAGAAGGTTGTTGCTAAAAAAGGTTTGTTTGGATGGAAGGTTAGAGAACCGCAGGATCCCGAGGCTATCCAGGAATGACACCAAAGGAGATGTGTAACAGCTGCACCCATGAAAATTACTGCATGGGTGCATATCGCAAAGACCATTGGTGTGGAAATTATACCAGAAAGGACAGAAAAATGCCACGCTGTAAAGACTGTAAAAACAAAAGGTATATAAATAATCGTTACGGAAATGAAAGTATATATGTGCAGTCACCTTGCTTTATGTGTAAATGGAATCCTACAGATAATAGGGTGATAATGTACGAACCAATAAACCGACAAACAAAAAAATAGAGTCTCATATACACACTGCCATAGTGCGAAAATCACACCAAAAAGGAGAGAAAATATGAAGTGTCCAAGATGCGGAAAAGAGGCAAAAAGACTGTTGGCTCTGTCGAGAGCAGACAACAAGACAATGATATGTGATGAGTGCGGAACAAAGGAGGCACTGGATGATGCAGGGCTGACCGAGGGAAGTTCGGTAAGAAAGTCCATACTTGCGTGTGTTGGAAGAGGCTCTACACCACAGGAGAGAATCAGAGCAAAGGTGCAGGCTACAGGAAATAAGTGGGCTATGGAGAATTTTAGAGATACGCATAACTAAGAGTGATGGAGGAAGGACAATGGAATTAAAAGAATTTGCGAATTTAATTGATGGAAGACAATATGACTATCGAATGTTTACCAAAGAAGAATTACAGCTTGCCAAAGATAACAGAATTGTAATTGTTACAGGTGCAAGTGATGACCTGGTTGAATTAGAGGGAGCAATAACAGATGAGGGGGATTGCTGGGAAGGTGGCAAAATATATGTTAAGGCTATTCCTAATGGTGGAATAGTACACAACTGTGAGCGTTCGGATGTATTCGGATTTACTGCAAAATGGTGCGAAGAGAAAGATAAGAACGGAAAGATAATATCATGGACATATGATGTTCCAATAGAACATGAAACATTTGTGATTTATGAAGATGATGAACCTTACTGCAGGGGATTTGTATTTAGGGTTTAGCCTAAAATGAAATTTAGGAGGCATATTATGACAAAAGAACAGATTCACGAAGCACTGTGCAAAGCTCCAGATGAAGATAAAATGAGGCTGGCTATAGCTTGTCAGATGAATGGTATTGACGTTCGGGATATAGAGACAGGGTTGGCAAATGTGCTTACAGGTGTACAAAAAGCTATAAAACCAGCAATCGAATATTATAGATATTTAGGAGGAAAATAGTATGGCAAATTTTGATGAAGATATTAAGAGAATCACAGATGAAATCCTATCGGATGGAACTGTTGACCAGATTATTAGAGAAAAGGTGACGGATGGAATAGAAAAAGCAATAGCTAGTTCATTTAATTATGGAAAGCTTGAAAAGGCGGTCAAAGAAAGAGTTGAGCAGGTTTTAGTTCCGTTTATTGAAAGCTACGACATGAGTGGATACGTTGTAAAATTGGACACACTTCTTACGGAAATGGTCAATAAGTCTGTCCTTACTGACAACAAAAATTTGCTGGAAAATTTTAAGTTTATGATGGAAGAACCGCAGGAAACAGATATAAAGATATCTGATTTGTTCAAGGAATACAAGAAGTTTGTTGCCGGTGATATGGAGGTAGAAGGCCGAGAGATTGTGATAGAGGATAATGCTGAATACGAGGCGATGGATGTACATTTTGAATTCGAAGAAGAGGGTGAGAGAAGCTGGAGCTCATTCAAGTATGCAACTATTGACTTTACAGTGGATGATGAAGAACAGCAGGATGAATTAAACAGAACAGTACGTCTTTCGCACTGGACAGGGGATAGAAAAGCCGGATGGGAAATTAGAACAGACACAAATCCTGACATATATTCACTTAGGCACATGAATAAGTTTGATTTGCTTCTTGCGAAACTGCAGAGAGCGGATGCACGAATTATCATAGACGAGACTGCAGACGAGGATTCTGTTTATTCCGATACAAAGCCAGAGCCGACCTATGAATAGCCATGAACGGTCAGCTAACATTTGATAAATTTATGAATATAACAGAGGAAAAGCCATCGGAACATAAGCAAGAGAGAGTTCCGATGGTGGATCCATGTTACTACTGTTTATGCAGGTCGTGCATCAATAATGCAGAGAGCCTTACTGTCAATCCGGAAGAAGTGCCATACGACTGGCACCCGTGTTTCTTTTGCGATATATGCAATAATTTTGATGGAGAAAGTCCCGAAAATATGGAAAGAGAGGAATGCCATGAATATGTGATAGATGATTATCATGCAAGGCAGAATAGGAAAAAATTTAGAATTGTGAGGTAAAGATTATGAGTATAGAACTTAAAACGTGTCCGTTTTGTGGCGGGAGGGCAGTAATGAAGGCTGTCAATAAGAAATACGGGTTCACTATTTGGTGTCAGTGTAGAAAATGTGGCGCGAGAACCGAGGGATATTGTCCTGATATGAACCATGAAGACAATACTATTACCAGTATTGAAGAGTGCAAAGATAGGGCTGCAAAGATATGGAATAACAGGGCGGAAAGTGCAAATGAAACTGCGGAAGGTGGGGAAGCCTCTTGATGGAAAAACATGAGAAAGAAAATGTGTGCATTGACTGCAAACATTATGAAGCCTGTGGAAAACCAGAACGATTTATGAGGTGCTTGGGATATGAGAAAGCAGTAAATACAGAAAGGAAAGACAATGATAGATGAACTTATGGAAAAGTTGCTGGAAGAGCCGGTAGTAGATAATAACGAAATAGTGTTTACGAGCAGGGCTGTGGAACTGATACATGAAATTTCGGAGAAGTGTAAAGGTATTCAGATTGTAGAGCAAACGAGGGAACAGGCGGAGGAATATGCTAAGGATTTATCTGCAGAGCAGGTGTACGTTGATATGCTATGTAAAATTGTAGATGCTCCAACAACATTGCATATGAAATGCTCGGTCAGAATGCTTATTCCAATCATTGATCGCAAGCTGAGAGAAAGGGGATTGTGATGGATAGAAAGAAAACAACGGAATTTCTTGGAAATCTTCTTGTGTCAGATAAATTCGGAGGATTTGGAAAGTATTGGGCGAGTGAGGTTAGTATTGATCCGTGGGCCGCAAAAGGAAAACCTAAAAGAGTTGACTTTATGCAGTTTATTCCTGCCGGACAATGTTCCATATCTGAAATCGAAAAAGGAATATTTGTTTGCTATGAAATAAAAAGTTGCAAGCAGGATGTTTATTCTGGAAATGGATTAAATTTCATTGGAGAAAAGAATTACATAGTAACAACAATGGAGTGTTATAAGGATTTGTTACCAGATATGAGAGATGGGAAGTTTTATAAACATCTGCATGAGGTTTCTCCAGATTCATCAGGACACTTCGGAATAATGGTAGCGATTCCTTATATGTCGGAATTAACGGATGAGTTTGAAAACCCGACAGAGTTAGATTTTGAAAAAAGCAGATGGAAGCTTGCTGTTATAAGTAACTGCAGACTTGGTTTGAGGAAGAAATCTACTACCGAGTTGCTATTTTGTATGCTTAGAAGTGGAAGATAGGAGAATGACTATGGGAATGTATCATAAAAATCATTTGATAGGACCAAAATCAAAGAGATATGCAAAAAGACAGACTTCAAGAGGTATGAGAAGAGCTGTGAAGAGAAGCTGCACCGACGAGAGCATTACATTGAGAGGCAAATCAAAAAATTTGTATGGATATGATTCGTGGTTGTTTAGCTAAATGAGAGACAAGAAAAGAGGTGATGATAGACATGAAGATAGTTTGCATTTCAGACTATGCAATACATCATCGAATAGGCAGGAGCGAGCCAACAGGAACTACATACATTACACGATTTGGAAATACTAGACAGAAAAATGTGTTCAAGGAATTCTACAAGACCAATATAGGGGAATTTACTCCGGAAAAGTGGTTGGAAGTTACCTTGCAGATAATACAGATACTTATGGAAAATGAACTTCTGGAGGAAATAAAGGAACATGTCGCAGGTCATTGTGTGTGGCTTAAAAATGATAAGGAGATTGAGGAATACTCGGCATCCTGTTTAGCTTCTGGAGCGTATATGTACTGGGAAGATTTTAAGGACAAGAGACTACCGGCACATAAGGTATTTATCTTTGAGGGAGGTGATTTCTGATGGCAGTCTGTATGGAATGCGGAAGAAAATTGAGAAGCCAACAAAGCAAGGAAGTAGGATACGGACCGGTATGTTATAAGAGAGTGTTCGGTACTAGTATGCGGATCCGTGATGGAGATTCAAAAACAGGTACTGCATCAGACGATTTCCCATATTATGAAATACCAGGGCAAATGTCGATTGAGGATTTTATAAAAGCAGATGAAAAGTAAAAGGAGAGTGCTTTCGCAACCCTCCCAACAGACAGTTAGATTATATCATAATTCGTTATGAATTTGAAATAAAAAAGAAGGAGGGCGACAGCATGGACAGCCAGTCAACAGAAGAAAGAGCAGAAAAAGTTATAATAGCTCTTACACCAGAACAATTGAAGGATATTTGTGCAAATGCAGCTGAAATTGGAGCAAAGGAAGCATTAAAAACCTATGAGCAGGAAAGAAAAAAGGAGCAGGGAAAACGGGCAGATAGAAGATTGCGGAATACAAAGCTGCTCCTGCGTAATTATCACATGCTCAAAGAACATGCGGAAAACTCAGTTTTCGGGCGAACACAGATGGAGGAATCGGCTTTGGATATCTTGGAATCAATGATGAATCTTTATGACAATGAGGTGATCATTGAAAGCATCAAGAGAAGTGCAACCAGAACGGCTATTATCGTTTCACATATCGAGACGATGTTTGGTTTGTATGATGCCTATTGTGAAAAATCTCCGAACCAGGATATAGACCGCAGGAGATACGAGGTGGTTTGGGATAAGTACATGGCAGAACCGGTTCTTACTGTAAAAGAGATTGCAGCAAAGCACAATATGTCAAAGGAAAATGTGTATTCCGATTTGAGAGTTGCAGAGGAAAGATTGACCGCTCTTATATTCGGGGTGGACGGATTGAAAGTACGATAAAGCCACCGTCTACAAAATAATTACATTGACATCACAGCTTATAAATGGCAAAATCGTATTTGTAAAATTCTAAATCGAACGTCGGGGAAGTCTGCAGAGTTGTTGCAGGCTTCTTTTTTGATGCAAACTTTCCGAGAAAGGAGAGACGATTGAACAGGAAATGCACCTGCTCCTCCAGAATAATATTGATTGGAGGAAAATAATGAATTACACAATTATGGTGCTGGCTGCTTATGCGGTAATTATGATTGCGGCAACGGTACTTATGACAAACAAAGAGAAAAGCGTCGAAAGGTTTTGTGTTGGAAATAGAAATACAGGATGGTTTATATCTGCATTAAGCATTGCAGCTACATGGATATGGGCTCCTGCACTATTTACATCAACAGAGAATGCTTATACCAAAGGCTTTGCAGGGCTGTTTTGGTTTCTGGTACCTAATGTGCTTTGCTTGATTTTCTTTATTCCGTTCGCAAGAAGGATAAGAAAAGAAATGCCAGAAGGAATCACACTGTCTGGATATATGCACCAGAAATATCAGTCTGAATCGGTAAAAAATATTTACCTGTTCCAGCTTGGAGCATTATCGGCATTATCTACAGGAGTCCAGTTATTGGCAGGAAGCAAAATATTAAGTATGCTGACAGGTATTCCATTCTGGATCATGACAGTAATCATGGCTGTGATTGCTTATTCGTATTCACAGTTCTCTGGAATAAAGGCTTCGATACTGACAGATTCTATACAGATGGTCTTTATGTTGATTGCAAGCGTTTGTTTTGCAGTTTTTGGTATTAAGAATGGTGGAGGCATTCAAAATATGTTCGCAGGAATTGGCGGATATACAGGAGAGTGCAGCTCTCTTTTCTCTGCAAAAGGTATAGAGATATTTCTTGGTTTCGGACTCCCCACAACAGTTGGCCTTATCTCAGGACCATTTGGCGACCAATGTTTTTGGCAGAGAGCATTTTGTGTAAAGAAAAATCGAATAGGAAGGGCTTTCTTTATCGGAGCAATCCTATTTGGCATGGTGCCATTATCAATGGGAATCCTTGGATTTGTCGGAGCTGGGATGGGATATACGGCGATTGATACAGGTGTGATTAACTTTGAACTCATTTCGGAGTTATTTCCAAGCTGGGCGGTAATCCCATTTTTATTTATGATTGTATCTGGATTATTATCTACGATTGACAGTAATCTGTGTGCAATATCATCCCTCACAACAGACATATTCAAAAAGAACACACTCGGAAAGACCAAGATTGCCATGGTTGCACTGTTGGTAATAGGAATTATAGTTGCCAATATCCCAGGGCTTACAGTTACGCATTTGTTTTTAATGTATGGCACACTCAGAGCAGCAACGCTTCTCCCAACAATATTTACATTAAAGGGGGTAAAGCTCAAACCAGAAGGTGTTGTTACTGGCATTGCGACCGCACTGATTATAGGACTTCCTGTATTTGCTTATGGAAATATCACAGGAACTGCAGCTTATAAGACAGCAGGCAGTCTTTTGACAGTCCTGTTATCCGGAACAGTCGCTTTGATTGTAAGCAGAAAGAGGGGTACAGAGAATGGATAGCGTACTCGGAAGAAAGCAGCGAATCAAAAACTCTGACTGGATAGAAACTTTTGACAAAATCGAACAGCTGATAACCAAAAAAGAGTTGGATCAGCTTGTAGATAAGACCATACAGGATATAAAAGCTAAGACGAAAGGAAAGAAAGCTGCCTACGCATGGAGCGGAGGAAAAGATTCCCTTGTGCTTGGAGAAATTTGCCGTCGGGCAGGAATAAGCTCCTGCGTCCTCGTAATCAGCAATTTGGAGTATAAAGCATTTACGCAATGGGTTGAGGATAATAAGCCTCCGGAATTGTCCATTATCAATACAGGACAGGATATTAAGTGGCTTGTTACTCATCCACACATGCTTTTCCCACAGGATAGCAAATATGCAGCTCAATGGTTCCATATTGTTCAACATAGAGGACAGGCAAAATACTACAAAGAAAACAATCTTGATATGCTCCTTCTCGGAAGACGAAGAGCTGATGGGAATTATGTTGGAAAAGGAGATAACATTTATACCAACAGTCAGGGAGTTACAAGATACAGCCCTTTGTCAGATTGGACGCATGAGCAGGTTTTGGCATATATCCATTATTATAATTTGGCTATGCCGCCTATATATGATTGGAAAAATGGCTATCTGTGCGGAACACATCCTTGGCCAGCACGGCAATGGACAGGAAGTACAGAGAATGCCTGGAGCGAAATCTATGAGATTGACAGCTCCATAGTAAATGAGGCGGCAGAATATTTTGAGAGTGCAAAAGCATTCTTGAAGACAATAAAATAAGTTGCTGACATTTGACAGCATTTGCAGACAAAGGATTGCAAGTGCTGTCTTTTGCTATTTGCAGATAGCTTATATATCATACGGATTTGTTCCTCCAATCAAAATACAGGAGGATACAAAGATGGAAATTATCACAATGAAGCTGGTGGACCTTGTGAAGCCAGAAAAGAATGTCAGAATTCATACGGAGCAACAGCTGAAGGAGTTCCAAAGAAGTGTCAAAATGTTCGGACAGATCCGTCCGATTGTTGTTGACGAAAACAATGTAATCTTGGCAGGAAATGGTTTGTATGAAACATTGATTGCCATGGGAAAAGAAACAGCTGATGTTTATAAGTATGACAATCTTACTGAAAATCAGAAAAAGAAGCTGATGATTGCAGACAACAAGATTTTCAGCTTAGGTATTGAAAATCTCGATACACTCAATAGCTTTTTAGAAGACCTGCAGGGCGACCTTGATATCCCGGGCTTTGATGAAGACATATTAAAGCAGATGGTGTCAGAGGCAGAGGATGTTACAGAAAAGCTCTCCGAGTATGGCACTTTGGATGATGAAGAAATCCAGAGTATTAAAGAAAGCGGAGAGAGAAAAGAACAGCAGATTCAAAAAGCGGAGGCGGAGCAGGCAACACCAGCACCGCAGCCAATTGCTCAGCCACAACAGGAAATGCCAGAGGACAGTGAAGATACCACCGAAGTAAAGAAATTTGTTATCTGTCCGAAATGCGGGGAGAAAATATGGCTATAAAGCGGTGCGAATCCAGTATAGATGTTGTAAAGGCCGCCAAAATCCGTATAAGAAATGTATTCCAAAACGGATTGCCGGTGTATATGTCTTTCAGCGGTGGTAAGGACAGCCTTTGTATGGCACAGCTTGTTATGGAGCTTGTGCAGGCAGGGGAAATCAATCCGGCACAGCTTATTGTACAATTTATAGATGAAGAAGCCATTTTCCCTTGCATGGAAGATAAGGTGAGGGAATGGCGAAAAAGATTTATGTTAATTGGAGCAAAGTTTGAGTGGTATTGCCTTGAGGTAAAACACTACAACTGCTTTAATGAACTGTCCAACGATGAAACATTTATTTGTTGGGACAGATATAAAAAAGATGTTTGGGTAAGACAGCCACCATCATTCGCAATCAGAAACCATCCGCTGTTAAGACCTCGCATTGATGCATATCAGGATTTTCTTCCAAGAATATGCAGCGGAGGAATTACGATTACAGGAATCCGAACAGCGGAATCAGTACAGAGACTGCAGAATATTGCAACTATGCTGAGAGCAGGAAAGACCATGACGAATAAACACCAGGTATTTCCGATATATGATTGGACCAATAATGATGTATGGCTTTACCTCCTTCGGGAAAAAGTTGACATACCAGAGATTTACCTGTTCTTGTGGCAGTCAGGAACACGAAAAGGACAATTGAGGGTATCGCAGTTCTTTTCGATTGACACGGCAAAAAGCCTTGTCAAAATGAATGAATATTATCCGGATCTTATGGAACGGATAGTAAGGCGAGAACCGAACGCATATCTGGCCGCCTTGTATTGGGATAGCGAGATGTTCGGTAGAAGCACAGCTGCAAGAAAACAAAACGAGAAGGGGATGACGGAAAAAGATTATAAGGCCGCCCTTTTAGAATTGTTTTCTGATATGGATGGAAATTTCCAAACGAAGCACAAGAGATATGTTGCGGAACGATACAGGAACTTCTTTATGAGTGTTTCTGCTATTGCGGACAATAAGGATTGCAAGGCTATATATGAAGGACTTATTTCTGGTGATCCAAAGCTGCGTTCCTATCGTGCTTTATATCAGAGAATCTATGGTAAATACATTACAGAAGCCAAAAAGAAGGAGGGCATGACAAATGGATAAGAAATTGAGTAGTCCGCTTTCCACTCTCCAATGGGTAGACAGGGACAGAGTAAAACCAAACGATTACAACCCAAATAAAGTATCGAAGCAGAACTTGGAATTGCTGAAGCAATCCATACTAACCAACGGATGGACGCTGCCGATTGTCGTGAGACCAGATTTCACGATTATTGATGGTTTTCATCGTTGGACTGTTGCAGGGGAAGAACCTCTGAAATCAATGCTTGAAGGCAAGGTTCCTGTTGTAATTGTAGAACATAAGGATAAAGCCGGTAATATTTACGGTACTGTAACCCACAACAGGGCAAGAGGTACACATTTGCTTGAACCTATGAAAGCGATTGTTAGAGAGCTTATGGGAGAGGGGAAATCTGTTGAAGAAATCGGTAAGCAGCTTGGTATGAGACCAGAGGAAATATTCCGATTATCGGACTTCTCCAAAGAGGACTTTTTGAATATGATGATTAAACCAAATCAAGGTTATTCAAAAGCAGAGTTTATAACGAAGATTTAATGTTAAAACAATAAATATTCGTGAGAGTGACACACGGGAGGGCATACACCCTCCCTTTTGTGCGTCCACGATTGCAAAACGAACAGGAGAGAGGTGGTGATATGCCGAGAGCACCGAGTGAGAAAGTAACACAAGCTGAAAAGCTATTCAATGATGGTATGGCAATGGTTGAGATTGCTAAGAAACTGGAAGTTTCAGACGGAACAGTCCGCAGCTGGAAGAACCGGTACGGATGGGGAAAAGCCTCAAAAAAAAACAAGTGCAACGTTGCGAAAAAAAATGAGAAGAAAAATGCAACGTTGCAAAAGAAAAAGAGGGGAGGTCAACCCAAAAATCAGAATGCAAAAGGCGGTTCTGGCAATCCAAACCCAAACCCTCCACCAGACAGAACAAAGCATGGTGGTTATGTTCCTGTATTTATGGATGCGTTGGATTCAGATGAGCAGGAACTTCTTGAGTCTATTCCAGAAGATACAGAGCTTCAACTGATGGAACAGATACAGCTTTTTTCGATTAGAGAGCGAAGAATACTTAAAGCAATCAATAAATACCGCGAACAAAAAGGAGAGGTTGCGGTAATGGATGTGAACCGAAGCGAGTCAAAACGCTCGTTTAAAGACCAAGAGGAAGAGGCAGAGTACGATAGGCGCCAGAAGGAGAAGGTTGATAATAAAGAAATTCTTCCGGGTAAGTCCTATAATATAGCAACACACACAGCTAATAAGGATATGATCATAGCGAGGCTGGAACAGGAACTTTCTACTGTGCAGAGCAAAAAGACAAAGGCTATTGAAGCGTTATCCAAGTATCGCATAGAAAAGGCAAGGCTTGAAAGTGAAAGTGCTGGCAACGATGCGGTTGATGATTGGATTGCAGCTGTATTGGGAGAGGAAGTGAGCGAAGATGAATAAGAACTCACGGACATTACGAAGAAAATTCTTCCAGAAGAAAATCCCAATATACAGGAAAAATCCGGTGCTATTTGCACAAGAGGTATTGCTGTTTGAGCCTGATGATTGGCAAAAACAAGCTTTGATGGATTTGGCAGAAAGCCCGAAGGTTGCAATCAAGTCTGGACAGGGTGTTGGAAAAACAGGTATGGAAGCTGTTGCTTTGCTGTGGTTTTTATGCTGTTATCCCTATCCGAGAATTGTTGCAACAGCTCCTACCAAACAGCAGTTGCACGATGTATTGTGGTCCGAAGTCAGCAAGTGGATGAGCAAGTCTCCTTTGCTCTCAGACATCCTCAAATGGACGAAGACCTATATTTATATGGTTGGCAATGAAAAGCGTTGGTTTGCCGTAGCTAGGACCGCTACGAAGCCAGAGAATATGCAAGGTTTCCATGAGGATAACATGCTTTTCATCGTGGACGAGGCTTCCGGTGTTGCAGATCCGATTATGGAGGCGATACTTGGTACTCTTTCCGGTGAAAACAATAAGCTGCTGATGTGCGGGAACCCGACGAGAACATCTGGAACATTCTACGATGCTTTTAATGTAGATAGGTCCATATACAGGTGCCACACGGTATCGTCTGCAGACAGTAAGAGAACCAACAAACAGAATATTGAATCACTCATACGGAAGTATGGAAGGGATAGCAATGTTGTGCTTGTGCGTGTGTTCGGAGAATTCCCAAAGCAAGAAGACGATGTGTTCATAGCCCTATCACTGGTGGAGCATTGCTGCATGTTAGATTTGCCAGACGATGTTCCTAAGCGAATATCATTTGGAGTGGATGTGGCGAGATATGGTTCTGATGAAACAGTTATTGCCAGGAATGTAGGTGGAAAAATAACACTTCCGGTATCGTTTAGAGGGCAAAGCCTCATGACAACAGTTGGAAAAGTTGTGCAGCTTTACAGAAAAGCTATTACAGAGTTTCCGAGATACAAAGGAAAGATATATATCAACATTGATGATTGTGGTCTTGGTGGCGGAGTTACAGACCGTCTGGAAGAGGTTAAGCAGGAAGAAAAGCTTACACGAATGGTGATTGTTCCTGTTAATGCCGCTGGCAAAGTTCCGGAAGAAACTGTTGGCGATGGAAAACAGAAAGCCTGCGACATTTACGATAATATGACAACTTATTTATGGGGCACAGTAAAAGATGCCTTAATGATGGAGGAAGTGAGTTTGGAAAATGACAATGAACTTGTTGCACAGCTCACTTGTAGAAAATACAGGCTGACGAGTAGAGGAAAGATGTTACTTGAAAGCAAAGAGGAAATGAAGAAACGAGGGATTGATTCCCCAGATAGAGCAGATGCGGTTGCACTGTCTTGCTACCAGAAAAAGACATTCAATATCGGAAGTCTCGTAGATTAGGAGGTGAGGAAATGCAGGACAATGAGAAAGAAAGCAGAGCAGATGGATATAAGAATCTGATGAATAAGTATGGTACTCAAGATGATGTGTCAGAGCAGTATCGTTTTGAGAGTGATGATCCTGTAACAGATGTGGAACTCACACTGAACTACGAGGAAAACGGATTGTTCGCTAAGATAATAGATATCCCATCTGATGATGCTGTTAGTAGTGGATTTGAATATGGTGTAAATGATGTTGACCTGGAAACATTTATAAATGATTCACTTGACGAGTTGGACTTTGAGGGTGCAGCTTCTACAGCTATCAAATGGTCGAGACTATATGGCGGTTCGCTTATGGTGATGATAATTGATGATGGGAAACAGATTGATGAGCCTGTGGATTGGGATAATATCAGAGGGATTGATGAACTGCTTGTGTTTGAAAGACCTTTGATTACACCAGATTACAACAGCATATATAATCACGATCCAAAGACCGGTAAATGGTCGAAATTTGGAAAGCCTGAATTCTACGATGTATCTCCAATGTATGGCCAGCAGTTTCGTGTCCACGAAAGCAGGTGCCTATTGTTCAAGAATGGAACATTGCCACAATCCAGCTCGAGGACAGAATATCGTTTCTTTGGCATGCCAGAGTACACGAGGATACATAAAGCCTTGCAGGAAACTGTTACATCGCATGGGAATGGAGTTAAGCTGCTTGATAGGGCGGTACAAGCAATTTATAAGATGAATGACCTTGCCAACCTTCTGGAAACAGACGAGGGCGAGGATATTGTTCTTAGGAGACTGCGTATAATCGATATGGCGAAGGGCATCATCAATTCCATAGCTATTGATGCGAACGGAGAAGATTACGATTATAAGACTGTGACATTTTCCGGAGTAAAGGATATTATCGATGCGACATGCAATATGCTTTCAGCAGTAACAAACATCCCACAGACGAAGCTCTTTGGGAGGTCACCAGCCGGCGAAAACTCCACCGGAGAGGGAGATATGGAGAACTATTACTCCTATGTGAATAAGATTCAGAAGTTGAACCTCAAAAGAAATCTTGGAGTACTGATTGATATTATCTTGATTGCCGGAAAGTATAAGGGAGAGTTTGAGGAAATTCCTGACTATACTCTGAAATTCAAGCCTTTATGGAATTTGAGCGAAGCGGAGCAGGCGGGAGTAGATCAGACAAAGGCTGCAACGGAGCTTACAAAGGCACAGACAGCACAGGTTTATGTGGATATGCAGGCTCTTGACGCTTCGGAAGTCAGAAAGCGTTTAGCTGAAAACGGAGAGTTTACAGTAAACGATATTTTGGATGATGAAGATGATTGGGAAGCAATGGTGGATGATGCTCCAACTAATGCAAATGAATCAGCAGAGACATCGAATACGGCATTGTCTGCAGAAGTGAAAGAGCCGCAGGAACAGGAAGAAACCGAGACTGATTCTGCGTTTGATACAGTTACTCCTACCGGATGCGGTGTCATTGTTGTAAAAGATGGGAAAGTGCTTGTTGGCACAAGGAAAGACAATGGACTTGTGTGTGGACCTGGAGGACATATTGAAATAGGGGAAACACCGGAAGATGCAGCCATAAGAGAAACAAGGGAAGAATTTGGCATCAATATAGCAAATATAATTCCGGTAACTTTGATTTCTGGTATGTCCGAACAATATTGTCCTTCGCAGGTTTTTCTATGCACAGAGTATTATGGAAATCCAATATGCTTTAATACAGAGATGGAAGATGCTCGTTTTGAAGATATAGGAAGTGTTCTTGACATGGACCTATTCCTTCCGTTTAGACTTTCACTTGAGGACTTTCTAAGGCAACTGGATGAAATTCGGTTGACAGCTGAGGTAAGTCAAAGTAATATGGAAGCAGACGGAGGTCCTGGTTCTGGAAGGTACCCGAAGGGTAGTGGAGGAAAGAACAAGAAGAGCAACTCTAAGAGAAAGAAAACCCAGTCCTTACCAATGACTGCAAAGGAAAAGGCAAAGGTCACGCATGACATAAATAATGTGTATCATGCAAAGTACAAGGGAAAGAGAGTGTGCGCAATTCGTACGAGTTCAAATGAGCCAGATAGCCCTACATACTATTATAGATTCAAGAATCATGGATTTGATGATTACGATATATTCATGAAGACAGAGGAGGATTAGACCGATGGATGAATTGAAGAAACTTCTGGAGAATGTAAGTGATACTTATGATGATTTTGTTGGCTGTGTTTTGTGTGCAGTTAAGCATGATGATGAGGATATCCGGAAAGTAAAAGATTACATCAAGGAAGATCCTGCAAGAAAGAGTGATGATATTTTAGAATATCTGGATGAACTTGGAATATAAGATACGAGCCTTGCGAGTGTGAGGCTCTTTTCTTTTGCCCTGTAGTGCCGCTAATCGTGGCATTATGGGGCTTTTTTAGTGTCAGCAGTGAAATAGACGATTGCAAGCATAATTCCAAATAAGAGGCAATGAGAGAAGGTGATAGCTTGGATGAAATGTTACGAAAAGAATTACTTCGGTCTGAATTGAAAGAGAAAAACAAAGGAAAACGGATTATCCCGTGTAAATACAGACCTAAGTATCCGGACAGTGCGGAAAGAGAATATATGCGATTGGTAAATGCATATATGGCTATCGAGAAAGAGGTGCTTATGAAGTATATGCCAGATATAAAGCAAATACTTAATGAGGGCACGCAGCTTCGTGCGGATTCAAAGAAAGATAATGAGCAGAAACGCAGGACAGCACGATTTTCAGCTTTAGACAATACAATAGTTCGCCTCACAATTCTTTTTAAGACAATCCAAAGAGAACTGGATGCCGCTTTTGGACTTTACGACTTGAAAAGACAGATAAATATAATTGCCAACCTAGACCATAAGCTCACCGTTAAAGAGTGGAAGAAAGCGGTAAGCAAGACATTGGGTATTAATTTGCTTGATGATTATTATTCTGGAGAATATTACGCAAAGATGTTGGAAAAATGGGTGTCTGATAATGTGGATTTAATAAAGACTGTTCCGAATCAATCTCTCGATAGAATGAAAGAACTGGTATATGAAAACTACATGAAAGGAACGACTACAACCAATATTGTAAAAGAGATTCAGCGGCAATACGGAATGAGTAAGCGTCATGCAAAGCTGATTGCCAGAGACCAAACGGCAAAGCTTAATGCAGATATTACGGAGAGCCAGCAGAGGGATGCGGGTGTGCCAAAGTATGAATGGTCTGGAGTAATGGATAGACGAGAGCGGAAAAGCCATAGAGAGCTGGAAGGAAAGATAATCAGCTGGGACAATCCGCCAGATGTAGGAAATGGCAGAAAATGCCATCCTGGACAGGATTATCAATGCCGGTGTTGCGCAATTCCGGTGTTTGATATAGATAATCTGGATTTGCCAGTTTGAAAGGAAGTGGTTGCATTGAAAAAGTGACAGAAAGCAGGAGGTGCAGAAAGTGAAGCTGAAACGAATTGACAGCATTTCCATGGATCAGACTTATTACACAGATGAAGGCTATCTTGTAGATCACCCAATTGTGACTACATGTGGCATATTTGAGTATAAGAATGATGATGGAAGCACACGGAGGGAACTCCGATTGCCTGAGAATGTCTTTGACAAGAAATCGTTGGAGAGTTACAAGGGCAAACCAATCATCATTACACATGATGCTGGAGAAGTGGATAAGGAGAATGTCCGCAGAGAACAGATAGGCACAATTATGAGTGAAGGATACAGGGATGGAGATAGCGTTCGCTGTGAGATTATTATTCATGATACAAATGCTTTGAAAAGTTGCGGATTGAAAGAGTTATCCCTTGGATACAGCCTTGATACTGATGATACTCCGGGAGTATATCACGGAGAGAAATACGATTGTATTCAGAAAAATATCGAAATCAATCATCTTGCACTTGTCGGAGAAGCAAGGGCGGGAGAAACTGCTCGCTTGAATATCGATGGCAAGGATGATGATACACAAATCTTAAAAGGAGGCAAAGTAATTATGTACAAACCTAATTCAAAAGGCCGCAGAGCTGATGAGGGCGAAGAGCTTACACCAGAAGAGATGGAAGCTGCTATTGCTTTATTCAAGGCTCAGAAAGCCGCAAATCAGGCAACTGGTGAGGGAGTTGATGGAGAAGATCCAGAGGAAACACCAGCAGACAATCCGGAGGAAAATGGAGAACCGGAAAAGACACCCGTTGAAAAGGTCAAGGAGAATATTGACCGCAGAGATGCCGAGGGTGATGGTATGTCGCCAGAGGATATTATTGCAGAGCAGAAAGCAGATCTTGATACTCTCTTACAGGAGATTGACAAGATGCAGGCTCAGAGCGATATGAATGGTGATGAAGGAGAAGATACTGGAGAGAAAGATGAAACTGCTCCTACAGACGAAAACACAGATTCGGATGATGAGGGAGCGGGTGCAGAATGCGATCCGGAGAAACAGAAAGGAGTAAACATGGATTCTGTGGATAAAATTATTCAGGACCGCCTTGATGTGTGCCGAATGGCTGACCGATTAAACCTTGATGGAGTTGAGGGACTTTCGGTAAGAGAAGGAAGAAAACGCATTATCAAGGCAGTTAATCCGAAGATGAATCTTGATGGAAAGAGTGACAGCTATATCAATGCAGCTTATGACATTGCAAAGCAGTCATTCCATGAGAGAAAGAGCACAAATGATCAGAGAGAGAGAATTGCAGCTGATAAGGTCCGCAAGGATGCAAAAGAGGTTAGTAATTCAACATCTGCTCGTAAGAAAATGATTGCGAATATGACAGGAGGTAGAAAGTAATGAGCACAGCAGTACAGACAAGTTATGGCTTTGGCTTTCCTAAAGGAGTGGCCGGCGGGCTGTTTGATTTATCAGCCCATGATGTTACAACAAGACAGGCAGAAGGTGATGGTGTTGCCTTTGGTCTTGGTGTTGTCGTTGGAACAAATAAAGGCACTGACGTAAAGCTTCCGGCAACAGGTGCAACATCTGATGATTTTGAGGGTGTTGTAGTACACAATTCTGTTATGGTGGAAAAGGATATGGATAATAATGTTTCCATTGACAGTAAACGCACAGTTGGATGCCTCCATTTCGGAAGAATCTGGGTACAGACCGGCGAGAAAGCCAAGCCTGTTTACAAGGATAAGGTTTTCTTGATTACTGATGGAGCAGAAGCAGGCAAGTTTACAACATCTGCTGATTCGTCAGCAACTAAGGTTGAGGTTAATGCAATTTTCCTCGGCGAGACGGATGATGGTATTGCAAACGTAGAATTCAGACCGGGTGCGGTTGTGAAAAATGCAGAATAATTAAGGAGGTAAGCACGAATGAAAGATTTTAACATGGATGATTACAGCGCATTAAAGAGCTCTACCCTTGTGAAGGGGCTTGCAGGAAGTGAGCAGCTCCGTTTTGACAGCGTTGAATCGGCAACAGTATTCTTTGCCAGAGAGCTTGATCAGGTAAAGACAAAGACTTATGACAAGCAGTATCCGGAACTCTCCGCTTTATCTTGTTTCCCTATTACATCAGAGGTTAATGAGGGAGCAGAGACTACGACATATTATAGCTATGACATTACTGGAATGGCTGCAATTATCAATAACTATGCAACAGATCTTCCTAGAGTTGACGTACAGGGCGAATCCCACACTGCCTCTATCAAATCTATTGGAGACAGCTATGGCTATAATGTGCAGGAGATGAGAGCTTCCAGAATGGCAGGCAAATCTCTTGATGCCAGAAAGGGTGCAGCTGCAAGACGAGCATCTGATTACATGGTAAATAAGATTGCGTTCGCAGGAGATAAGAAACACCACCTTGTCGGTATCTTTTCAGAAGGTACAGATATCCCACTTTATACATTATCCGAGGTTGAAGTGGGAGGAAAGAAGTATACGGACTGGGCTCACAAGACAGCGGATCAGATTCTTGAAGATATCAATGGCATGCAGAAGTTTATTGACAAGATTACAATGTCTATCGAGAAGCCTGATACATTAGCTCTCCCTTCATACATCTATATGGACCTTGCAACCAGAAGAATTCCAGACACAGAGACAACTGTTCTCTCTTTCATCAAGGAACATGCTCCATATCTGAAGAACTTTGAGAGCATGGCAGAATTACAGGATACTGCAACCGACATCAACACATCTGGAAAGAGTGTTGCATTTATGTACACGAAGGATCCAGAGAAGTTTAGCTTGGAGATTCCACTCCCGTTCTACCAGTACCCATTGCAGGTACAGAAACTCGAAACAGAGGTTCCTTGTGAAACAAGAACAGCGGGACTTATCATTTACTATCCGTTATCAATGCTTCTTGCATACGGAATTTAAGGAAGGAGAATGACACAATGAAGATTATCAATAAATCGCGAAAGATTATCGGAATCAATGGAGAGCCGCTCCTCCCTGGAGCAGATTTAGAGTTACCGGATGGAATGGAAAACCATCCGGTAATTGCTTACTATCTGGAGAAAGGTATTGTGGTCGATTCACAGAACGCTTCGACAGAGCAAAGGGAAGCTGGTATTAGCGACCTTGAAAGAGCCCACATCGAAGAGGAAGCCATTGCCAGGTATAAGGCAGAGCAAGAGAAAGTGGCAAAAGCCGCAGCTTCTAAAGAAGCTGAAATTAAGGCTGTTAATTCCATGAAGAAAGACGAACTGCTTACTAAGGCTGCTGGTATGGGGCTTGAAGTAAAAGACGATGATAAGGTTGAAACTTTGAAGGAGAAGATCATAGCCGAACTCAGCAAATAGGAGGTGGCTGTTATGGATGCCTTTGAAATTATTCGTAAAACTATGAATGAGTTTGTGGAAGTGCCTGATGATACGATACAAGCTTTCATATCTCTTGCAGAGCCACTAATCAGCAAAAAGAGATTTAGAAAGCTGTATCCGCAGGCTCTGGCTTATTTGGCGGCACATAAAATGAAAATGTCTGGTCTAGGAAAGACAATCGGCACAGGCACGATAGGGGACACCATTGGATTATCTTCTGTTTCAGAAGGTGAAACATCGGTGTCCTTTTCTAATAATCAGGCAGGAAACACTGCGACGGATTCAGAATTTGGATTAACAGTATACGGCATGCAGTATCTCAATTTGAGAAAGCGTTGCATCGTTACTATTGTGTCGGCAGGTGTTGATTATGGCGGTTAAAGTCAGAGAGAAAGTTACTGCTGATGGCAAGAAGTTTCAGAAGATGTTAGAGGACCTTGATAAACTGGAGGTACGAATAGGCATACAGCAGGGAGCTGGTAGCGATAATGGTGTGGATTTGGTTGATATCGCAATGTTCAATGAACTTGGAACCGTCCATATTCCGTCGAGACCATTCCTGCGAGATAGTGTTGACGCTCATTCTTCTGAAATCAATGCCTTTTTGCAGTCAATGAGAACACAACTGGTAAAAGGTGGCTCTGCAGAAGATGTACTAAAGAAAATAGGAGTGTTTCAGAAAGGCTTGATACAGAAAGAGATTGTTAATGGCGATTTTGTTCCGAATTCTCCGGAAACGATTAAAAGAAAAGGTTCTGATAAGCCATTGATTGATACAGGCCGCATGAGGCAGTCAATTAACTATGTAATACAGGAGAAAGGAGGGGCTGACTAATGCCATTCTTTGGAAACACATACACATTGAGAAGATATGGAGAAGACAAGATTATAGATGGTTATCCAACAGCGGGGTATGAAGATATCCAGGTTGTTCTTGATGTGCAGACTTTATCTGATGATGAAGTTATAGAGGCTGGTGGAAGCAGGGATGAGGAAATGTTGAAAACTTTTGGAGATTTCCCTGTTAGAACATCAAAACAGGAAGAATGTGTTAGGTCAGACCAGCTTCTGTATGATGGAAGATGGTTTGAATGTATGTCTTCTCGCCTAAGCAGGAATACAATTTTGAAGCATTGGACATCAACATTTAAGCTGATACCAGTCAGCGAGAACAAAGAGCCGAGTAATTCTGAAATGGAGGAAACAGAATGACATTTTCGGAGGTTAAGAAGTTCATTTACGAACTTGTTAAGCGATATCATCCAGGAGCGATGGTGGTGTGGACGAAAACCAAAGGTGTAACACCTAAACCGCCATATATAACGCTTGGATATAGCAATTTGAATAGGTCAGCCTTTCCTTTGTCAGACGATGAAAGAGAACATAGATATTACAATTATGATTTCACTTTTGAAATCAACTTATATACTGTTGGGAAAGAGGTAAAAGCTGGAAATGGATGCTACTTTGAGAATACAGCAGTAGAAGATTTGGAAGAATTTATCAGATTTCTCGATTCGGATGGAATTACAGAAGAACTGGCTGAAAAGAATGTAACTATTGTTATGAATCCACCAATAAGAGATTTATCAGAACTGATCGGAGATACGAAATTCAACTATCGTTCCATGTGTGAATTTACAGTAACATATGTTGGATTGGCCGATGGAAAGTATGGAGTATCTGGAATTCAAACTATTCCAAATCCAAGTGGTGGAGGAATGAAAGAATTTGTAGAGGCAGAAACCTATGCAATAGAAGAAATAAGAATACAGGAGGAAACAGACAATGGCAATTAGAAATACTCTTGATGATATTGTCAATGTAGACATTGAGATTTCTACTCCGGGTTCAAGTGACGAAAGTTTCAACAATGTATTACTTGTTGTTGAAGGACCTGTTGTTGGAAAGAAATCAACTGACAATATCGGAACAAAAGTCATTAGTGTAGCACAGGCAGGAGAACTTGCGGACTATGGCTTTTCAACAGAATCACAGGCATACATTATGGCGAATGTGGCATTTTCACAATCACCAAAGCCAAGTCTTGTTTATGTTATTGCGAGACAGGTTGTGAGTGATGAAAGCGATCCTGTTACATATGAGAAAATTAGCGTTACTCTTGACAGGGCGAAAGAGGCTGGCGGATGGTATGGAATTGCTTTATCAAAAGCATTTCTTAATAAAACAGATATTGAAGAAACAATCAAATGGACAGAAGCCAATAAAAAACTCTTTGGATTTACATTTGTTGAGCAGACTTTGCCGGTTAGTACAACAAATTATTTCCGCAGTTTTGCTGTCTATGGAGGTGGTGTTCCTGATGTTGAAGAAACACCGGACGAAAATTATTATATTTCGTTGGCAATGATGGCCAAGTGTTTTGGATATGATCCAGGAAGTGAAACATGGGGATTAAAACAACTGGCTGCGGTATATCCGTGCAAGTTATCGACTGATATGAAAAAATATTGTGATGGAAACTATGTCACATATTTTACAACTTATGCTAAAAAGAACGTCACAAGTTCGATGGGCGGCAAGGTGCTGGGAAACGAATGGATTGATACAATTCGATTCAGAGATTGGTTAAAGAATGACATGCAGGAAAGAGTATTTAATCTTCTTGTGTTGAATCAGAAAGTGCCTTTTACTGATGAAGGTATTACTGCGGTTGAAGGCAAGATGGAGGAGTCGTTAAAAGTGGGGCAGAAAGTAGGGGGCGTTGCTCCGACTGAGTATGACGACGATGATAACGAGATTCCGGGATATACAATTATCGTACCTTCGTCTGCAGGTATGAGTGATGCAGAAAAGGCATCCAGACAGTTAACAGGCTGCAAATTTACAGCTAAATTAGCTGGAGCAATCCAGGTTGTAAATATCAATGGAAATCTTGTGTACGCATAGAAGGAGGTGAAGGTAAATGCCAAGAGTAACAACTTATAATCCGAAAAAAGTAACACTTGCACTTGGAAATCATATTGCGAGCGGCTTTGCAGACGATAGTTTTATCGTAATTGAGCCTGCCGGCGATGGCAATAGCTATGTAGCTGGAGCGGATGGAGAGGTGTGTGTGAGTGTAGATCCATCATCTATCTATACCGTAAAGGTATCTGTTCTTCAGAACTCTAAAACAAATGCATATTGCAAGAAGATGTATGAGAAGATGAAGAAAAATGGTAAGGGATTTTTCCCTGTTACTGTTAAGGACCTTGTTGGAAACGAGAAATTCAGTGCTTCTACCGGTTGGATCACTAAACTTGCAAGCAAAACTTACGGAAAAGCACAGAACAATCGTGAGTGGGAGATTGTAGTGGCTGATGGTGTAGAAAATTAGGAGGTGTAATATGGCAAGATTGAAACAGCTTGAACCAAAGAAAGAAACTATCGGAGGTCTGAATTTCTATATCAGACCTTTCCCGGCTATGATTGCCGCAAATTTAACGGGAGATTTAGCTTCGTTGCTTACTCCTGTCCTTGCGGCGCTTATGCCACTTGTTGGAAATGGTGGTAATGAAGATGAGGGCAACGGAGAAGATGGCGGTCTGCTGGATGTTGATGTAAATGATGCCGCAGCTTCTATTTCAAAGAGCATGGAAGGGTTTTCTGGGAAGAAAGTGGAATCCATGATGAAGAAATTGCTTATTGCATATAAGAATGTCACAGTTGAGCTTCCTGTTGAGGATGAAGATGGTGTAGAAACCGGAGAATATGAGCAGGAAATCCTTGATATGGATATTGTAAATGAGATTTTTTGCGGGGATGTACAGGATATGTTCATTCTCGCTTTTTACGTTATTCGTTTGAATTTTAATGGTTTTTTCAAGAGACTCGCCGGCCCATCTGGGAAAGCAGGCGAGGCTTTAGTGAAGAAGATGAGGACGATATTGTAAAATACGGAAAACTTGACACCTCACAATTTTCCGAACTGGAGTTAAGAATGTACATACTGATTAAAGCAAAAATAGCTTCAATGTTTGAATTAAAAGAGTATTACACCTTAGATGAGGCATTGAAGCTATATGCTTTATATCGTATGGATATGGATATTCAGAATGGAAAGGCGGAGGAAATGAGAGAAAGGAGGGAATAACATTGACGATAAGAGATATTGCGGTTGCATTTGGCATTGAAGTTGATCAGAAAAGCGTTAGTGCTGCGGAGAGTGCCATTAAGGGAGTAAAAAATATGGCCTCAAAGCTTTTAGGTGCTATTGGCATAGGCTTTTCAATTGCCGGTATTGCAAATTTAGCAGAAGCGGCGGCAGATGCAGAGGCATTAAAGTCACAGTTTTCTCAGGTGTTCGGAGACTTGGAACAGGATGCCTCGGATAAATTGGATAAGATTGCTGATGAAACAGGAGTAACCGTAAATAGAATGAAAGGTAGTTTTACCCAGATTGCCGCATTTGCAAAGACAACCGGAATGGAACAGGCTGACGCATTAGATATCGCAGACCGATCCATGAAAGCTGTTGCGGATTCTGCCGCATTCTATGATAGAAGCATAGAGGATGTAACCAATTCCCTCCAGTCTTTCTTGAAAGGTAATTTTGAAAACGACGCTGCTCTCGGTCTTTCATGTACTGAGACAACGAGAAATACAGCTGCAAATGCATTGTATGGGAAGTCATTTAAAGATTTATCAGAAGCGGAAAAACAGCTGACACTTTTACAGATGGTAGAGGATGCAAACAAAGCCTCTGGTGCAATAGGACAGGCGGCAAGAGAATCTGATACTTGGACCAATCAGCTTGGCAATTTGAAACAGAATGTGCAGGATTTGAAAGCGGCTGCTGGAAATGCGTTCTTAAAGCCGGCAGTAATGGTGTTAAAACTGCTTAATTCTTTGGTATCAAAGGCAACTGTAGGGATGAAAAAACTGACATCGGAAACAGGAATCCTAACCAAAGCATTCAATGGTATGCATGCTTTAGTAAAAAGATTGAAACCGGCTATTGATCGAATGATGCAGACTTTGCAAATAGGTGCAAAGAAGGGCATGGGAATGGTGAAGAATGTTATAGATAAACTTGGTGGAGTTGATAACGCTCTGAAGCTCTTGGCTATTATTGCAGGAGCTTTTTTTATTGTAATGAATTGGAGCAAAATCATATCTGGAGCAAAGGCATTTATTACATTACTTACAAAAATGAAAGGCTTATTCAGCTTGGCAAATTTGAAGACTTTAGCTATTGTGGCAGCGGTAGTGCTGTTGGCACTGATTGTTGAAGATTTTATAAATTTCCTCATGGGAAATGATTCGGTTATTGGAACAATATTTGACAAGGCAGGTATTGGTGCAGACAATGCCAGGGAAGCTATTTTCAAAGCATGGCAGAAAGTTAAAGAATTTCTGCTTAATGTATGGGATTTCCTCAAGCAAGCTGCCGGAATGTGGGTTGATACTGTTAAAGGGTTCTTCGAGAGGCATGGAGAAAGTATAAAGGCTAACTTCATGAGAGTTTGGGGAATCATAAAAACATTCCTGAGTGGGGTATGGACATTTATCTCCCAGCTGGCGGCAACGATATTTGGAGGAACGGAAGATAGCATAGATGGTTCTACAACAAGTACGAAGGACAAACTTTTAGCTGTATGGCAAGCTATTCTCGATGCTTTGTCAGCGGTTTGGGATGCTTTGTATGAAGCTGGGAGTGCTGTATTCAATGCTATTGCGACTGTAATAGAAACTGTATTTGGATGGATCCAGACATTTTGGAATGCGTGGGGTTCTACGATACTTGCATGGTTTAAAGGACTGTGGGACAACTGCGGACAGTTTATAAATGGATTCCTCGAAGTAATAAAAGGACTTGCGAATTTTATAAGCTCTGTATTCACAGGAAACTGGTCTGGAGCATGGGAGGCTATCAAACAGATATTCTCTGGAATATGGGATATGATTGTAGCTTTCTTACAGCAGGCATGGAACACAATATCAACAGTTCTGACTATTGGATTAGGTGCTCTGCAGGCACTTTGGAACGCAATTTGGGGTGCAATAAGTGCATTTTTCTCTGGAATATGGAATGGAATAGTTTCTTTCTTGACAGGAATATGGAACACAATAACAAGCACTATTTCAAATGCAATCAATTCTGCTTATAACACGATAGTTTCAGTATTGCAGTCCATATACAACTTTTTCAGTAGTATTTTTTCAAACATAGCTAATTCCGTAAGTTCCACATTCAATAATATAGTGAGTGGAATTAAAGGTGCTGTGGGGAATATCAAATCTGCGATTGTTGATGGATTCAATGCGGCAATCAGCTTTATAACAAGCCTTCCGTCGAAGGCGGTCCAATGGGGTGCTGATTTCATCGGGGGCTTAAAAAACGGAATTATGTCTGGTGTGCAGGGGATTGTAAATGCTGTAAAAGGTATTGGAGATAAGATCAAATCATTTCTGCATTTCTCAGTTCCGGATGAAGGACCATTAACTGATTATGAAAGTTGGATGCCTGATTTTATGGGCGGACTGGCCGAAGGTATCAGCTCAAATGAAGACACTGTCCTTGATAAAGTTAAGGGGCTTGCTGGTGGCATATCAACTCTTATGAAGGGGGCAACTGCCTCAGCCGCAACAGCAACTGGAAGCGCAGTAAGCAACACAAGTAATACAACAAATGTAACTCAGAATAACACCTTCAATAACTCTTATTCTGGTAGTGATGTTCAGGCACAACAGAATGTATCGAAGGGCATGAAACAGTCGGCACAGGATGCCACAAGCTATATGGCTAAAGGGCTGGCATATGCAAGGTAGGTGAAAAGGAATGGCAAGAAATCTAAAACCGGTTAGCATTGCCGGAATAGAAGGGGATGCTCTAATCAGCGAGGATATTAGTTATTCTGCTGACATTCCCGAGTATCCTGTTGAGAATGGGTACAATGTATCTGACACAATTATATTAAAGCCTATTCAGTTAAGCATCACATTATATATAAGTGATAGCCCCGCTACATGGCGGAATCGCAAAGGACATAGCCCATCGGCGGGCAGAACCAAGAAGATATGTGAGAAGTTTGAGAAATTGTATTTTCGGAGAAAATTGGTAAAGGTTGTCACTACAGACAAGATATATACCAATATGGGAATTACATCAATGTCAATTTCTCATAGTTCGGAAATTGGGTACGCACGACAGATACAGTTTTCATTAAAGAAAGTGTATGTAACCAAAAGAAAAACGGTTTACATACCTAAATATATTTTGCAGAGTGGAGAATCAAAGAAGAGTGCAGGAACAGCGACAACATCATCCAGCAGTTCAAATTCTTCAAGTTCTTCGTCGAGCAAATCTGGAAGCTCTGGAGGATCAGGAAACAAATCCGGTAGCGGAAAGAAAGGTTCAATACTTTATAACATTGGAAAGAAAACCGGTTTCTTATAGGAGGTGGATAGATGCTTTATATTACAGTTCCGGATATGAACGATAGTGTATCGTCGGTGACGATTGCTGAAAAAGAGTATCTTATCCGCTTTACATACAATGGAACAGAAGATTTTTGGAGCTTTGGATTATCAGACACAGACGAAAATCCTATTATTTCTCCGACCAAGATTGTGCCTAATTTCCCACTGACACATTTTATGAATTTCACATCATTGCCAGATGGAATATTCGGTGCAATTAGTGAAGAAACAAGACTTACAAGGGAATCTTTCAATAATGGAACCGCAGAATTTGTTTTTATACCTTGGGATGAATGGGAGGATTAAAATGGCACAGGAGAATTTTATCAGAAGATATCTTATGAAGGCTGGAAAAATGGGGCATAACGGATTCCAAATCGGTCAAACTTCAACCGAGAATCCGCATGCATTGCATATAAGTTTTAGCATTGAAAAATCGACATCAGAAACTGCCAATACAGCCAAGGTACAAATATGGAATTTATCCCCTGCCAATCTCAGCGTCCTTGACACGGAAGATTGCGTAATTGAATTACAGGCGGGATATGCCAATCACATTGCATTGATTCTGGCAGGAAATGTAGTTACATCATCAACAGAGATGGATGGGGCTGACAGAATGACAGAGTTGGAGGTTGTGGATGGAAGAGTAGCCTTGAGAGACACATATGTGGAGATATCCCGCTCTGGACGAGTTGACAGTAAGGAGGTATTTGACGAGATTGCAGGTGCTATGGGAGTATCAGTTATATACTCAAAAGGCTGCAAGTTTAAGGTTTTACCGCATGGTTTCAGTTTTGTTGGCCCTGCAAAGACTGTACTGAAGAAATTGTGTAAAACATGTGGTCTTTCTTGGTCTATTCAGAATTCCGTTTTACAGATAAGAAAGCCAAACGAACCTATTACGACTAGGGCATATCTTTTAAGTTCCGATACGGGACTGTTAGAGGTGCCTAAGCGTATAACTATTTCATCAGAGGGTGACGATTCCAGCAGTGGGAAAAGCAATAGTCAGATAGGCTATGAGGTTAAGTATTTTTTGAATGGAGCAATTGGTGTGAATGATTATGTAAGACTGGAAAGTGACAAAGTACGTGGCTATTTTAGGATTTATAAGTTGACGATTGATGGCGACAACCTTGAGGGCGATTGGATATGTACAGCCCAGCTTTTGGAGGTGAAATAATGTTACAAGAATTTGTAGAACAGGTTGAAAAAACAGCACGGTCAGTAATGGAAGAGATGCACACTGCTATACCGGGAAAAATAACTGCGTTCAATGCAGGAACAGGCTTTGCTACTGTAAAACCTTATGGAACATATACGACTGATGCCGGCAGAAAGATGGCATATCCAACAGTTACAGAAGTTCCAGTTATCATTCCTCAAAGCCCAATGAATGATATTTATATCGCATTCCCGATAACAGCAGGAATGGATTGCCTGCTCATAGTTTCTGAACAGGAACTGGACGCATGGATTGGAGGCGGTGAATCTGAAAATGACATTCGCTTTGACTTGACAAGTGCAATAGCAATACCGGGGCTGCTTAATAAGGGAAGTGCGACACTGAAAGAGGCATGCAGCAAAGAAAGCATAATATTGCAGAATGGAAATTCTAAGTTATCTATAAATAAAGAAAATGTGGAAATAAAAGGAAACCTGATTGTGAGTGGCGATGTAAAAGCAAAGAATGTATCTCTTATAAATCACACTCATACAGGTGTACACGGAGACACATCAAAGGCAAAATAAAGAAGGAGGCGAGGAAGTGGATATATTGCTCGACAGTAATGGCGACTTGGCATTCAAGGAAACAGACATTGTCCTTGCCAATTCTGTTCGCCAAAAGATAAAAATTCGGTTAAAGTGGTTTTTTCAAGAATGGAGATGGGATGATGAAGCCGGTGTTCCGTATTTTGAATATCTTTTTGTGAAAAATCCAGATATAGACCAGATTAAAGAATTGATAGAAGAACAAATTTTCAATGTAGATGAAATTACGGAAGTTAATGATGTATCTATAGAAATTGATAGCTTGAAAAGGTCGGCAGTAATCCGATACGAAGCTGTTACAGATGAAAAAACATATAAGGAAGAGGTGAAGATTGGTGGCTGAATATGGAATTACAGATAAAGGATTCGAGATTAAAAGATTGGATGAAATATTGGAAGAACTTCATTCAGAACTTTCTGGAAAATTTGGATTTAACACCAGATTGGATCCTCAATCATTTCTGAATGTACTAATAACAACATACGGCGGACAAATTTCTGAACTTTGGGAAGTGGCACAGGCCAGTTATTATGCAAAATATCCGTCTACAGCTGAAGGAGTAAGCCTTGATAATGCTGTGCAGTATGGTGGCATTCGACGAAGCCCTAATAAATACAGTTATTACACATTGCATTGTACAGGCGATGATGGAACGGTTGTAAGGCAGGGAGCTACAGTTGCGACAAATACAGCACCACAAGCTAAACTGGCGGCTGTTTCAGAATTTGTTATAACGAGAGAATCTTTCAATAAGGCATCAATAAGGGTAGCAGCTCCTGTTGCAGGGGCTATATATTCTGTATCAATAAACGGTGTTCAGTACAGTTTTACAAGTGTGTCCGATGATGAATTATCAATCATTGAAGGCTTGAGTAAAGCTGTGAACCCAGATGGATATAAGGTATCTGTGAATGAAAGCAATATTACATTGGATGTGATCAGTGAATCGGCATCAAGGAGTGGAATACTTGTGCTTTCTGACAATTTAACAACATTCAGCGTTACTACTCTTGCAGATTTTGCTACAGTTGACTATGGCAAGCTCATATTCCCTAACGGAACGATAACAATCATGATTACAAATATTAGCGGATTCAATGCTGTTGAGAATTTGATTGAACCTACATACGGAAGGTTACAGGAAACAGATGTAGAACTCCGACATTCATATCTGGCGAAGTCAGCTATTCGTTCCACAAGAATGATAGATAGCATTTGCTCTCAGCTGATAAACAATGTTCCAAATGTGGAAAGTGCAACAGGATATGAGAATGATACGGATAATACAGACGAGGAGGGAAGACCTCCGCATAGCGTTGAAATAATAGTAGATGGCGGAGATGAAACAAGTATCGCAAGCATTATTCTGGATAAAAAAGCTGCTGGTATTCAGACGTTTGGCTCTATTACTGTTAATGTTGCAACAGAGTATGGAGACTCCATTCCTGTAAGCTTCAATAGACCGGAATACATTTATGTCTGGATGAAAGTAACATTAGATGCAGACAAAACATATCTTCCTACAAATTATGCAAACTTGGCGATAAATTCAATTGTCAAAGATGCTTCCAAATTACAGGCAGGTGACAATATGTTGTCACAGACATTCAATGATGGGATTTATTCGGCAGTGGGCGGTGTAACTTATGTAGATATTAAATGTGCTGCCACAAAAGACAAAGAGCGTATTCCGACCAGCGATGAATACACAAAGGTAAATATAAATGTTGAAAGCAGACAGAAGATTGTGGTTGCAGATACGAGAATTGAGGTGGTGTATAGTGGACATTCTTGATAAATGGTTGGATGATTTACCGCAACAGTTTCAAGGAAAGAAATACATAGAAGCCCTTATTTCGGTGTTCGCAAAGCAATTAGAGGATTTATATAAGGTATTCAAACAGCTTGATACAGAGACAGATTTAGATAGTGCTGTTGGTATGAATTTGGATATGGTCGGAGATATTGTGACACTTACACGAAAAGAAGCTGGTGTTCTTGCAGGTATTGATGTTGAGGATCCTGTTATTAGCGATGAGAGGTACCGCCAGTTCTTAAAGTATCAGATGCTGGTTAATACAAATGAATGTACCTACCATGACCTTATGGATGGATTGGCATTATTATGGGATGTATCTCCGATTTATTACAGAGAAGATCCAGCACTTCCTGCTGTGATTATCCTCACAATGCCATTTCTTACACCAGGCGGAAAAGTTGTAACATTGGGTGAAGTTCCGATGGTAAAGCCGGCAGGTGTCAGAATTGAATTTGAGTATTATATCAAGGCTATCGTTGAGGTAGCCTTTAATTTTTGGATATCATCCTATGACGTACCGAGATGCAACACTATTGTTTGCGGCACACACCCAAAGAGAGCAACACTTGGAACTATTATTGAAGTTCGCTGTGAACAGGATGTGAATGCTTTGATAGCAGCTTTTGAATCAAGCAAAACAGGTACAATTCGGATAGGCGGAACTGCATATAATGCGACACTTGGACAATTGCTTAAAAAGGATATAGAAATTGAGATTGACAGCAACCTACAAATCGTAGACTTTCTGCAGTCTGGACAAAGTGTGGCAGGATTGAAGCCAAATAAGGCAAAGAAGGGAATGATAATTCCGAAAGATATTCTTATCGATGGAAGCACATATTTACAGAAATACAACATGCCAGCTTCTGGCCGTCAAACATCTGGCGGTGGAGTGCTGGCTGATTCTTTATCCGTGGATGTTCAGAGCGGCATACAAGCTGAGGAAAATATAATGCTTGGAACATCAACCGAGATATATGCCTCGCCAGGGCACAAAGCTGGTAAAGCATATAAAACGCTTGCTGTTTCATCATCAGAAACAGAGGCAGATGTAAATGTATTCATTGCTTCGGCTACCATCAGACGATGTGGAACCAGAAGCTGTGGAAATAAAGAATAGGAGGTAGCAAGATGGGATTCTGGGAAAAAGATTTTCTCGACAGAAGACGGCAGGAATGGATGAGCTCTATTCATAAATTCCAGTACCAAGTAAATGGAAATTGGTATGATGCCAAAATCAATAGTAAGAAAATCACAGGCAACAAGATTGTTTTTATTGTAAGTTTGCTCACCACTCCCAAGACAGCCCACACAATTACCGGAATTCGCCTTTGGGACATTACCGGTCGCATTTGTGGAGGACTGGAAGTTGCCGTTAAAAGGACGGCAAATCAGGGTGTGTTAGCTAAATTTGAATTTCCAATTTACGAGAAAGGAGATGAATAGGGATGAATGTATTACCAGAATATTTGGAAGGCAACAGAACTGGCTCATACACACCAGAACAGTGGCTTGACGAAGTAAAGGACAAAAATTCGGACGAGATTATCCAGGAGGGAACTCCAATGGATGCCGAACACTTCAATCACATGGAGCAGGGCATTCATAACAACTCACTTATGTTGGCTCTTTTGTTAGAGAATGTAAAGCATACTCAGCAAAGCGTAGAGTCTGTTGATGGTGAGGAACTTGAAGTTACATTGACCAACACAAAGGATTTCTATTTTAATAATTCTGTTAAGACTGTGGCGCTTGCGAATATGCGTAGCACATTGGATTACAGGGTTATCACAGAAGTACAAGGCAATCCTGTAAATGTTGGCGATGTGGTTGTCTATGATAAGCAGGTGAATGGCTTTAAGATTGCTTTTACAGGCAGTGCTAAAAGCGTGACTGTTCGCTGCTTTGTACAGGGAGGAGGTACGGTGTAGTGGCAAATATCATTATTCATAGTGACGAAAGAAAAGCTGAAACAAACAGAACCCTTCGGGATTATGGTATCAATCCGGAACATGCAACCAAAGCACAAAGGGATATGGCGGATTGCGTAGCCCAAAAGACAGGCGAAGCCTGCAGAGAATTAAGGAGGTATGACAGATGAAAGTCGTAGAGGTAAATGTTGGAAAGAAAATTGAGTACAGTGTATCGAAAAATAAGATTACATTTGCTGATGAGCTGATGCTCAATTGCGAAAAGTTGGAGAGAGATAATGATGAATGTGTTGACATTTGCATTGCAAAGAATGGGATGATTACTTCTGGCCAGCTTGGTGAAAAGTATGCAGCACAAATTGAGATTCCGGCAAGGCAGTATATTGAAAAGGAAGTTCCTAATCCAGATTATGATCCTGAGGTAGAAAACAGCAGCGAAACAATTATGGAAAGAACCCCTGTTCCATTCAATATGGCAAATGTTACGCTCAAATTATATGCAATCGAATAAGGAGGACTATTATGGGAAATTATGATCAGATGGCAGCTGCGGTAAGCGAGCTGTCAGGCGGAAAAAATGTGGTATTACTGGATGACATCGGAATGCCATCAATTTATGTAAGAATTCCAAAAGGAAAAAATTCAGAGCTTGTAAGCGGCCTTAGCGATAATGTTCATTATGCGTTTAATGTGGACAGTGTCGAGAAGACCGCTTTTTATTATTCCAAGTATCAGAATATTATTGTAAATGAAAGGGCATATTCTCTCGGACACAGAGATCCTGCAAATTCCATAAATTGGGATGCTGCAAGAAAGGCTTGCGAAAATAAAGGAGCGGGCTTCCACCTTGCAACAATGGCAGAGTGGGCTTATATTGCTCTCTGGTGCCGCAAGAATGGCACTATGCCACATGGAAACAATAATTACGGAAAAGATTCGGCTTATACACATGAACACGGCGAGGAATCTTCAAAGGATAGCGGAAAAACTGGAAGATGTTTCACAGGTTCTGGACCTGTAACATGGAACCATAACCATCACGGAGATGGCATTTGTGACTTAAACGGAAATGTATGGGAGTGGAATGCAGGCATGCGTCTTGTTGATGGAGAAATCCAGATCATTCCATACAATAATGCAGCGATGGGTAGCAAATGTGATATGTCGGCATCCTCTACTCTCTGGAAAGCAATTAAGGCGGATGGCTCGCTTGTAGAACCTGGAACAGCCGGAACATTAAAGTGGGATTGGGTATCTGGCAAAATTCAGCTTACTTCTGGTGCGATTACATATAAGACTGATAGCGGTGTCGGTGGACAGTATAAAGATATGACACTTGCAAGCGGGCTTACTGCTCCAGAAATTGCAAAGATGTTATTGCTCTACCCAGACGAACCAAACGGAGATTACGCAGGTGATTATCATTGGTTCAACCCTGTTGGCGAGCGTTTGCCGATTTGCGGGGGCAACTGGGACAATGGTGCCAGCGCTGGTGTCTTCGGCTTGAACCTCGCCAATCCCCGCTCCTATGCGAGCTGGAGCATCGGTTTCCGCTCCGCTTTTGTTGATCTGTAATCTGTTGCACTGTAATCTGACTGAGGCTGCGATAGCAGCCTCTTATTTTATTTTTTACCTTGCAATAACGAAATACGATATAAAATAACAAATAAATCCGAAGCAGAACTATGTGTGGTAGAATGGAAAAAAATATGGTATAGAGGGACTTTATGGAGGAATTAAAGATATTACAAAAGACCTTCGATATGATGAACTATGCTTATCCTGCATTGGCACAATATCCAAAGGGCGAGAAATTCGCCCTTGTTGTGGATATAAAGAGGTGCATGGATGTTATGTTGGAGAGGATTATCGAGGCCAACAAAAAGTATTATAAGAAAACTACACTACAGGAATTAGATGTAGAAGTGGAAAAGTTAAAAGCATATGTCCGATTGTCATATAACTTAGGTTTTTTACCTCCGAAAAAATATGAACAATGGTCCGGTCTGGTAGTTGAAATTGGCAGAATGGTAGGAGGCTGGATAAAGAGTGTAAGCAAGTAGGGTACGGAATACTGCGTTTGCCGATTTGCGGGGGCAACTGGAACAATGGTGCCAACGCTGGTGTCTTCAACTTGAACCTCAACAATCCCCGCTCCAATGCGAACTGGAACATCGGTTTCCGCTCCGCTCTGCCTTCAAGTCAGATGCTGCAGACCTAATGGGTGTGCAGTCAGTACAGAGGTGTAAAGGATTCCGTCTCCTTTGCTCTCGCAAAAAAAATGTAATGGGCATGAATGCCGGTAGTAGTATAAGCGAATCCCGCAATGCTCTGAAAGGAGATAATATGTCCATTAAAAATGTGTATGCTCAAATCGTATCTTTTGATAATTTGCTACAGGCTGAGAAAGATGCCCGAGCAGGAAAAAGATATGAAAATGAGCAGCTTGCATTCTGGGGGAACCTGGAAGACAATATACATTCGATATCCGAAAAACTTAAATGCCATAATTATCCGCCAGACATATACCATCATTTTTATGTGTATGAGCCAAAATTGCGAAAAGTAATATTTTCTGATTACACAACAAAGGTAATTCAAAGGGCAGCATACAATGTACTCAATCCTATAGTTTGTAAAGGGATGATTAGTGATACCTATTCCTGCATAGAAGATAGAGGACAACTTAAATCTATGCAGAGATTAGCAGGGTGGGTTGATTTTGTAGAGAAAAGCGGTGAACGTTGGTACTATCTGAAAATGGATGTGGAGAAATTCTTCTATCGAATGGATCATGAGGTGCTTATGAGCATAATCCAGAAAAAGATAGGGGACAAGGAAGCGGTTAGATTCCTTGAACATTATGTGTGCCATGCTTCCAGAGCATTTGGACTTCCGCTTGGAGTAAAGTCACCACTGGAAATATCGGATAAAGAAATGCTGTGGGATGTAGGGATTGCCATAGGTGGCGGATTGTCACACATGTATGGCAATATGTATTTAAACCCTATGGACCAAATGGCAAAGAGAAAAGAGGGCATACAGTATTATATTCGTTATATGGATGATGTGATTATTCTATCGACGGACAAGGAGCTGTTACACAGGTACAAGAATATGTTTTCTGATTTTTTAGGTGATGTTCTGAAACTTCGATTAAATAATAAAACAGCAATTCGACCTGTCTCACATGGCATGGAGTTTGTTGGTTATACTATTCGCCCTTTTGATGTTCGATTGAGAAAAAGCACAAGCCTTAGAATGAAAAGGCATTTGAAAACAATACAGGAGCTTTATCGTGATTATGAGATAGACCTTGATAGAGCCCGCTCCACTCTTATGAGTTATAAGGCCTTGATGGACCATTGCGACTGCAGGGCTTTGGAAAAGAAAATATTTGAGGATTTTGTTCTTACGCACAATCCGAAGGAGGCTGATACAGACAATGGATGAAGACAATATGTTGGAACTGCTCGAACTTTATATGGATATGGTTGAAAAACAGGATGAAATCATATACCGCCTTGGAAAAATCGTAGCCAGACAGGCAACGGATATTCAACTGTTGAAAAATGACAGGGAATTTTCGGACGATAAACTGACGGAGGATACAGCAATTGTAGATGAAGTTATCGGGCAGTATAACGATATGAAAAGCGAATTAGAGCCGTAAGGCTCTTTTTTTATGCCATTTGGAAGGAGGTGAGAGAACAATGGAGGATCCAATCACAAGAGCTGAGTATGAAGAATACCAGAAGCGAATGGAGCAGGAAGACCACAGGCAGAACCGACGAATTGAACAGTTGGAGGAAAATACCAAGCAGATCAACGCTCTTACGGTATCGATAGAAAAACTGGCACAGAGTGTTGAGAGCATGGTTAGGGAGCAGGAGGCACAGGGGAAACGTCTCGTGTCTTTGGAAAGCAAAGACGGAGAAATGTGGAGAAAAGTCGTTGGTTATGTAATAACTGCGGTAATAGGAATTGTCCTAGGATTTGCATTTACGCAAATTGGAATGTAACTTTAGTTGAGATTATTTATAGGAGGAATCATCATGAACATGGAATTTATTATTGCTAATGCGTCACAGTTACTTGTTGTAGTTGCGGTTATCTGTACACTGATTTCTGTAATTACAGAGTTCACAAAAGAGATTGGGATTCTTAACAGAATTCCTACATCTTTGCAGGTCTTAATCCTGTCAATTATAATTTGCGTCACAGCCTTTTTTGCATATATTTCATATGCGAAAATCACCTTCGTGTGGTATTACCTCGTGGCTGTAATTTTTGCTTCATTCATTGTTGCTATTGTTTGCTGCAAAGGTTGGGAATATCTGATTACTATTTGGAAAAGGTTCTATAAGCCGGAGGATAAATGAGAACGGTGATTATGGTCTACATAATCATTGCAATTTTAGGATTCACAGCAGGAGTGATTTTGCTTTGCAGGGCAATGTATAAATCTATATCCAAAAGACACACAGAGAATACACCGGGGATAGTAATATTCCCGGTATTTCTTGTGTTAGCATCAATAGCATGGCCGCTGTGTCTAATTGCACTTTGTGTACTGACCATAAAAGAATTGGATAATGAACAAAATAACTATGATCAAAGAGATTTGTAGGAGGAATACATGAAAGAACAGGATTTTATTCAGAAAATATGTGGATATGCGATAAGTGATATGAAAGAGAACGGAATTCTCGCCTCTGTCACGATTGCTCAGGCTATTCTTGAAAGTTCCTGGGGTACATCTGAATTGGCGAAGAAAGCCAATAATTACTTTGGCATGAAATGTTCTTTGAGCAGCAATACATGGGGAAGTGTATGGGATAGAGTATCGAAATACACAAAAGTCACAAACGAGCAGGATGAGGCCGGAAAAATTTATACTATCAAAGCGGATTTTAGGGCATATCCAGACATAGAAATGAGCATAAAGGACCATTCAATGTATCTTGTTGGTGCTATGAATGGAACGGAACATAGATATTGTGGTATCGCAAACGAAAAAGACTACAGAAAAGCGGTTGAAATCATTAAAGCTGGAGGATATGCCACAGATATAAACTATGTGTCTAAGATTTGCTCAATCATAGAGAAATATGAATTAACACAGTATGACGAAATGGAGGAATTGAATATGGGAATTGAAATCAGAAAGCAGATTGCAACGAATAGTCCCTGTAATAAAACGGGAGATGAAATTACTGTAAAGGGCTCTATGTTACATAGTGTAGGGTGTCCGCAGCCTAAGCCAGAAGTATTTGCAAAGATTTGGGAGACTTCTACAGGAGCCTGTGTTCATGCGGTTACAGGCGCTGACGCTTATGCAATTCAGTGTTTACCTCTTTTCCCAGAGAGGAAAAAGGCTAGAAGAGGATGGCATGGGGCAAGTGGAAAGAATGGCAGTGTCAACAACACACATTTATCTCTTGAAATGACAGAGCCGGCTACAATTAAGTATGTGGGAGGGGCTACATGGATTGAGACAGGAGACGGAAGCAATACCAAGAGACATGTCCTTGCAACATATGCGAATGCGGTGAAGTTATTTGCAGAGTGGTGCAGTGAGTTCGGCCTGAATCCGTTAGAAGATGGGGTAATAATCTCACACCATGAAGGGAATCAGAGAGGCATTGCAAGTAACCATGGAGATGTGGAGCATATTTGGAATAAGTTTGGGCTCACAATGAATCAGTTTAGGCAGGATGTCAATAAGGCAATGAGAGGGCAGGTAGTTGATACAGTTCCAACTACTCCGGTGGATAACAGCAGTGATGATAAGAGCTCTCAATCTGTCAATCCTTTAAGTGGAACAGTCACAGTTATCTACGAGGGTGATGATGGACTCAATGTGAGAAAAGCTCCAAGTATCACAGCAGATGTTGATCAGGTTGTTTATAATGGTGTTTATACTGTTGTTGGCATCAGTGCAGATGAAAAGTGGTACAAGTTAAAGAGTGGGCTCTTTATCACAACAATTCCTGAGTATGTATCGTTCAAAGCCACACCGGAACAGAAGCAGCAGACGGCAGGAACTGGATATTACAGAGTAAGAAAAAGCTGGAATGATGCAGGCACACAGATCGGAGCATTTAAGAATCAGAACAATGCCATTGAACTGTGCAAGCAGAATAGTGGATACAAAGTGTTTAACAATGATGGCACTGAAATTTATCCTTGTCTCAAGGCAAATGACAATGTTCCTTTCAAATTCCAGGTTACTATTTCTGATCTTAGAATCAGAAAAGGCCCAGGAACTACTTATGATTACTGGAAGAAAAATGGAAGTCCGGAATATACTGGTAAAAATGTATTTACAATCATTGATACAGCTGAAGGTCCGGGAGCTAAAATCTGGGGATTATTAAAATCGGGAGAAAAAGACAGAGACAGATGGATTTCTCTTGATGAAGATTATGGAAACAGACTGTAATAGTCAAGACGGTCAGTTGCTCCATAACCTATACCGATAAGATATAACATAATCCGCTATAAAATAACAAACGACACAAAAAGATGTCAGAAAATGCTATTTTATAACGGAAGGAGCAACGACGTATGATAAGAATTTTACTATCTACAAAGCTCGGCGAAATGAAATGGAGTCAGGCGGATCTGGCCAGGGCAACCGGAATCAGACCCAACACCATCAGCGAATTGTACCATGAGTACACAGATAGAGTGAATTTGGAACACCTCGACCTAATATGCGAGGCTCTACATTGCGAACTCGATGAACTGATTGTTAGGGTGCCGAATGATTATGCGAAGATTACCCACACCAGATCCGGCTCCTTGATTTCGTCAGACAAGTAGTGCTGCAACACTGCTGTCATAGAGAAAGACGTTCAAGGACCGAACGTCTTTTTTTATACCACAATATTTATCTGCATTCAATGGTATTTCTATCCAATGAATTCTCAAATAGTGTTAAATCAAAATTGTTATCAATGTATCCCTGCCGGATGGTTTCTATGTAGGTCAAAGATGGTCTTCCGGGTGTACGCTGTTGGTTCATAATATAGACCATAGCTCTTTTCTTTTTCCCACCAATATCAACCATTACATTCTGCTTATAATAATATCGGGGATATCCTTCATATATATCTAATCTTTTCTCGTCTTCTGGTTCAATATTCCATAGTAGAACAGGAACATATGAACCATGCTTTTTGGCTATTGTTGCGTGCGAATTGGTTGCACTGCCTCTATATAAAAGTTCCCAGTTAGTTAATTGTCCAGTGCCATAAATACTCGCAGAGGGGCATCTATAAGCCCTCTGCTTTAAGTTGAGATTGCTTCCGTATGCTACATACAATTTTCCCATATTATTCTCCAATCTCCCCGTTGTGCCGGTAGGTCAGCACTTTTTACTAAGCTGCTCGACAAGTCATTCCGGCAGCTTTTTTAAGTGGTGTCATAAGATGAAGCCTGCATGTTTTAAATTCGTCTCCATAAAGTCCGAGGCGGTGAGTGAGAATGTTTCTCATAATTGTAACTTTCTGTTCTGGTGAGTATCCCTCCATTGAACGGAATACTATTTTTTCTTGTGAAGTAATAGCCCATGCAGATACCGCCAAACAAAACTGTATATAGGCCTTGATTTTTCCTGCGTGAAGTGTGCTGTTAAAAAGTCTGAATTCCACTGTACCCTTGGTGAAGAAAGAATGGAGATTTACTCCATGATATCTTGTGGAATTGTAATGCTGATGATCGATTCCACCGCAATAACCATCATTTGCTCTGCTATACCAGATTTCTTCGGCTTTTTCTTTTGTAAGATTCTTATCCTTTTTCATGGCATCAAGTAGCGTTTTGTTGAGCTTGTGGCACCAGTTACTCTCGCGGTCTCCGATTTGGAGAGCTTCGTAAATCAGATCCTGTCTGGCTGTCATAAAGTTAACCAATCTTCTAAGAGATACTGCTGTATGGTTTGCACCATCGACATGGATATGAATGCCGCAACTGCTATGAGCCTTTGCTCCGTTCTCTCGGAGTTTTCGTATGATGTTTTGGAGAAGTTCAATGTCGGAATAATTGAGAGGCGGTGTTACAAATTCGACTCTGTATTCATCAAGAGGCTCGATTGTATCATCGTTTCTTATTGGTGTAATAGATGAATCTCTCATAATTTTCCATTTACGAGCTGCCTGATCAGCAATCGTGCGTGTGTGGTAGCAATTTGATTCTGGATGAGAAGGTGTTGTTCCAAGAACTCCGGCAACGAGACGAGCTGCTTTTTCTCTTGTAATACCTGTCATTTCTACTTCAACTCCGAATAATTGATTTTTTAACATATATATATCCTCCTAAATTGTTTTTCTGTTTTATTGAACTTTTATTCTGTTTCTGTGAATATATTACCATATGTACACCCAGTGTCAATGCTTTTTTCTAATATTCTGAATATTTTTTCTGGAAAAGCAGAATAAAAAGTTGACAAAACAGAAAAACGAATTTATAATAAAACAGAGGTGATTATATGATTGATGAAAGATTGAAAGAGCAATACAATCAATCGGTTGTCGAGATAAAGGAAGCTCTTAAAAGGGAGCGTATTTTTAACAGGATTTACCGAAATATGATTGCGATAATGGATAAATTAGAGAAAATTTTGCGAAAGACAGGGGGAGAAAGAAGATGATTTGCTACGATCGACTGTGGAAAACACTAATTGATAAGCACTTGAAAAAGACAGAGCTTCGGGATAAAATAGGAATCAGTAATGCCACATTAGCGAAGCTTGGTAAAAACGAACCTGTCAATCTTAAAGTTATAGATGCTATATGCCAGGAGCTTGATTGTGATGTTGAAGATGTTTTGGAGATAAAACATTAAATTTAAGGAGGCATTATGTACGTTGAACAGGATAATAAAGTGCATTTTGACAAATCTGATTTAATTGATCCGGTTATTCCTTCTCCGTTTTGGAAAAAACCGTCTATCACAATGACGAATCCAGAGGTTCAAATTATTGCAGAAAATTGTGATAATGAAAAAAATGCACAAGCAGGTGAATCTGATAGATTAGAACATCAGCCTATATTTGATACATATACTGGTATTGACAAAAACATAAATGATGTTATTATGATGTTATTAGAGAACACAAATAAAAGTAATGAAAGTAATCACAAATAAAATTCATAAAATTAGTGGAAAAATTAACGATGAACGTACACAGAAATGCTGTTACGAAATCGAGTTTGAATAACGGATTAAAATGCCGAAAGCCTGTATTTATGCGGGCTTCCGGCATTTGTTTTATCAAATGGCTCTAGTTTGGCTCTATTTGTGGGGAGAGTAATTGATGCAAATATAATTATTCAGAAGAATGAAAAGGAAAAAATGATATGAAGAAATGCAAACTTCTTTTATTTGATTTAGACGGAACTTTATTACAGAGTGACAAAACAATATCAACCAGAACATTATCAGCTCTAAAAAAATGCAGGGGAAATGATATATTGATAGGTGTTTCCACCTCCAGAAGTGAGCAAAACTCTTTGGTATTTTTAAATGAATTGATGCCCGATATTTTAATATCGAGTGGAGGTGCATTAGTAAAATACAAAACAGAATATATTTATAGGGCAGAATTTTCCGAAGAAGAAACGAATGTGATGATTGACATGGCAAGAAATATTTGTGGAAATGATTGCGAAATTACGATAGACACAATAGATGCACATTATTGGAATTATAAAATAGATCCTAAGAAGTTAGATAAGAGTTGGGGAGATAGTATTTATACAGATTTTTCAGATTTTAACGAATGTTCATTAAAAATGTGTGTTGAGATATTTAATCAAGATAAGGCAGATAAGCTGACTCGAAGTCTCTCTGATTGTGATTGTATTCGTTTCTCTGATGGATTTTGGTACAAGTTTACAAAAAAGAATGTGACGAAAGAAAACGCAATTATGAAGATTACGGAAGTATGTGGATTTAGTACAGATTCAATTATTGCATTTGGAGATGATTATGCAGATATCGGAATGCTTGAATTATGTGGAACAGGTGTTGCAATGGGGAATGCGATTGATGAGGTAAAAGAGAGAGCTGATATTGTAATTGGTTCAAATGATGAAGATGGTATTGCGGGTTTTATTGAAAATGAAATATTATAGATATGTACATGGAGAGGAAATATGGTGGAAGTAAAATTTTATGATACGGTTAATGATGAACTATTGAAATTTGCAGTGATTATCTCACAGAGTAACGGCAAGTGGGTATTTTGCAAGCATAAAGAAAGAGATACATATGAAGTGCCGGGAGGGCATAGAGAAGATGGTGAGGATATTCTTGAAACAGCCAAACGAGAACTATATGAAGAAACAGGAGCAATAACTTTTGATATTACTCCAATTTGTATATATTCTGTGACTGCACCAGATAATTTCGATGGAATGGAGACTTTTGGAAAATTATTCTTCTCAGATATACATACATTTGAAAAAGAGCTTCACAGTGAAATTGAAAAAATAGCAATTATGGATGAACTACCGATTAATTGGACTTACCCAGAAATTCAACCCAAACTGCTGGAAGAAGCAAGAAAAAGAGGATTTTGCCCCAAAAAGGACGAAATAAAATGGCTATTTTTTGATGTTGGGTCGACATTGGTTGATGAAAGCAAAGTTTATGAAGACAGGATGAAAAGGATAGCGGATTTATCAGGTTTAACTTACGAGCAAATTTATAAATATGCCATGTCGTTTTATAAAGAAAACAAAAAAGGAGACTTAGAGGTAGCAAGGCAATTGGGCGTGAAACTACCTAAATGGGAATCGCAATACGAAAGGCTGTATACAGATACCAAAGATTGTCTGAAAAAGTTAAGTAGAATTTATAAAATTGGTGTAATTGCAAACCAATCACTAGGAACTTCTGAGAGATTAGAAAATCTTGGAGTACGAAAATATATTGATTTGATTATCGCATCAGCAGAAGAAGGTGTTTCAAAACCAGATAGGCGAATATTTGAAATTGCATTGGAAAGAAGCCGTTGCAGACCAGAGAATGCAGTTATGATTGGTGACCGTATTGATAATGATATTGTACCTGCAAAACAGTTGGGTATGAAAACTATATGGGTAAAACAGGGATTTGGAAGTTTGTGGAATATAACAGATGAGAGTGAAAAAGCTGATATTGAAATTAATAACTTATCTGATATATTAAAATATTTATAGGGAATGAGTCTATGAAATAAGATTCAAATTACAATTGTTCTTGCAGAACATATGATATATATGCTAGGGTACTCTTTAAGGAAAGTACCCATGACAGGGCGTTAAGCATCTGGGGGCACTTGCTTAGTACCGATGACGGCTTATGAGATCATTTCGATTTTCATTGGGATATTAGCATTGCTGATGTCCTTTGGTAGCTTGATTGTAGCGTTGCTTGCCTTTCTCGATAAAGAGAAAAGATCTTCGAGGAAGAGCAGGCGAAAATAAAAATGCCTATCCTGTCTGCCAACAGGATAGGCGGTGTCTGTAAGGACATTTCTTTAGCCTAAACTCGGAGCATCCACCTTTGGAGAGGGTCTCTTTCATATTTTGAAAACTACTTGATACTCCATTTTCTACACTCTTACTCATTGTGTAAGTAATTGTTGTTGTAGAGAAATCTTTGCTATAAGAAACTTTAATTTTTAAAATTCCAATCCATTCTTGCATATTTATCTGGAACAGGGATATTGTGTGCCTTGCAATCATCTTTCATCTTTTGAAAGAAGCGGTAGAAAGCACAAGCAAAGGCATCTGCCATGTGGTTGTTGTAGAGGAGCTTTTCATCCTTAGGCAAGAAAAAGATAATCCAATGTGGGATGACCGCAGCTAGAGAGTTCCTTAAGAAAATAAATCATGAGGGACTGCCATTGTTTAATCCTTTGCATGGAGAGGGAGGAACAGGGAAGAAAGGCAGTAAGACCTCTGGAGGTAATGAATCCAAAGAAGTGAAGTGGAATCCAATTGCAAAACAGCTATATAATGCAATCATGTGGGTGATTGTAATTATAGATGCTAAGCCAAACACCGCAATATATGAGGTCAAGGAAAAGGTGTGGAAATTTAAAAGCTATGAGCCATTTCCAAGTCAAGTGAAAGCTGTAAATACTATAATAGGAAAGAATATAGTCGGAAAAACGTTAACCGAAGCAATTGATGAGCTTAGACATGATAATGACATTAGAGATGGAATGTGTGATTTTGATAAGCTGGTAGACATTATCGGTAACTATAAAGATAAAGAAGGAAACCCTGTTGTAATAGAAGCCAAGTTTTAAAGCAGGCAAGCAGACTTTAGATATGCAATATCCTTGATGCATATTCTTGTCGATTTAGAGTGATATTACATTGAAAATGCCAAGGGGCTATGATAAAATTTCATTGGGTGCCACCATAACGGTAGGCGGTTGGCCTTCTACGGAGGGACTGTGACCCTCCGATTACATAGAAACCCGCAAGGGAATCGAAAGAAGTCATTGATTTCTTGGAAAGGAGGGCTAAGCCATATGAGTATTGTTGATTTTATCGCAGTGGTAAGCTTCGGCTTAACCTGCTTTGGATTAGGGTATTCCTTTGGTAAGGATAATAATAAGACACAAAAATAGCCGCCCCGACCTAGCAAGTTGAGCGGCTATTTTTAGTTAATTGATTTAATGGGTCAGCCGTCTATCGGTGGCACCCTTTTTGTATTATTAATATATCACGTATTGGTTTAAAATTCAACTCAAAAATCACTTTTGGGAATATGTGAGTCAATCTGATTTTTCCTTTAGAAGCTTTGGTGTTGGAATTGTGGTATAGACAAAAGAATACGATATGACATCTATGCAGTAAAAACATGTTTCGATAAAATCTAAATTTCGAGCGTGAACGTCATTAAGAAAGTTTCTATGATATAATAAACTTATACTATGAGAGACTCTTGTTGTTGACAAATAAGAACGGTAGAGATGGTGCCAGTTTATTTATATCACTATTATTAAAGGATGGGGATTGTGTGAAACAGTTTAATTCAGATAACGAGATTAAGGATTATATTGAAAAAAGTATTGATTCCATTAAAGTTTTAGATGAGTGTCGATTATATAGAGAAGAACAACTACAGATTACAGAAGAAGTAATGAGAGCAAGAAATTCAATAGAATGGCTTATCAGAATTAACAAGGTCATTAATAATTTTATCTATGCAATATCCAGGTCTTATGCATATGCAGTTAAAATGAATTGGCCATTGGAAGAAACGGAAAATTCTCAGATGTATGCGTATTATTTGGAGGATGCTGTGTATAGAGATATTGTATTATGGGACTTACTTCGGCAGTTTATAAACGAGTTTTTTAAGTGTGGATATGATAAGGATAGGGAAATAAGTATATTTTCTTTTTTGAATGATGCTACTGTTAGAAGAAAACTTGGTAATTCTGAAGTGAAAAAAATAAGAAAGTATTTAAACAGCGCAGACCATCAAGAAGTTAGGACAAAGTTAAGGAATCAATTTACGCATTCATTGGATGGAACATCTTCATATCTTTTTCATAGAAATAATAATGGAAAAATACAAGCGGATATGGGAAATGTATTTCCAAAACATCCATATGAAAATATTGTATATGTATTGGATGACATAAAGAAATATTTAAGGTTTGCGGAGCTGTATGTAAGTAAATTAGAAAATTTTTTGATTGAAAATATTATGATGGTTACAGTTGAGTGTAATATGAAGTGTGGTAAGGTGGCAGAAGATACAGAACCATGGAGCATAAATATTTTAAAAGATAAGGCGGAGCAGATTTTAGTTCCATGTGAAAATTCATGTGAATATGCAATAGATTATAAGGCGTGTAAAGTATGTAAGCCTATGTTTGTTGAATATTGTAGGATAAATGAAGAAGATAAAAAGTATAAAGGTAAGATTGAATTACATATGAGCTATGAAGAGATGAAAGAAAAGTTTTTTTGATTTAGAAGGTATGATTATGGACAATTTCCCCAAAAGTAAAAATGCATAAAAGGAGAAAGTAATTTACTAATGATAATGTTATTATTAAATATTGGTATTCTGGAAACTATAACAATAATGCTAAGTTTGTTTATATTATCAATTATCATAAGAAGACCTATAGAAAAAAAGAAAAGTAGACAATGGATTGTACGAGTATTTATGTTTTTTTATAAACTAACTCTTATTATAATGATTGGTGGTATATTATTAATTCAATTAATGATTTTGAATATGTTATATAAAGGGAATTATTGTCTCATAAGAATAATTAGTGAAAACGAAAATTTAGCATTATATTTAGCACTCACAATATCATTAATATCAAGTGCGCCAATAACATTGTGCTTTTTTAAGTATTTAATAAGAAAACAGTATATGAACAGTAAAATTGGCAAGGGTGTATTTGCAAATGCTGATAAAGATTGTGCTATTGTTATACAATCTACATATTACTCCTTTATAAAAAAGATAATTGATGTGCTGAATAGGTTCCCTTTTATGGGGATAATACATATTATTAATATGGTATTAGTTATCGCAGTCAACATCATAAAAGCCCTTAATATAAGTGTAGAACTTACAACCACAAGTATTTATATGGGAATTGCAACATTTTATGCTGTGGATAAGGTAATTGATTATTTTAAAAAGAAATACTCTGAGTTTTGGAAAATATTAGATAATAAAATTTTTTTGACAAAAGAAATAGAACAAAAAATTTTATTTGACTTTAATGACATGTTTAAGGTAACAGAGCAAGTGTTTTGTAATTATATTGACACAGGAAAATATGAGATAACTGATGAAATTAAGCAATTTCTGAAGAAAAAAACTTGATAAAGAAAAACAAGCTCGGTATAATACCCATACAAGGTCAAATTCTCCATATCCCAAGGCAACGCCCTTTATCTTCAAGGGGCAAAAATCTTTAGCCTAGGGAATGAATAAAATAACGAGAAAATATAGACCTTGTAGAGCAGAAAGCGTTCTATGAGGTCTTTTTCTTTTACATAAAACCATGGAGAAAGCCTTGAAAATAGAGGAATATCGAGAGATAAGAGAGAAGAAAGAGAGAGTAAGCTAAGACCTTGAAGGAAGTCAAAAGAAGCCTTGAAAGAGAAAATAGGTGAGGATAAAGGATTTTGCCTTTTGAGGATAAAGAGGGTTGCCCGAATATAGTAAACAGAGCTTCATAAATGGCGTAAACAAGCCATTTATGGAGCTTTTTCTTTTATTGTGATACCTATATGATACCTGTTTTCATAGTACCACAGATATTTAAGAGTACTGAGCAAATGTGTCAGAGGTATTTTCTATTATCACATTTCTTTATATTTTCAAAAATTATCCCAATAATCACATAGTCAAAAAATGACAAATATATATATGAAATTGAACCAGTTTAGCGTATTGGTGATTATGAGGTTTCATATTATCATGCCAACGCAGTAAAAAAGACCATCATAGAATATGCTTTTGCAGATTTCGACCATGAGAGAATATTCCGCAATCAGAGGACTGCATTTAAAATATCATATGTAGGGAATACACCAGAAATTGGTGGAAAATAGTGAAGAAACACCAATGGTGTCACTTCCATAAATTTATGGTTTACTGTAGACTTTATAGATGCGGAAAGTATCAGAGAGACAAAAAACCAGAATTGTGTCCATTTCTGGAAAAAAGAACCGTTCCTGTCCCTTTTAAAAATTGAGATATGAAAATACAATAACTGTAACAGATTTTCATAGATACCTATTACAAATACATACCGGCTACTGCTGGAGAAAGGAGGTGAAGCACCTATGGAGAAGAAGTTATATTACACAGCAAATGAGGTGTCTGAGATACTTGGTATATCGGTATCTCATGCATACAAGGTTATCAGAGAAGCTAATGAGGAGCTTAAGGAGAAAGGTTATTTTGTCAGAGCTGGCAGAGTAAGCCGTAAGTATCTTGATAGCAAGGTTTATGACTTATGCGACAGAACAGCATAAGGGAAAGGAGCAGTTGTATGGCAGCATACAAGGATGAGGCGAGGGGCACGTGGTATGTGTCCTTCCATTACAACGATTGGACAGGTAAAAACAGAAGAAAGTTGAAGCGTGGCTTTCGGACGAGGAAGGAGGCATTGGAGTATGAGCAGAAGTTCAGATTACAGCAGGCAACCAATCTGGATATGAATTTTGCAGATTTCTATAAACTGTATGAGGATGATATGAAGCCGAAACTTAAGCTGAATACCTGGCGGACTAAGGAAGTTATTTTTGAAAAGAAGCTGATTCCATATTTTAAAGATAAGAAGATGAATGAAATCAGTCCTGCGGATATTATCAAATGGCAGAATGAGATGATAAAGTATCGGAATGATGGAAAGCCTTATAAACCAACTTATTTGAAGAAAATGCAGTCGGAGCTTTCAGCCATATTTAATCATGCAGTCAGATTTTATAACCTTAGAGAAAATCCTGTTGTAAAGGCAGGAACTATAGGAAAAGGCAAAGCTGATGAAATGAATTTCTGGACAAAGGAAGAATATCTAAAGTTTATCGAATGTGTTAAGGACAAGCCAATATCATATTATGCGTTTCAGATTCTTTACTGGTGCGGAATAAGAGAAGGAGAACTGCTTGCACTTACTCCAGCAGATATTGATTTTGAGAATAAAAAACTCCACATTACAAAGTCATACCAGCATATCAATGGTGAGGATATTATCACAGATCCAAAGACAGAGAAGAGCAAGCGTGATGTTGTAATTCCGGATTTTCTGGTGGAAGAATTAAAACAGCTCATAGGAATGTTGTATGGATATGGTAAGAATGACAGAATATTTCAGATTACGAAATCATATCTGCACCATGAAATGCGCAGAGGTGCAAAAGCAGCTGGAGTTAAAAGAATAAGAATTCATGATCTCAGGCATTCGTACGCATCAATGTTAATCAAGCTTGGATTTTCGGCAGTAGCAATAGCTAACAGAGTGGGACATGAAAGTCAGGCAATAACATTCCGTTATGCTCATATGTTTCCAACAGAACAGATTGAGATGGCAGACATGCTTAATTCTGAGTTTGCAACAGAAACAAGGAAAGGAGTTGATGCATTATGAGTGGAGTTCATAAAAATTCTACAATCAGTTTTCGTATATCAGACCACGAAAGACGTGAAATTGAAGCAAGAATAAAGATGAGTGGAATGATGAAGAAAACATTTTTTGCAAGATGCTGTATCTATGGTCGAATCTGTGTTGTAGGTAAGAAAGAAACGATATATCTGCTGGTGCAAACGCTTGAGCATATGCAGGAAGATATTCACAGCTTGTATGATGAAATCATAGAAAAAGGACAGATAAAAGAAAAAGAATCGCCGATAGATGGCAGTATCTATTCAGATATAGAGGAATTGCAGCATGATTATCTGGCAATGATACAGGCAATCATTGATATGTTAGATGGTGCAAAATATTTATGGCAGAAATAGAGGCTTTCCTGACGGCAATCGGGAAAGCCTCGGCAGATAACAAAAGCGGGCTTCTGTTACGCTGATACCAAATAAAGTATAACAGCAGCTCACTTTTGAAACAATGATTATTTATGAAAGTGAGGAACAAGATGGAAGAAAGTGCAGAACTTAAGTTAATAAATATGTCAGATGTACAGACGCAGGAAATAAAGTGGCTGTGGTATCCGTTCATAGCTTATGGAAAGATGACAATTGTGCAGGGAGATCCAGGAGATGGAAAATCAACACTGGTACTTAATATTGCGGCTAAGCTCTCAAGAGGTGAGAGGCTTGAACCAGAAATGAATATTGATAAACCTGTAAATGTGATATATCAGACAGCGGAAGACGGACTGGCAGATACAGTAAAACCAAGGCTAGAGCAGGCAGGGGCAGATTGTAGCAGGATAAGTATTATAGATGGAAGTGAAAAGTCGCTCTCTATGATAGATGAGAGAATTGAAAAAGCAATTATAGCTGCAGAAGCAGGCTTGCTGATACTTGATCCGATTCAGGCATACCTTGGCGGTGGAACTGACATGAACAGGGCAAATGAGGCAAGAGAGTATACAAAGAGGCTAGGTAGTATTGCAGAGAGGACAGGCTGTGCAATTGTTCTTATTGGTCATATGAATAAAGGTTCAGGAGCAAAGGCGGCATACAGAGGTATGGGGTCGATTGATTTCTTTGCAGTTGCAAGAAGTGTAATGCTTGCAATGCAGATTTTCAGAGGATTCTCTTATATTCATTCTAAAGGCTATCTACATAGAGATATTAGTTTTACAAATGTATTGTTACAGCACTATGAAAATGATTTGACAATAGTAAAAATTTCTGATTTTGGTTTAGTTAAGATGGAAAAAAGTGATTTGACAAGTTTCGGAAGTGAAATAAAGGGTTCACTAAATGATAGTAATCTTCAAATTGTAGGATTTGGAAATTATAATATGGAGTATGAAACTTTTGCGCTTACAAGACTTATTTATTATGTAATGACTGGTAGGTATAATTTGGAAAAGATTAAAAATCAAAATATAAAGGATTTTGTATTAAAGGGTATTTCATCAGATTTAGATAAAAGATATCATAGTGTTGCAGAAATGAAGGAGGCATTTGATGTTGCATTTCCTCTTTCTGGATATTAGTCGAAATTGGGTTACAGACAAAAGGATATAATATGGCATCTATGCAAGGCATCTATGCAATAAAAATATGCTCCGATAAAATCTAAATTTTGAGAATAAACTTTTCTATAGAAAGTTCTATGTTATAATAAGTTTATACTAATAGAAATGGTAAATAGAAGAAAAACAAAACGAAAACTTAATGAATTTAGATAGGAGCGTTTGTGTTGAGAAAAGATAGTGAAAAATTTTTGGAGATACTTTTGGGAAAAAGAGGAAAGTTAGGTCAAGATGCTATAAGTTGTGGCATAGATGAATTTATGGAAATACCTAATGTTAAATTTAATGCTAAAGCAATATTAGATGATTTGAAAATGTGTGGTTGTATTACGAATGCTAGTTCAATGTATATTAGCGGCAGGTTGGATATTTATTTAACAATGGTAGGGATAGATTATTTTCAGGATAAAGAAAAAAAGTATCAGGAGGTATGTATGAGCAGTAATACAAATAATTTTTATGGTAATGTAAGTAATATACAACTTCAGCAAGGAAATGTTAATTCGATACAAACACAAACGGTTACTGCTGTAGAAACACTAGATTTTGATAGGGTTTCGGAGTTCGTTACAAAAATAAAGAAGTATGATTCTTTGTTAGAAGATGAGTTTGGGGATAAAGCAATGGAAGTTAGACAAAAAATAACAGAAATTGATGCTTTAGTCCAAAAGAAAGAAAATCCTAGTAAAGTGAAAATGCTTTTAATGGATTTGAAAAATTTATCTATTGGTGTGACTGGAAGTCTAATTGCGACAGGGATTGTAGAAGGAATAAAATTACTTTTTATATAAGAGGAATGAATTATGAATGGTATTGTTTTGGAACTACAAAAAGAAGCTATGGATAAAAAAGCAGATATAGAATCTTTATTAAGAAAATCATACGTTATTGCACGTAAATTGAAGCTGCCAGAATTTCAAGAATGGATACAGTGTGAGCAAGAAGGATATGGGAAAAAAGAGGTCCCTGAATATAGAATGATACAGGGACAATTGAAAGCATTAAATCCTGTAAGGGGATGGATTCCGGTTGTGATGGATTCTGCAGTAGCTGAAAGCACTTTTACGAAAACAAAATTGCCAAATTCAGTTTCAGAGCTATATGATTTATACCAAAATGCTGAAAGCTCAATGTTAGTGATGAATTTACCTGCTGAGAGGAATAAGTATGTAGCAAAATGTTGTGGATTTAATACTCAATTTAGATTAGAATTTGGAAAAAATCAAATATATTCTATTTTAAGTAGAGTGAAAAATAATATTTTAGATTGGGCTTTGACGTTAGAAGAAAGTGGAATAGTTGGGAGAGATTATTCATTTTCAGAAGAAGAAAAAAAGATTGCGCAAGAAAAAACAGAAATAACAAATTATATAACAAATTTTTGGGGAACAGCAACAGATGTGCAAATGCAACAGGGAAACGTAGATTCATTACAAGATAAGTAGAAAAAACATAAGAAAAATTTTGATTACGAAAGAAGGAATAAAAAATGGGAGAAGTTACTAATCAGTATTCTGCAGAAGAGATAATAGAAAAATACCACAAACATATCCATAATTATAATAGTATTATCGAAGAATTAAAAAATATTATGGAAAACGCATATATAAAAAAGCAGAATATTGCTGATTTTTTTGAGTTACACCTTCGTTTTTGTGTAGAAGCGGTTAATGTTTTGGGTGAAGCTATAGAAACAATTCAGAATGATATGGTTGATGAAAGCATGTGTATGCGTTTAGAAGGATTATTTAATAGTTGCGCAAGAGAACATAAGGATTTAGAAGATGTATATAGTAATGTGAAATATAATGATGAAATTTGTGGATATGAAGATGTACTTATAAGATTACGAGATGAATGTGAAGACATGGAATATTGTGATGAAACAGTTAAATTTGTTAGGGCAATAATTCGAAATACTATTAATGCTAATAATTTTTATGGAGATGTTAAAAATATACAAATTCAGCAAGGCACACGAAACTCATCACAAAAAGCTTGCGAATCAACATATAGTATGCGAGACACTATAATTGAAAAGGAAAGAACTTCTGTTAAAGAAATTTTGAAAAGTAAAGCATATGAAGGAATAGTAGCCTGCGTATTATTAGCAGTTGCATCAATACTTTATAATGTACTAACAAAAGAGATACTTGAAAAAATACAGAGCAGTACAAAAATATTTTTGCTGTTTACTATGGCCATTTTTTTTGTGTTTGGAATAGGTTTATTGATTATATGTGTTTATGATATCATAAATATGTTACCTTTGATGACAAAAGGTGCTTTTGTAGAATTAGAATCTAAGATTGAGTGGCTAGACAAATTCTTTGCTTTTTTTCAAAAGTCAGATGAGTTAGTACAAAAAGATATAAGAACAACGGGAAAGTGCTACAAGAATATAGATGGAGTAATCTATAGAATAAAAGGGAAAAAGTGTCCATACTGTGAGACGCAGCCAATAGGAGAAATGTTTTTAAATTACTCCAATTATAAGAAAATGTATTTTTGGGAATGCAATCAAAACCAATCACATGTAGTTGAGTTTGATTATAAGAAGAAAATATAGCAATTATTATTGATAAGGAATATACGGGAAGTCTTGTTACACTATTGCAGTCTGTACCGGATTTTGTAAGAAATAATTCCAAGAAAGCATGGCGTAAGGTTGATGATGGCAGAATTGAAATGCCTGATTATCCGGATCGTGCAGTGCTCGAAGGTGTAGTAAATGCATTGATTCATAGAAATTATATGGAAATAGGTAGTGAAGTTCACATAGATATGTTTGATGATAGAATCGAAATATATTCACCGGGTGGAATGGTAAGCGGAATATCTTTAGCGGGAAAAGATTTATTGAAAATCCCATCAAAGCGAAGAAATCCGATATTAGCTGATATATTCAGCCGTTTGAAATACATGGAGCGTAGAGGTAGTGGATTTAAGAAAATATTGGCAGACTATGAGGGACAGGTTGAATTTGATGAGACTAAGATGCCAGTCTTTGATGCGGATAATGATGATTTTATATTGACTTTGTATAATCTGAATTATGGCACTAATTATGCAACACAGGTGAATGAAAATGTCATAGAAATTTCGGAAGAAAAAATTAAGAAATTAATGCCAGAGTATTCTAAGAAGAAGCTTGCTAAAGCATGTGAGATCCTAAAAATGATTTCGGAAAACCCGAATATTTCTATTGATGAATTAAGAATAGCCTTAGATGTCACAGATAGAACAATTGCTAGATATATATCAGAATTAAAGGATAAAGGTATCATAGAACGAAAAGACCCAGATAATGGTGGAGAATGGAAAATTAAGTAAACCACAGGAAATATGGCATTCAATGTGTCACCTAAACGTTCACTCAAGGATATTCCAGAGTTAGTCTCAGCAAAGTCTCACGGGATTTGAGACTGAGTGAGACTCTATGATATAGCAAAATGCGATAAAATCGGTATTTGCAGGTGAATTATAAAGTAGTAGTCTCAAGTCAGTCTCATTTTTGAAATTGTTTGTTGATACTGAGGAGGTTCAAAATCATGGACATAAGTAAAAAAGATTGGAAGCTATTTCGAGAAAGATTATCAGGTTGGCAGGAAAAAAATATGGAAGGTCTTGTTAAAGAGTATGCCAATTTTCTGAATGATGATAAAAAGCCTGCATCAGAGAAATTCTGGAAACTTGAAAAACGGATAAAAGAAGATAAGCGCCATCCGGGTGTTATTATGGAGTTGAGCAAGTCAGAGGCAATATGGGATATTGTTCGTCTTATTAGACTGAAGGTGATTACATATTATGATTTATCAGAATTCAGTGACAAATTGCAGCAGGAAGTGAAAAGAATACTTGAGATGAATAGATAATGATGGAAAGGAAGGTATGACCAATGCAAGATCCAATAGAGAATGTGACGAGATTGCAGAAGCAGCTAAATAATCTGCAATTGGAGAATCAGGTATTAAAGAATATATTGGATAAAGCAGGATTGTCATATCAAAATGAACTGGCAAGTATAAGGGAAACGGAAAAGAAAGAGGATTTTGATCCAGAACAGGGTAAAAGGATTGTGCACCCAAAAGAGATTACAGACAGGATGGCAAAGCTCTTTTTCTCATTCTTTTGGGGAAGAACAGATGTATATGCGAAAAGAAATGTAAATAAAAACGGAGAGGCGGCATATTATCCGCAGTGTGATAATTTCTGGTCAGATAATTGCCATAGGAAATTAAATACACATATAGATTGTAAGGATTGCAAATACTGTTCATATACAAGATTAGACTTATCAACCATATTGATGCATTTGAGGGGAAACTCTTATGTTGCAAAAGATGTAATTGGTGTGTATCCATTATTTAGTGATGGAACATGTAGATTTCTGGTGTTTGACTTTGATAATCATGAGAAGAATGCAGAAAAAAGGGACTTTGCAAATACAGATGATACATGGATTGAAGAAGTCGAAGCTATGAGAGATATCTGCACATTAAATGGGATAGAACCTTTGGTAGAACGTTCTCGTTCAGGAAAAGGTGCACATATATGGATATTCTTTGACAAGCCAATATCGGCGGCATTGGTTCGTAAATTTGGCTTTGCACTTTTAGATAAAGGTGCAGAGAAGGTGAATTTAAAGTCATTCAATTATTATGATAGAATGTTGCCAGCACAGGATTCCTTAGAAAATGTGGCAATAGGAAACCTGATTGCATTGCCATTACAGGGAAGGGTGTTGAAAGATGGCAATAGTGCATTTGTAGATAGTAACTGGAATGCTTATCCTGACCAATGGAATGCTTTATTAAGTAAATCTAAGCTTTCAGAAGAATTTCTGGAGAATAAGATAAAGGAATGGATATTTACAGCAGATGACCTTGAAGCATCCAGTGATGAAGAAAATAGGGAAAAGCCATGGGATAGAATGAAAAATTTTGCAAAATCAGATGTTGATGGGAAAATGGATATCACATTATCAAATGGTATATATGTCGACAGCACGAATCTTAAGCCTGCGATGCAGAATAAGATTCGCAGAATGGCAGCCTTTAGTAACCCAGTATTTTATAAAAATCGTGCGATTGGAACATCTAATTATGATACTTCGAGGTGGATTTATCTTGGAAAAGACCATCTTGGTGGATACATACAGATTCCAAGAGGATTACAGGATGAATTAATAGCAAATATTGATAAGGCAGGAATTGAATATACTATTGATGACAAGAGGCAGCAGGGAAGAAATATTAATGTAGAATTCAATGGAGAACTACGACATGAACAGAACAAGGCGTTAAAGGAACTGACTAAGCATGATAATGGAATACTTCATGCTGCAACAGCATTTGGGAAAACAGTTGTATGCAGTGCAGTAATTGCAGAAAAGAAAGTGAATACTCTGATCCTGCTTGAATCATCTGCACTTATAGAACAGTGGAAAGATGCTCTAAACAAATTTTTAATTATAGATGAAGAACTACCCCAGTACAAAACGAAAACTGGAAGATTAAGAACTAGAAAAAGTCTGATTGGAACATTGCAGGGAGTACATGATTCGATGACAGGGATTGTTGATATTGCAATGGTCGGCTCACTTTGCAAAAAGGGAGAGTTTCATAATTTGCTGAATGATTATGGACTTGTGATAATTGATGAGTGTCATCATTCTGCCTCTGAAACAATAGCAAATGTGCTAAAAGAAGTAAAAGCAAGGTATGTATATGGTGTGACAGCAACTCCGAAAAGAGGAGATGGACTGGAAAAAATCAATTATATGCTGATAGGACCTATAAGATATAGTTACACAGCAAAGGAAAAGGCTATGGAGCAGGGGATACAACATCTTGTATATCCGCGTTTTACCAGAACTGTTCCACCAAGAGGTGTACTTATCGGTAAGATGCATCCAAATGAAGCTTATGAGATTATTCATAATAATGATATCAGAGACGAACAGATTGTTGAAGATGTGAAGAATTGCGTATCAGCAGGTCGCACCCCAGTTGTTTTATCACGATACAAGGATCATTCAGAGAAACTGTACGAGCGTTTGAAAGCTTATGCAGAAAATGTATTCTTAATGACAGGTAACAACTCAAAGAAAGAACATAAGAAGATTCTGGAACAGATGCATCAGGTTGATAAGGCGGAGTCTCTGATATTAATAGCTACAGGTTCACTGGTAGGAGAAGGTTTTGATTTTCCAAGACTGGATACACTTTTTATGGCAACACCTGTATCATTTCGTGGAGTTGTTGAACAGTATGCCGGTCGATTGAATCGTGATTATGCTGGTAAAGAAAATGTAATAATATATGATTATGTAGACAACCATATTACAATGTTTAATAACATGTATATGAAGAGACTTAAAGCATATAAACAGATTGGATATGAGATTGCAGGTGGTTTGCATAATGATAAACAGACAGCTAATGCAATATATGACGGTGATAATTATGCTGAAAATTATCATAAAGATTTACTGGATGCAAATAAAAATATAATTATTTCAAGCCCTGCAATTAGTGGGACAAAAGTTTATGAACTGATTAACCTGCTAAAAGAAAAGCAGTTATCAGGTGTTCAGATTACGATAGTAACATGGGCACCGGATTCCTATGGATTTGGAGATGCATCATACTGGATGCAGCTACATGAAGAAATGCGCAAAGCTGGTTTCTACATTAAAACAGTAGAAGAGTCATGTGAACGTTTTGCTGTTATTGATCAGGAAGTCGTCTGGTATGGAAATATTAATCTTTTGGCGAAGGATAAGGTTGATGACAGTATTATGAGGGTTTTGAGTAAAGAGATAGCCAGTGAATTGATGGAAATTACATTTTGAGATAATGGTTGAGCTGAATAGGACTAAAACATGTGGAGTCGATAAGATGTAAAGAAGACGTTTCATGAGAATAGAGAAAGGAATGCGTTTATGAGCAAAGAATTACAGATAAGAAATAGCACTGTGGATTTTCTAGTTTTTACACGAGATGCAGGAGAAGAAGGAATAGAAGTCAGGGTTCAGAATGGCAATGTTTGGTTGACGCAGAAGGCGATTTCGCAGCTTTTTGATGTAGATAGAAGTGTGATTACAAAACATCTGAGTAACATTTTTAAAGAGGGAGAATTAGATGAAAATTCAGTTTGTGCAAAATTTGCACAAACTGCGGATGATGGAAAAACATACAATTATAAGTTCTATTCGTTAGCAGCTATTATTGCTGTGGGCTATCGCATTAATTCAGAACGGGCAACACAGTTCAGGACATGGGCAACCAAAGTGTTAGATACATTTACAAAGCAGGGTTATGTTCTTGATAAAAGCAGATTGATTAATGGACAGATTTTCGACGAAGACTATTTTGAGCATCTTATTGCTGAGATTCAGGAAATCAGAGCAAGTGAGAGAAGATTTTACCAGAAAATTACAGATATATATGCAACAGCAGTTGATTATGATAAGAATTCACAGGTGACAAGAGAGTTTTATGCAACAGTTCAGAACAAGATGCATTATGCAGTTCATGGTAATACAGCGGCAGAAGTGATTGTTGCAAGAGCTGATCATAATAAAGAACATATGGGACTTAAATCATGGAAAAATGCGCCTGATGGTAAAATAGTAAAAACAGATGTGTCAATTGCAAAAAACTATTTAGAAAAAGAAGAACTTGCAGAATTGAATGAGATTGTGACAATGTATCTTGATTATGCAACAAGACAGGCACGAAGACATATTCCTATGACTATGGAAGATTGGAAAACAAAGCTTGACGCATTTTTTAGATTTAATGATGCAGAAGTACTTCAGGATAAAGGAAAAGTTACTGCAGTTATTGCAAAGGAATTTGCAGAAAGTGAGTTTGAAAAATACAGAGTTATACAGGATTCACTATATGAAAGTGACTTTGATAAATTGATGAATGATATGGAGAATGATGGTACTACCCATTAGTACCACAAAATTTTTCCTTGCAGAAATATCGCTTGGAGATTATAATTTCCATAGATGGACTTGCAAACCGACAGAATTTATTCTGTGAATGGCAAACGAACCTGCAAGCCACCGGAACTACACACAATAATGAAAAATGCAATGGTACTGGATTGGTACTAAAAATATGTGAAACGAAAAATAATGTGTGGAAAAGGTGTAGAATAACAATACAAAATAGTATAGATAACCATATTGAAATAACCTAAATCAAACCAGACTTTGCGAGTTTGAGTAGTAAACTGTAAATTAGCAAACTCTATTATCCTGAAATTAGTAAACTTCATTGTCCCGTCATAGGTAGAGTCCTAAACATATTTTTTGGTATGTTTGGGGCTCTTTTTTTAATGGAGAAAGGGGGTATCCATTCATTGATATGTACCCTCCTTACTGGTTGTCCAGTAAAGAGGGTACATATCATCCGTATGGCAGGAACATCAGGGGATTTTGTCAAAGTTCACAAAAATATTATAAATATTTTATTAAATATTCCAGATAGACAACATATATTTTTTCTGATACTATTACATGCAGTTATTAAATAGTTACGAATCAGAAGGATTGTTACTGAAATATTTATTTATCGTCAGGCAAGACCTTATAGTAGTATAGGAATAGGTTTTCTATATACTGTAATGGCCTTTTTTTATTTGTCTGGCAGCGGGGGAACAGGAATATGGTTATCCATAAGATTTTGAATAATAATCTGATACTGTCCAGGGATGGACAGGGACATGAAGTTATTGTAAAGGGTTGCGGAATTGCCTTTCAGAAAAAGAAAGGACAGCAAGTGGAGGAGTCCAGGATCGAGAAGATCTTTACTGCGGAAAATGCCCAGATCAGCAAGGAGATACAGGGTTATCTGACTGCTATTCCGGAAAAATATCTGGATTTTGTGGGAGCTTTTGTAAATGAAGTGAAGGAAAAAGAGGGGATGAAATTAAATGACAGTATTTATTTTTCCCTTAGCGACCATATCATGGGTGCGATCTCCAGACTTGAAAACGGGATCCGCCTTCAGAATATGCTGCTTCTGGATATCAAGCAGCTTTATCATAAGGAATATGAGATCGGCTTGGAATTACTGAAAAAGGTAAATGAGATGTTCGAGGTAGATCTTTCTGCAGATGAAGCAGGATTTTTTGCATTGCATTTTGTGAATGCGGAAGATGGCGGCAAGACGGACAGCTATCAGATTTCCATTATCGTACATCAGATCCTGGACATCGTGGAGAAGTATTATGACAATATGGAATTTCAGGAGGATAATCTGTATTATCAGCGGTTTCTCACGCATCTGAAATATTTTGCCCAGAGATTCCTTCATAAAGAACTTCACTATGATGAGAATCAGGAGCTTTTCAAGATCATTAAGGAGCAGTACAGAGAAGCTTACGGCTGTGTAAAAATGATCTATCTTATGATGGAAGAGGAATATAAATACGCTATGACTGAGGACGAAATGCTGTATCTGACGATTCATATCCAGAAGATCACAGAAGACCATAAACGTCTGAAAAATCTGTGAAAAGAGATTGTTTTATAAATTAGGTGTTAATGGATTGTTACTGAAATACGTGCCATGTGCGTATCTTTTCAGGCAAGACCTTTAATATAAATTTCAATATTTATTATTAAAGGAGGTCCCCAAATGAAAAAGGACTATGCAAAAACTGCAGACACACTGATTGCAGCGCTGGGCGGAAAAGATAATATCACCCGTCTGTTCCACTGCATGACAAGGCTTCGTTTCTATGTGAAAGATAGATCGAAGATCAACGAGAAAGAGATCTTAAAGCTTTCTGAGATCTCCGGCGTTAACTGGCATGAAGATCAGTTCCAGGTTATCGCAGGAAACGAAGTAAACGCTGTTTACAAGGCATTGGAAGACAAAGGTGTTCCTACCGATGATGCACCGGCAGCGAACTCTGACAGCTCAAAGAGTGTTGTTTCAAAAGTTATCGATGCCATCACCGGATGTATGACCCCGATGATCCCTGCCCTGACTGCAGCAGGTATGATCAAAGTTGTACTTACCCTGCTGACAACTTTTCATCTGGTATCAGAAACAAGCAGCACCTACCAGGTGATCAGTTTTATCGGAGATGTTACTTTCTACTTCATGCCGTTCCTGATCGCAGCAAATGCTGCCAAGGTTTTCCGCGTGAACCAGTCACTGGCGCTGTTTATTGCCGGTGTTTACTTAAGCCCTACCTTTGTAACTATGGTAGCTGGTGATGCGGCCATCACACTGTTTGGTCTGCCGATCACAAAAGCAACTTATTCTTATTCCGTTATTCCGGTTATCCTGATGGTATGGATCACACATTATATTGAGATTCTGGTTGATAAGATCACACCGAAAATGGTAAAACTGATCCTGAACCCGACACTGGTAATTCTGATCAGTGCACCGATCGCCCTGATCGTAGTTGGACCGATCGGAACAATTATTGGTAACGGACTTGCGGTAGCCATCAACTTCCTGTCCGTAAAACTTGGTTTCATTATTGTAGGTATCCTTGCAGCAACCTTCCCGTTCATCGTTATGACCGGTATGCACCATGCGCTGACACCGATCGGACTGAATGCCATTGCAACCGGTGGTAGCGATACACTGATCTTTGTATCTCAGGTATGCTCTAACCTTGCACAGTCCGGAGCTTCTCTTGCAGTAGCTGTAAGATCCAAGGACAGCAACATGAAACAGCTGGCAAGTGCAGCCGGTGTTTCCGCTCTTATGGGTATCACAGAGCCTGCTCTGTATGGTGTTACACTGAAACTGAAAAGACCGGTTGTAGCAGCTTCCATCGCAGCCGGAATCGGTGGTATCGTAGGAGGACTTCTTCAGGTTTCTCTTTACATTGCACAGAATTGTATCATGGCGATCCCGGCGTTTATCGGCGAGAAGGGATTAAGCAATCTGATTTATGGAATCATTATGATCGTGGTATCTTTTGTAGCTGCTTTTGTTCTTACACTTATCTTCGGATTTGAGGATGTAAAGGCTGAGACAGAGGATGAAGTACAGAATACAGATACAGAAAAACAGCCAGCACAGCAGAACGCTCCGCTTGTAGATAAGATCGAGCTTTGTGCACCGGTAGCAGGAACTGTAAAAGCACTTTCCGATGTTCCGGATAAAACTTTTGCTGATAAGGTTTTAGGTGACGGAGCAGCAATCGTTCCATCAGAAGGAAAGGTTTATGCACCGGCAGATGGTACGGTGGCAAATATCATGGAGAGCAAACATGGAATCATGTTTGTGACAGAAAGTGGAGCAGAAATTCTGATCCACATCGGAATTGATACTGTAAATTTAAATGGTAAATATTTTAAATCCCATGTTTCTGAGGGAGATAAGGTAAAAAAAGGAAAGCTTCTTGTGGAATTCGATATGGATGCCATTAAGAAAGAAGGATATGATCTGATCACACCGGTTGTTGTGACCAATATTTCTGATTATATCAAAGCAGTATGCATGGAAAAAGAAGATGCAGCTGTAAATGCAGGAGATAAATTTCTGACTATTGTATAAGAATAACAACGAAACATCAGGCGGAGATAACAGATCCGTCTGATGTTTGTAAAAAGGAGAAAATTAAAATATGAAAAATTATAACCGTATGCCGGAAAAATTTCTCTGGGGCGGAGCAACTGCTGCAAACCAGTATGAAGGCGGTTGGGATGAGGATGGCAGAGGCCCGTCCATTGCAGATGTCCTGACAGGAGGAAGTGTGGATAAGGAACGTCGTCTTACACCGCCGGCACCGTTACCGGAAGAATTTTATCCCAATCACCAGGCAACTGATTTTTATCATCACTGGAAAGAGGATATTGCTCTTTTTGCAGAGATGGGATTTAAGGTATATCGTTTTTCTATTTCTTGGTCCAGAGTGTTCCCAAATGGGGATGAGGAAACTCCAAATGAGAAAGGCCTTAAGTTCTACGACAATGTGATCGATGAGTTGAGAAAATATAACATTGAGCCGCTGATAACGATCTCTCATTATGAGAATCCCCTTCATCTTTCTCTGGAGTATGGCGGATGGAAAAACCGTAAGATGATCGATTTCTATCTTCGATTTGCAAAGGTTTTATTTGAGAGATATAAAGGTAAGGTAAAATATTGGCTGACTTTTAATGAGATCAATATGCTGACGCAGGATTTTGGTGCGGTATTCTGTGCAGGAATGCTGGACCCGAAGGATGTATGTGAGCAGAGCCGTTATCAGGCAATGCATCACCAGCTGGTAGCAAGTGCACTTGCAGTTTCCATGGCTCATGAGATCAATCCGGAGTTTATGCTTGGCTGTATGCTTGCTTATCACAATGGTTATCCATATACCTGCCATCCGGATGATATCTTATATGCACAGCAGTTTGGGCAGATCCACAATTCCATTGCCGGTGATGTTCATGTAAGAGGATATTATCCGGGATTTGCAGCGAGATACTTTGAGGAGCACGGAATCCAGCTGGAGGTTCTTCAGGAGGATAAAGAGATCCTCAAGAAGGGTACGGTGGACTTTTTCACCATCAGCTATTATTCCAGTAGCTGTGTCAGCGTGACAAAGGACGGAGAGAAAACGGCCGGAAATGGAAGTGACAATCTGAAAAATCCATATCTGAAAGCTTCCGACTGGGGCTGGCAGATCGATGCAACTGGTCTTCGCTATGTTCTGAACCAGATCTATGACCGCTATCAGATTCCAATCATGATCGTGGAAAATGGTCTTGGGGCGGTGGATCAGCTGACAGAGGATGGAAAGATTCACGATGATTACCGTATTGAATATATGCGCCGCCATATAGAGCAGATGAAGGAAGCAATCCATGACGGAGTAGATCTGATCGGCTACACCTGCTGGGGCTGTACAGATCTTGTCAGTGCCTCCACCGGAGAATTCAAGAAGCGTTATGGTCTTATCTATGTAAATAAAAATGATGACGGGACCGGAGACTTTTCCAGAATCCGCAAAGATTCTTTTTACTGGTATAAAAAAGTGATTGAATCCTGCGGGGAAGAGTTTTAACTGAATCCTTGCAAAAAATGCTCGGTCAAGAAATGATGTAATCTGTCCACTTGCCCCCGCATAATAGACTGGAGAGCCTAATACGATTCCGTCTATTGCAAGAGCATTTTTAAAGGGTGCACCGGAAGAACTTACAGCAAAGGATGGCGTTTACCGGCATATGGCAAAGACACAGCTTCAGGCAGCAGGCTGGAAATTGTAAAAAGAAGTTGACCTCCCCTTTGTTCCGTCATAAGATAAAAAAGATAGCGGGAATGCTATTGCGGAAATAGATAACGGAGGAAAAAAGAAAATGAGTTTTTTAGAAAGAAAAAACACAAAAGATGGTATGGCAGCAGGTCAGAAAGCCAGTGTAGATAATATTTATATGCTGGATGGCAAAGTGCCGGTTTTAAATGCAATTCCATTTGGCTTGCAGCATATTTTAGCTATGTTTGTAGCCAATATTGCACCGATTCTGATTGTGGCAGGGGCCTGCGGAATGGATGCAAAGAATACGGCAATGATTATTCAGAGTGCAATGATGATTGCTGGAATCGGAACATTGATTCAGTTATTCCCAATCTGGAGAATCGGTTCGAGACTTCCGATTGTCATGGGAATTTCCTTTACCTTTGTATCCATTGCCTGTGTCATTGGCGGACAGTATGGCTATGGAGCAATCATGGGAGCGGTTCTTGTTGGAGGTATCGTAGAAGGTGTCCTTGGACTTTTATCCAAATACTGGATGAAACTGGTAACACCGATTGTAGCAGCTACCGTTGTAACAGCAATTGGATTTTCCCTGCTTGAAGTAGGCGCAGATTCCTTTGGTGGTGGCAGCAGCAGTGCAGATTTCGGATCTGCAACCAACTGGATACTTGGAACTGTGACACTGGTATGCTGTATCGTATTTAATATTGTAGCAAAATCCTATTTCAAACAGTTAGCCGTACTGTTTGGACTGATTGTAGGTTATATTGTGGCATTGTGTATGGGTGTGGTAGATTTTTCAGCACTTTCCGATACAAGTCTTCTGGCGCTGCCACATCTGATGCCATTTAAAATGGAATTTCATGCAGATGCCATTATCGCATTTGTTCTGATATTTTTAGTATCGGCAACCGAGACAATCGGAGATACTTCGGCACTGGCATCATCCGGCTTAAACCGTGACGTTACTACAAAAGAAACTGCGGGCTCGCTTGCCTGTGACGGATTTGTCAGTGCATTATCTTCGGTATTTGGCTGTATGCCGATTACATCCTTCAGCCAGAACGTAGGTCTGGTTGCCATGACCAAGGTTGTAAACCGTTTTGTCATTGCAACAGGAGCTATAATTATGATTCTGGCAGGAATTTTTCCGGTAGTGGGCGCAGTGCTTGCCACACTGCCAAGTGCCGTTCTGGGTGGATGTACGATTATGATGTTCGGAACTATCGTAATCAGTGGACTGCAGATGATTGGAAAATGTGGATTTTCCCAGAGAAATATCACCATATCGGCACTGTCCTTAAGTATCGGATTAGGCTTTACCCAGCTGCCGGATTTATTTGCAATCTTCCCAGGCATTATCCGTTCTATTTTTGCGGAAAACTGTGTAGCAGTTGTATTCCTTACTGCCATTATTTTAAATCTTGTATTGCCTAAAAATATGGAAGTAGAACGTCAGGAAAAGTAGTGCCGGGGATTACAAATACAAAATACAGACCAAAAAGAAAACTCATAGTAAATTCCAAACGGAATCTGCTATGAGTTTTCTTCTTTCGCAAGCAGCGATATCTTAAAAAATTACTTGAAATAGTTTTATCCTAGCAACTGTTCTACATAATCTTTAATTGCCATATTGTCTTCCGGCATCTGGCAGCCGACGATATACATCCCTTCGTCGTCGGAACTTCGGATAATATGACCTTCCAAAGCAGCCTGATCTGGTAAATCAAAGGAAAGGATATTTAAGAGAATATCAGTCCCTTTGCTATCTGCAAAGAACGGTGCATCGCAAAGGAAAGCAAATCCGTTGGCACTGATATTTTCCATACGTCCATGGAAGGTTTCTCCGGTGTTCTTAACTGTAATATTACAGAAATTGGAAAGGTCGGCACGAGGATATTTCCGTCTGTTTAAAATATTTGGACTGCCGGTGATTTCTACGACGAAATCAGAGGTTATTTTATCTACATGGATGGAAGCATTATCCCAGCAGTATAGTACATTTCCAACAGTAATCTGGATGGAACAGGATTCACTGTTACGAAGAGAAAGCTTTTCTTCCAGGGAAAGTATAATCTGGTTGGAATACTGTTTCAGAACTTCACCATGGAAATCATGGTCGGGGTTTTTCGTCAGGCGGATAGTTGCTTTCATACCAGGATTGATATCTTCAATACCCATGAAGCCGCCGATTCCAAGCTTGCACATTAACGCCTGGATTTCATTTTCTATGCTGTTAATATTGTTAGCACTTTCATCATATTTACTTACCATACGCTGACTGATATCATCGGAATCATGAATGCAGAGTGTCATGGTATCGACAATTTCAGAAATATACTTCATGTTTTCTACTAACTGTCGGTTTGATGTTTCCACTTCTTTGATTGCATTGTCAATGACCTGTATATGCTCACCCATCTGAGATGAGTCAGCGGTAATTTTATTTACGTTTTCGCCGGTCAGTGTGACTTTCTCAAGAGTAAGCTGAATAAGTTTTAAGGTCTCTTCAATGGATTTTGTCATCTTGCCGGAGATTTCATCCAAACGCATCAGCGCATCCTGGATCTGTTTGGATGAAGCCTTGGTTTCAGTGCTCAAGGTACGGATTTCTTCAGCAACAACAGCAAATCCTTTTCCTGCTTCTCCGGCTCTTGCAGCTTCGATGGAAGCATTTAATGCCAAAAGGTTTGTCTGACCGGAAATATTATCAATGGTTCCGGTTTCAGATTTTACTTTTTCAAATTCAGAAGTAAATTCCGTAAGAACCTGTTCTACTTCGCTGGAAAGCTTTGACATAGTGCCGGTAGTTGTAACCAGACCCTCTAAGTCGGCAGAACTAATCTGTGCATGGTGAATGGATTCATCCGTCAAAGATACCATTTCGTGAATCATGGATACAACATGCTCAACCTGGGAATTGATGTCAGTTGTCATATCAAGGGAAGAAGTCGTACGGTTCTGTAATTCCTGATTGTTGTTGGTCAGATTATTCATTCCTTTTAAGACAACGTCAGAACCGTGTTTATTTTCATTAGCCAGTTCCCGGACAACGGTAATGCCATCCATAACGTTATTGCTGGCAGTTTTCACCTTTTCTACGGTATTTACCACACGGTGTAAATCATTCTTAATGCTGTCTGTTAATGCACCGTCAGCTTCATTTAAGTGGCGGATGGACATGATATAACAGATATAGCACAGAATCAGGCAGGATATCTGCAGCTGATAATTCTTTACGTCAGTAGCAGTGGTGCAGCTTAATACCATATAGCGGTAAATAATACTGATTACTACGCTGATAGTATTTGCAATACCGCACTGCAGCATGAATTTCCGGTCTTTAAAAATAATTAAAAGACTGGTTACCGGCAGAATGTAGGTAAATGCAATTGGGGATGCTGTGGTACATAAAAGATAAGTATAAAAGATACCGTAACCAAGCACCAGTATATAGCGATAGATGTCAGTAGTTTTGCCTTTGATTTTTAGAAATAATTCTCCAATAAAAAATGGAATCCAGCAGAGCAGAACAAAATAGAGATACTGCTTCGATGGATAGAGACCGTTGGACATATCGGCACCATAGTTAGCGGTCAGCAGCAGGGAAAATACAAGCCAGATTCTGCGGGCTTTGATATTGGCCTTGGCTTTAAAAACATTTTCATCATAATTCATAGATATTCTTAATCCTTCTCTTTCGTACAATGATATAATAAGCTAAACTAATTCTAAGCCATTTTTTTGTGGTTTTCAAGGTATTTTATGGAAAACATAGCTTGCTTTTTTGTGGGGAATGTGTATAATGAAAATCGTTGAAAAACGGGGTGCTCGCACAGGCGGGCTGAGAGTAAGCAGAAGCTTTAACCCAGAACCTGATTTGGATAATGCCAACGTAGGGAGATAACGAAACGCAGGTGCGATTACTTAGTGTGCAGGAATCTTTTTTACAGAGGTCCTGCACTTTTGTTTTTGCAGGTAGTGAGGAGAAATCACATATGAATATTACAAGAGAACAGCTTCTTCTTTATGCCGTTACCGACCGTAGCTGGCTTAAGGGAGAGACCTTATATGAGCAGGTAGAAAAAGCATTGAAGGGCGGAGTTACTTTAGTGCAGCTTCGGGAAAAAGAATTATCTGAGCCGGAATTTGAAGCAGAAGGCAGAAGCCTTTTGGAACTCTGCCACCGTTATAGGGTACCATTGATCATCAATGATAATGTGGAACTGGCAGAAAGGATAGGAGCCGATGGCGTGCATGTGGGACAGTCCGATATGGAGCTGACCCGTGCAAGAGAAATTCTTGGAACAGATAAAATCATCGGAGTGACTGCGAAAACAATAGAACAGGCACAGGCAGCAGAAAAAGCCGGTGCAGATTACTTAGGAAGCGGAGCCGTATTTGGCAGCAGCACCAAGACCGATGCAAAGCCGATGGAATTAAGCCTCCTGCAGGAAATCTGCCAGAGTGTCACCATCCCCGTAGTCGCAATTGGCGGCATCAACCACGATAACATCCTGAAACTAAAAGGATGCGAAATCGCAGGAGCAGCAGTTGTAAGTGGAATCTTCGCATGTGAAGACATCGAAGAGGGAACGAAAGAACTGTTGCAAAAAGTAAATATGGTAGTAAAAAATCATGAATAAGATAGGACATAAAAAAGTCTTACTTATATAAAGTGCAGATGATGATTTTTGTGAATAAGGGATTCGGGTTGTTCTGATAATACCATTTCTTTGGCTGCTAGAGGCTATTGGATTTCCCTTATGCAACAGGCAACGCCGGCATCATGGATGTGCCGGCGAGGCGGAATGGAGCATGGATGCGACTTTTCGCCGTTTGCCAGAAAAAAGATATACTTCCGGGAAATCCTAGAGCCTCTTATAGTCAAAGAAGGTATTTCAGGACAAGCCGAAGCCCGTATCAGAAAATGATTCATCTGAACAATTCAGCGGCAGATTGGGGGCACCACCTTAGGTCGCTATACAAAATTAATGCAAAGGAGACAAATGTATGAACACAGCATTAACAATCGCTGGAAGTGATTCCAGTGGAGGCGCCGGCATCCAGGCAGATATTAAGACGATGACCGCCAATGGCGTATACGCCATGAGTGCGATCACGGCACTTACTGCCCAGAATACAACCGGCGTAACAGACATTATGGAGGTAACTCCAGAATTTTTGGCAGAGGAGCTGGATCGTATTTTTACGGATATATATCCGGATGCAGTGAAGACCGGAATGGTCTCTTCCAGTGCTCTGATAGAGACAATTGCGGACAAACTGACAGCGTACCACGCAAAAAATATAGTCGTGGATCCTGTTATGGTAGCGACCAGCGGAGCAAAGCTCATCAGCGATGACGCTATCGGTACATTGAAAACTAAATTATTGCCTCTGGCAACTGTTATAACCCCAAATATCCCGGAAGCGGAAGTGCTTTCCGGTATGGAGATAAAGACAGAAGCAGATATGGAAAAAGCAGCAGAAATCATTTGTAAAACCTTCGGTTGTGCCGTGCTGTTAAAAGGCGGACATCAGTTAAATGATGCCAATGATTTGCTCTGGCAGAAGGACAAAGAGCCGGTATGGTTCCACGGAAAGAGAATTGATAATCCAAACACCCATGGAACCGGTTGTACCTTATCATCTGCCATAGCATCTAATCTTGCCAAGGGACGCGGTCTGGAAACATCCGTGCAGTATGCAAAGAATTACATATCCGGCGCACTGGCAGCCATGTTAGACCTTGGAAAGGGAAGCGGCCCGATGAATCACGCATTTGCAATAGAAGGAGAATATACCAATGAATGAGAAGAAGACATCTGTATTCAGTAACGGATTAATCTGGTTTGGAGCCGGTGTATCCATAGCTGAAATTTTAACCGGAACTTATTTTGCACCACTTGGATTTGGCAAAGCCATGGTAGCTATCTTATTGGGACACTTAATCGGTGGACTGATGATGTTTGCAGCAGGGATGATTGGTGCAAGAGAACGAAGAAGTGCCATGGAAACCGTAAAAATGAGCTTTGGAGAGAAGGGAAGCCTTCTTTTTGCAGCGTTGAATGTATTGCAGCTGGTAGGATGGACAGCCATAATGATTTATGATGGCGCACTGGCAGCCAATGGTGTCATTCCAGTAGCAAACTGGTTCTGGGCAGCTATTATCGGAGTCCTCATTATCCTTTGGATTCTGATTGGACTTACGAATCTTGGAAAGCTCAATACCGTTGCAATGACTGCATTATTTATCCTGTCACTGGTATTGTTTAAAGTGATTTTTATTGGAAATGGAGCCATTCCGGCAATCGTGGATGATGGAAGCCTTACCTTTGGCGCAGCCGTAGAGCTTGCGGTAGCAATGCCACTTTCCTGGCTGCCATTAATCAGTGATTATACAAGAGAAGCAGAAAAACCATTTGCAGCAACCGCAGTCAGCGTTGTTGTATACAGTCTGGTCAGTATTTTCATGTATGTCATTGGTATGGGTGCAGCACTTATTACCGGTGAATATGATATTGCACAGATTATGTTAAAGACCGGATTTGGTATCGTAGGACTTGTGATTATCATTTTCTCAACAGTAACAACGACTTTCTTGGATGCTTATTCTGCAGGTGTTTCCAGTGTATCCATTTCTGAGAAAATCAATGAGAAATGGGCAGCAATTATTGTAACGGTAATCGGAACTGTTGCAGCAATTGTATATCCAATGGATAACATTACAAATTTCTTATATCTTATCGGTTCTGTCTTTGCTCCGATGATTGCCGTACAGATTGCAGATTACTTTATTTTAAAGAAAGCCAATGCAAAAGACATGGCATTTCAGTGGCGTAATCTTGGTGTCTGGCTTATCGGATTTGTGCTTTACCGTGTGCTGATGCACATTGATACTCCGGTTGGAAATACACTTCCGGATATGGTGGTTACCGTCATTCTCTGCGTGATTGTGGAAAAAGTTGCAGAAGCAGTAAAGAAAAACTAAAAAGTTCCCGTCCTCTCGGATGGGAACAGAAGAGAGGACAAAATGAATCACAAATCAAACTTAAAGAAATTAACCGTAACAGCAATTTTTGCAGCAATCGCAGTTGTAGGAAGCCTGTTTTCATTTCCGGTATTCGGCTCAAAATGTGCCCCGGTACAGCATCTTGTAAACGTATTGTGTGCTGTTCTGGTAGGACCTTGGTGGGGACTTGCCCAGGCATTTATTGCATCCTTAATCCGTAACCTTTTAGCACTGGGAAGCCCACTGGCATTCCCGGGAAGTATGTGTGGAGCACTTCTTGGCGGACTCCTTTATAAATATGGAAAGAAACTCCCATTTGCATATATCGGTGAGGTAGTAGGAACCGGAATTATCGGTGGAATGCTTTCTTATCCGGTTGCTTATCTGGTAATGGGAAATACAGCAGCTGCATTATTTACTTTTGTAGTACCATTTTTAATCAGTACCTGTGGCGGAACCATTATTGCAATGATTATTACCATTCCTTTAAAGAAATCAGGAATGTTAGCAAAAATGAAAGACAGTCTGGAGAACTAGAATATGGAATTAGAAGCCGGAAAAATTGCAGAACTGCATCATGAGATAAAAAAGAAACGTCCGGTCATTCACTGTATAACCAATGCGGTGACCGTCAATGACTGTGCCAATATTCTGCTGGCAGCAGGCGCATCTCCGACCATGGCACATCATCCGCTGGAAGTGGAAGAGATAACAGAAGGGGCAGCAGCCTTAGTCTGCAATCTTGGAGCTATTGCGGATTTTGAAGCTATGGAAAAAGCCGGAAAGAAAGCGGATGAAATGGGACATGCCATTGTATTAGACCCGGTAGGAATTTCCGGTTCTACTTACCGGCGGATGAAATGCCAGACTTTGATAAAAGAAATTCACCCGACCTGCATTCGGGGAAATTATTCTGAGATTCGTGCACTGTTAAAGGACTGCAATACCGTAACCGGTGTGGATGCATCGGATAAGTCTGTTGATGTGGAAAGCATGAAGCAGTATGCCAGGGCACAGAAGACCATACTGATTGCATCCGGTGCAGTGGATGTGATTACGGATGGCGTAGAAGTCTTTGAATGCAGAAGAGGCCATGAAATGATGGCGCATATTACCGGAAGCGGTTGTATGTCATCGGTTATGCTGGGTGCATTTCTTGGAACAGAAGCAACCATAGAAGCGGCAGCAGCCTGCTGCAGTTTTATTGGATTGTGCGGCGAGGCAGCCGCAGAAAAAACAAAGGAATGTCAGGGCGGTACCATGACATTCCGAAATGTTTTCATTGATGAAGTTTCGTTGATGACACCGGAGAAAATTTATGACCGGTATCAGGAAAAGTAGTTTTGTATACCAGATGATGCATTAATCATTTGGAGTATTGTGAAACCGGCCTTCCAATTCCTCCGTCTTTACAATATTGATAAATGCGTGTGGGTCGATGGAACGTATCATAGGAATTAACTGGCGCTTAGCCTCCGTATTAATGACGGAGTAGATAAGCGTCTTTTCTTTTTCTTCATAACAGCCAATGCCCTGAAAGAGGGTGGCATCGTGGTTGGTGGTTTCCCGGATCGCATGATAAATTTCATTGGATTTATCAGAAATAATAAACAGAGTCTCTTTCTTGTAACGCTTATAAAGCATCTGAATTACCTGTGTGCTGCAGAACTGGTAAATAATGGAATAAAGTGCAATAGACCAGCCAAAGAGAGCACCTGCAATGGCAAGGATAATGACATTGCCAAGGAGAATATAATTCCATGCATCAATTCCCTTCTGGGAAGAAAGATAAATACTGATAAAATCGGTTCCACCGGTAGTAGTTCCAACGTTTAAGCACAGGCAGATGGCAAATCCGTTTAAAAGACCACCGAACACACTGATTAAAAGAACATCCTGTGTAAATACATAAGCCGGCAGCAGGTCTACGAAAATACTGGATAAGAAAATCGTAAGAATCGAGTACCAGGTAAATTTTTTCCCAAGGAACCGGAAACCGATATAGATTGGGAAAATATTTAAAGCCACGTTGAAAAAGGTATATGGAATATCAATATGGAAAAAGGTCAGTCCGATTTCCTGCAAGAGCAGGGATACTCCGGAAAAGCCACCCGGAAATAATCCGGCAGTTTTCGCAAAACAACGCAGGTTCCATGCATACAGAATCGATGCAAAAAATACGATGAAAATCCGGAAGACCTGATAAAATTTTGGATGTTTGGACTCAATGGAAAGAAACATAATGATTACCTCCTGTTATCAGATTTTTTTATAGGGACTGTGTCCATAACACTTCTCACAGACCCGGAACGGATAACCTACCGGCAGCGTTACGCCGCAGTATTTACAGGTGCGGATATAATCCTTCTTATCTTTGGCAAGAAGCTTCATAATTGTATCTTCTGTCTTTTCCCGTTCCCGGTTTAATCGCTCGCTATCAGAAATTTTTCCCATTCTGGTGGAAAACTGATGGTACAAGTCCAACATTTTATAAAAAGTTTCGTAACGCATCAGTCCCTTGTCATTACACATAATCAGTGATGGAAAATGAAGGGAGACATCAGCAGTATAGGTTTTACAGTAATAGAGCCACAAATCAACGATATCCCGGTTTTTGATATCAATGGAGCAGGTCAGCATCCGGTAGAGGGTATGTTTATCCTCAAACCCATCGATTTCTTTACGGGCTTTATATGCCTTATCATATAGAAAGAGAATTTCGTCAATGCTGATTTTCTCAAAAGGAGCAGATGGTTCTACGGATTTCCATATTTTTAAAATGGCATTTAATGGCTCGTCCATATCTAAAAGGACGTGTGGGAAACCAAGGCTTACCTTCTTAATAACCGGTTCCGGCTGGTCAAAACGTTTGGCAATATAATTTCTGGCATCCTCGCCCATGGCATTGACATAACCGGTGTCATACATGCCAAACCGTCCGGCACGTCCGGCAATCTGCCGTATCTCCGGAATATTAAGCGGGCGGGTGGAAATGCCGTCATACTTTTCTGTCTGGATAAAAACAATTCTTCGTACCGGAAGATTCAGTCCCATACCGATGGCATCGGTGGAAACCACTACTTTTGTTTCGTGGCTTAAGAAAAGACGAATCTGTCTTCTGCGGATTTCCGGTGGAAGACTGCCGTAGATGACACTGGCACGAATTCCCTCACGTTCTAATCGTCCGGCAATGTCTAAGACAGCACGCTTGGTAAAAGTGATTAGTGCATCACCTTCTGTGACATCATCCGGAAAAACAAATGCCTCTTGCTCACAGACCAGTGCAGTTTTCCGTTCATAGTGGCGAACCTCAAAGGTGTCATCGCAAAGGGCTATGAGGTGGGTAACAACTTCCTCGGCAGCAGGACTCATGCAGATATGGATTTCATCTGCTTTTACCCCCAGAATAGCGCGGGTCCAGGAGTGCCCACGGTCACGGTCTGCAATCATCTGTGCTTCATCAATAACGGCAATATCATAGTGCTGTTCCATGTCCAACATTTCAATGGTAGAAGAAGTAATCCGGCTGTTTTCCTCCGGAATGCATTCCTCTCCGGTAAGCATCGTACAGGCAATGCCGGCATCTTTCATTTTCTCATAGATTTCCAGCGCTAGAAGACGCAAAGGACCAAGATAGACTCCGCACGAAGCCTCTTTTAAACGCTCTAATGCGTGATAAGTTTTGCCACAGTTGGTAGGACCAACATGCAGGATAAAATGCCGCTGCATGCCTCTGGTCTGTGGAAATTCTGTTTCCGGTTTCAACGGAACCATCCCGACAATCTGATGACGCATTCCAAATTGTCCATACTGATGGCACAAATCCTTTAAGGTGCGCCGGCAGATTGCAAGGGGCATTTCCTGATATAAAAAGTTTAAGAAACGCTCTGTAATTAATTCCGGTTCCTCGTCCCGCAGGGAACTGATATCAAGACGGACCAGCTCAGCAACAAGATAAGTCTCAAACTGCATAATATAAATGGGATTGGCATCCCGATAAACAAAATAGGAAAGATTACGGAGCTGACGGTGATAATTCTCCAGCTGCGGCTGTTTTATCTTCGGAGAATGGATAGCCAGCAGTTCCTTGGAAAGCCGCTGCATCCGCTTCGGATAAGGACCTGTTTCCGGTATCGTTTTTTTATGCTTCTTTTTTGCAAAGGTTTTATACTGGGCACAATAGAATTGTGCCAATTTATCTGTCTGTATCATACGACCTCCATATCTATGCTAAGTATACCATTCTTTGGGTATGGTTGCAAAAGACATATTTTTCACTTTACAGGAAATTGCTTTCCTGTAAAGTAAGAAACGCTCCGCGAGGATGCGCACTGCGGCGTATAAGGTAGATGTCGCAAGCGACCGCCGCAGGCGCGAGAATGTGCCAAGGCACATTCTATGTTCTATGAAATCTCTTCCACCGCTGGTTTGACTTCGGAGAAAATGGGTGTTACAATCGTTCGGTATGAAATGCTTTATGCAGGCGATGGAGAAAGCTTATAAGATAATACAAAATCATTGGTTATTCACCAATTGCCTGTTTGGGACTGGAAAATCCCACAGTTCTAAAGTACATGTTTTTCTTTTTGCTATGAAAACAGTCTTTTCCATGTTTGACAGTAATACTGCACCGTTCGCTGAAATACGGATGTATTTTAAGGACTGTTAGGGGCACTTGGAATTTCGTCTGACAACAGGCAACGCTGGTACAGGGATGTACCAGCGAGGCACAATTGAACATGGATGTGAATTTGTGCCGGTTGCCAGACAAAGCAGGCTGTAAATCGAAATTCCTAGTGCCCCTTGCAGGACTTATGTGGCATCCGTATCCAGCGGACAGTACAGTATTCCAGTCAAAGCAGGCAAAAGACAGTTTACAATCAAGAAAAACATGCACCTAAGAACTGTTGGCATTTTCCGTTAAAAAACAGTTAATTGCTGAATAACCAATTGATTATATATATTAAGTTTTAAGCTTTCCCCCTCGCCGGAGAAAGAAAGGAGACCGTGATGGAACACACAGTAGAAACTACGAAGAATCCGCTGGCGGAAGAAAAAATCGGGAAACTGATTGCCCGCTTTGCAATACCGGCAATCATCAGCATGCTGGTAAGTTCCCTTTATAATATAGTAGATCAGATATTTATCGGACAGGGCGTTGGCATGCTTGGAAATGCCGCAACAAATATTGCATTTCCGGTATCAATTATCTGCACGGCAACGGCATTGTTACTTGGAATCGGAAGTGCATCCAATTATAATCTGGAGACCGGAAAAGGAAATATAGAAGAAGCAAATAAGATTGCAGGAACAGGACTGGGTCTTCTGTTTATCTGTGGAGTGATAATTGCAGCAATCGTATTGCTGTTTTTAAATCCGCTGCTGTATTTATTTGGTGTAACACCGGATGTGCTGCCATATGCACAGGATTATACATTTATTACAGCCTTTGGAATCCCGTTTCTGGTATCCACAACCGGTGGAACGCATCTGATTCGTGCGGACAGAAGCCCGACCTATTCCATGACCTGCATGCTTGTGGGCGCAATTATCAACACGATTTTAGACCCGTTATTTATTTTTACATTTAACTGGGGAATCAAAGGAGCCGCATGGGCGACTGTAATCGGACAGTTTGTATCAGGTCTGCTTGTTATTATATATTTTGTAAAATTCCGAAAAATGGAACTTCGGTTTTCCATGCTTCGTCCAAGGGTAAAATATATGAAAGTGATTGCAGCATTGGGAATGGCTTCCTGCATCAACCAGATAGCCATGGCAATCGTGCAGATTACCATGAATAATACGCTGCGTCATTACGGAGAAATGTCTGTATATGGAACAGATATCCCCCTTGCCTGCGTTGGAATTATCTCAAAAGTAAATATGGTATTTATGGCAATCTGTATTGGAATTTCCCAGGGCTGTCAGCCAATCTGGGGCTTTAATTATGGAGCGGGAAGTTTTGGGAGAGTAAGAAAAACATTCTGGCGTGCCTTTGAGATATCCGTGCTGGTGGGTGTTGCATTTTTTATTGTATTTCAGATATTTCCACATCAGCTGGTGACGGTATTTGGTGATGGAAGTACAGAATATTTCCAGTTCGCAGAGCGGTATTTCAGAATTTTTATGTTTATGACATTTATCAATGGAATCCAGCCAATGTCTTCTAGTTTCTTTACATCCATTGGAAAAGCCAGACTTGGTATTGTTGTATCACTGACCAGGCAGGTGCTGTTTTTACTGCCGCTGATTCTTATTTTCCCTTTGTTTATGGGAATCGACGGAGTAATGTATGCAGGACCAATCGCAGATGCCGCTGCAGCTGTCGTTGCCATTTTCTATGCACTGCGTGAATTAAATATCATGAAAAATTTAGAAAAGAAAGCAGTATAAAAAATATCAATATAAAAAACGTCAAAAGAATCCCATGGAAAACAGAAATATTCTCCATGGGATTTTTGCTATTGCCGGACATCTGCAGGAATTTGCCGGTGGCAGGTTCTACAGGTTATGAAATAGCGGTATGAAACGGCAAAAGGCAGGTCTTGGGATTAGAAGCTGTGACCGCCGCCACCGCCGCCACCGCCACTGCTGCTGCCACCGCCGCCACCGCTGCTGCCACCGCTACTGCCACCGCTGCCGCTGCTGGAAGGCGGACTGTAGACACGGGATTGCCGGATAAAACGGACATTTGGATTGACAATATTGCACTGTGTAAATACCTTTCCTAAAAGATCTGTTTTCGATGGTCTCTTCGCACGGGAGAAGGAACGTACCAGAAAATAATTTAACAACAAAGCAATGATAACTGCTAAAAAGGCATTACTGATATATTTCATCGGCTGCGCAATTTTTCGCCCTTCGAGCAATGTATTAATCTGACCAAAAGCGGTAAATGCACAGGTGTAATAATCACCATCAGAGGCATATTTGTATACATTATCGGTGATAGTGTTGGCATAACTTTTCGTAATGGTTTCATAAATGGTTCCGTTGCTGTGAATCCAGATGTTCCGATTGTCCATATCAATGAGAAATACGGTTGCACTGGTGGAACCGAAGGTGTCGCGGTAATAGCTTCGGATATAATCCTCAGTAGAATAGTAAGGATTGTAATCGATGGATTTAAAAGCAACACTTCCGTAAGTGGTAATCGGAGCCATCTCTTTTCCAAGGGTGGTTTCTTCCTCGTCTGTTAAAAGGTTGGCATCGTCCTCAACGATAACCTGATAACCGGTGCTTTTATTGGTATAGGTCTTGGTTTCGGCTTTGCAGGTAATACTTCCGTTAAGTAAGAGGAAGAAACATGCAAGCAGGCAGCCAAGAATTATTTTTGCAGAAAAAGAGCTGTATTTCTTCTTATATGTATCAGGCACGGTCATCACCTCCCTGTCGGTTAAACTGCGGCAGTTTCCGCATGGTAAGCATATTGTATTCCTTTAAAATGCTAAGAAGCGTAAAAATAATACCGGCAAAAGATACAATTGCACCACCATAGTAATAAAGGTCGGAAACCGGATGCAGGAAAGTAATCATTCCAGCAGCAGCAATGGAAATTAAAGCTCCTAGGAATCCCGGAATTTTTCCACGGGTGGTTGTTTCGCTGAACTGGGAAAATCCAAACAGCGAAGTCAGAACCCCACCGCCGATAACAATAAGCATGACAATTTTAGAAAATGAAAAACCGCCGGAACTAAAGATTCCCATTAGAACCTGAATTGCAAATACACCTAAAAACAGATAAGGAATTATTTTTTCGAATTTAGATTTCATGCTTTTATGGGGCTTTAAGTTTACTTTTACTTTGGCTTCTTTCTTGACATTTCCCTGTTTGGACTGATATCCCCTGTCATTCTCATAGGTTTCCTGACTATGGATTTCGCTCAGCTCCACAAAATAAATAATGGAGGCAAAAAGTGCCAGTGCCGCAGAAAGTATCAGGGTTGAAGCAGGCCGTATGGTAAAGAAAAGATTTAAAAGCAGAAAAACCGGGATAGCCAGTAGAAAGGAACCGAGTAAAAATTTACGTCTATCTACCGGGATATCAGCAGCAACCTTTCCGGTCTGTCCATTGACCGTAGCGTAGGCAACGCGGTCTTTGTTACGGTAGGATAAGAACCATACCGGAAGCATGGCGCTGGCAGCTTCCTTGCATTCCGTATTTAATGCATAACTCATATAATGGTTTGTTTCCGGATAAATAAAATTAAATTCCTGGAAGGCAGGTATTTTTTTGACTTTGGAATAAGTCTGTTCATTGGCAATGGCTTTTGCGTCCTCCAGATAAATATCGCTGTCCACATCGGCAGTATCAGCATAGAAACCACACAGAATGGACGGAGTAAAACTTTTCATGCCGCGCACATCAAAGGGAGCAATATTCTCGCTGATAACATCCGAAAAAGAAGAAGACGCATCATAAGAGAGCCCTTTATAATAGGCATCCGTCTGGCAGAGCAGATTATAGTGGTCGGTTACAATATAGTTACCTTCCCGGTGGCTTTTTTCAGCCGGCAGCTGTACTGTACCTTCGTGGGTAATGTTATATACCCAGTAAGGCATATAAATCCCACGGAAATTGTCTACATTGCGAGGGTCTTTCAGTTCCTTAGGGGCAAAAATGGCATGGCGCATCATTTTGCCATAAGCCTTCTTGCAGTCCTCCTTGGTAATCTGGAAAGGAACAATGTAGTCCGGACGTTTTTCCCTGGCAATCCGGCTGTCAAGAATCGTAGAAGCACCACAGAAACTACAGAATCCGGTTGCAGCATTCTCGGTACTTAAGATTTCACCGCCGCATTGCGGACAGGTGAAAATGTTGACATCATAAGTAGATGTCTCCACAGCATCGTGATCCTTCTGATAGCTGTAAGGATTCAGCTGTGTGTGACAGTAGTCACAGAAAAGTGATTGTGTTGGAATATCAAACCTCAGATTTCCTCCACAATTGGGACATTCATACATAACATTCTCCTCTTTTGATTTAATATACTCAGGTATTGACCGCACAAGGATACGTTGTCCCCGGAAAACTTCTGGTATCGAAGACCTTTGTTTTAGATATAAAAATACCGAATTTCTAATGTGTGTGTTTCACTTTTGGTTATAAAAACTATCTTTCCAATGTTTGACAAAATCACTGTACGGTTCGTCGAAATGCAGATGCCTTATAACGACTGCTAGGGGCACTTGGAATTTCGCCTGAAAACCGGCAACACTGGCACAGGGATGTGCCAGAGAGGTGCATATGAGCACGGATGTGAATTTGCACCGGTTGCCGGATAAAGTGATATATTGTCCGAAATTTCCGGTGCCCCTTGCAGCCGTTAGGTGGCATCTACAATCGACGGACAGTGCAGAGATTCCGTCAAAGCAACGGAAAGACAGTTTACCATCAAGCGAAACACACACATAAGAAATGCAGGTATTTCATATTATAAAAACAAAAGGTTCTTCGATACCAAAGTTTTCCGGTATCAACTTATCTCGTTGACAATGACCTAATGTAATATACTAATATGGTAATAGAAATATAACAGAAAGTAAATACATTTTACTTTATATTTTCAGAAAATTGAGTTATAATATATATATCTAGAAGTAATACGAGAGAGTTGTCATACGACCGTAGAGGAGGGGTGCTTATGAGACAGGAATTTACTTATAACCAGATTGCACACCTGAATGCAGCGTTACATGAACAACGCCTGCCATACCGTATTAGCTTTCATGATGCGGAGACAGCCGTTGTAGAACCGTTAGGATTTTGTGCATGTGATGGTAAAGAGGGTATGCTCAAAGCGGCAATTGAAGCATTTTTTGAAAAAGAGGGAATGACCGTAACATTCTCTGACCATTGCGAAATTATTTCACCGGGATGCCGGACCGTTTCTGTGGCAGCCTGCCAGTAGAAACAGATGAGACCGGAAAGATGGGCAGATTAGAAGGAAGAAGCCGGAATTCAAAAATCTTTGAGATGGGAACAGATTTTTGAAAATACTTTCTCTTTTAAGTCCTCATCAGAACAGAACATCTGAATCGCTATATCCACTGCTTTCGGAGAGAGAGCAGTGGATTTTTTGAGCCATGAAATATCAGCGGCAGACTCTGTTCCTGTAAGAAAATGATTTACAATTTCATTTAACCGGTGACAGAATTCCATCAGGGAATGATAATCATGAATCATATCTAAAAGGTTATGCCCGTAAAGTTCCTGTTCGAAGGAACAGGTAGAAATCACCTGCATGCAAAGGCGCAGTTCGCCGGTAATATCAGAAGCTTCCATCAGAATGTCCGGACGTTTCACATAGTTTTCCATGAAAATGGACTGGGCTTTCTGGTAGTCACCATCTGCGAAACATTTTGCCAGAGATTCCCGGAGCACTCTTGTTTCATGTTTTTCGCCGGACATCCCCACCATACATTCATAAGTGGAGAGATTCTGCTTCGCAATGTAAACTGTTAACAGAAATTCCGACAGGAATCCAAACAACCGCTTGCAGTAATTATCATAGCTGCTGATATCGACCCGGCGTTCCACTTCAAAGAGAATGTCAAACAGCCATTCACAGTAGGCATCAAATCGTTCCTTTGAAGTAATGAAAATATTCCCAAAATAAGTATGTACATCATGAACCATATGGTGAAAAACAGGCACATAGTCCGGGTATTTTTCAGAAATGACCTGCTCAGTAATCAGCAGATCCTTCTGGTGATGGTTCTGACTGAAACCATTAAAATAGGAAGTATTTAAAGTCAGAAGCTTTGGTGTAATCATGTCATGATTCTGAAGCAGCCGCATCAGCTCATTTTCCGTGAAAATAAGCCCCTGCCTATTTATGAGATAACGGCGGTAATGACAGATGCCGATATAATCGCAGGCATGGTAATTTTTCCAGAGCCAGTAAATGCCGGTCAGCTCGCAGAAACTTTTGTTTTTCCGGGAAATATTATCTCCGGTATCATCTGCAAGATAGCCCAATTCCGGAGAAATTGCATGTCCGACCTGCAGGGGAACATACATGGAATCAGTGGGAGCTTTAAATTGTTTGTGGGTCATAACGAATATTTTAATGGACATAATACACCTCGCAAAAACATGCTTTTCCTTTACTGTATACGCAATCGCATTCCCTGGCAAGAGCAAATCGGGGAACCAATCAACATTTTTGACATAAACTAATACGAAAGTAAGAAAGAATGGAAAGAGGTCAGCGTGAACTGCAGCAATTCAATCGAACATACCGTGGAAGCTGGGGATACATTATACAAACTTTCCCGGCAGTATAAGACAACGGTATCCTCTATTATTTTAAGCAATCCAAGGATAAATCCTTACAATTTACAGATTGGAATGAAGATAGAAATATGTCCGGGCAGAGAATACACAAGACCGGAAATGTCGGGAAATACAGGAAATTCCGGGATTTCCAATAACAACGGAAAAGGAAATTTAAAAGAACTGATGCGGATGGCATGGCTGAATCATACTTACCTGCTCCGGATGCTTTTGGTCAGCATGGCGGCGGATTTGCCGGATCAGCAGGAGCTGGTTACTGCATTAATTGATAATGCAGAGGAAATAGCAGACCTTTTCGGCAGATATTATCCGGAAAATACGGTGCACAGCCTCAGAGATTTACTGGTGCGCCATGTAGAACTTACCGGTGGACTGATTACCCAGAAAAAAGAAGGGAGAACGAAGGATATGGCGGAGCAGGTACGCCGGTTAAACGAAAATGCAGACCGCATCGCAGAACTTTTAGCATCTGCAACACCGGAATATGAAGAAAGTGCATTAAAAGAAATGTTCCGTATGCATGTAGAACTGATTGGACAGGAAATCAGTGAGCGGCTTGCCGGTAATTATGAAAAAGATTTACAGACATTCTGGAATATCCAGCGGCAGATTATTGCCATGGCAGATTATCTTGCCAGCGGACTGGAAACAGAGGCAAAGGAATCCGGGCTTCGTTAAAGAAAAGGCATTAAAAAGTATTATTTCTTATGGTTTCACAGCAGAAGCGGCTGTGTTATAATAGAAAAACAGGACAAAAATAACCGGGGCTGTCCGAATGCAACTGCGGACAGCCACAACATAAAAGTACCAGTACAAAAAGAATAGAAAATAGAAGGAGACAGCAAAAATGACACCAGAATTTTTAAACAGCACATTAGAGCATTTATATGAGAGAACCAAAGAAGGAAAGCAGCACTGGAATGTTGAGATGAAGACCAGCGAATATAAAGAGGAATCCGAAAAGCCGGTTGTAGAAGCCGACGGAAAGCAGTGGGTAGTAGATGAGTGTTATACAGCCTATTCCTGCGAAGAGCATGGAAATGAATTTGTAATGATTACTTATGAAAATATTGAGACTTGTGGAGAAGAAGTGCGGAGCACCAACATGGTATTCCTGCCGGATCCGAATGTCCGCTATTTTGATTTGGAACGGCTGGCCCAGTATGCAATTCTTCCAAGCCAGAAATTGATGGAGACCATTCATCAGTTATTTACTCTTCTGCTTTCTCTTCAGAAGGAAGAAAGTGCCCAGGTAGAGTGGAAAGTCAGCGAATAGGAAATGGCATCGCAGACAGATTACAGTTACATATGTTTCCTGTAGTTGTTTTAACAATTTAAATAAAACTGAAAATTCAGATAATTTACACAATATATGCAATATAATAAAGTAAATACGAAAAATAATTAAGAAAATTCTAAAAATAGTATTGACAAATGAACTATAGTTAGATATAATCAAATCATCAAAAGAAACAAATGAACGGAAACAAAGTAAGGAGGAGATTCCACCAGAAAGAGAAGGAACAAACTCATAATAATGTAAGAGGAGGTCGATACCACCAGGATATTAAATCAGAATCGGACAAGCGTTTAGACGAAGAGAAACGCAATAGTAAGAAAGGAAGGTACGGTCCAATGCAGAGCTGATAGATATTATGAAACCTGACATAATAAATAATAAAATCAGATTCAGTTCATGGATTCAGAATCGGAAGGAAAACCTGAGGTAAATACAAAAGAAAAGTGGATGGAGAATCAGAACGGCAACGTAAAGATATGGTTCCAGTCCAACAGGACTCAGAAGCGAACGGATTCAGGAGGAAGGGTTCAGGGATTGAAGACGAAATATACGAAATGAGGTAAAAGTCCAATGGACGAAATAGTATGAAAGGGCATCATCTTAAGAGAATTTAGATGATGCCCTTTTTCACTTTACAGGGAATTGCTTTCCTGTAAAGTAAAAAACGCTCCGCGAGGATGCGCACTGCAGCGTATAAGGTAGATGTCGCAAGCGACCGCCGCAGGCGCGGGAATGTGCCAAGGCACATTCTTTGTTCTGTTATGCTTCTTTTTTCTGCGCTTCAAGGGCTGCTAAGCATGCCTGGGCAAGCTGGTCGCCACAGGAAGTGGATTTGAATCCACAGGTGATGCCCTTTAATTTTTCTTCTACTTCTTCTACCGTTAATCCTTCTACCAAAGAAGAGATAGCCTTTAAGTTGCCGTTACATCCGTTGGTAAAGGTAACATGTTTTAAAACATTTCCCTCTAAATCCAAATCAATCTGGGTGGAACAGGTTCCTTTGGTTTTGTATGTGTAATGCATAAGAAACTCCTTTCTATACCTGGACTTGTTGCCAGGCGATTGCAAAATGAAAAATAGTGTATGACATATTTTTTATGAGGTGAAAGGCTCCTCTTCTTTTCCGATATGAAATATTGTAACTCTAAGCGCTTTATTTTTCTTTTTGTTATATCAACTGTCTTTCCAATGTTTGACAAGAAATTCCGGAACTGTCCGCCGGAGTGCGGATACCTTGGCAAAGCTGCTAGGGGCACTTGGAATTTCACTGGCAACCGGCAACACTGGCACAGGGATGTGCCAGTGAGGTGTATCTGAACATGGATGTGAATATACACCGGTTGCCGGACATAATCATGATTTCATCGAAATTCCTAGTGCCCCTTGCGGGTTTGGCGTTGTATCCGCAACCGGCGGACAGTTCTGGAATCCTATGTCAAAGCAACCGGAAAGACAGTCTTCAATCAAGAAAAATAAAGTGCTAAGAGTTACGAGATATTTCATATCCATTAAAAAGAAGTGAAGTCTTCCACCTATAAAAATATCTTATTCTGTTTTTCCATTTTGCAATCGCCTGTTCAATCTTTGCCTATTATAGCATCTGTTTGTAAAAAGTCCACTGATTTAACAAAAAGTTTATAAAACGTTCATGGGATTAGATATTGTGAAGAAAGGCAGATAGTGGTACAATATTTCATAGTTGCGTAAGCAAAATTATGGATAGGAGCATTATATGAAAGCAATAGAAAAAATCTTTGGAACACATAGCGAAAGAGAATTAAAAAGAATTTATCCGCTTATAGATAAGATAGAGTCTTATCGGCCTGCCATGCAGGAACTGACTGATGAGCAGTTAAAGGATAAGACAAAAGAATTCAAAAAGAGACTTGCCGATGGTGAGACACTGGACGATCTGCTTCCGGAAGCATATGCAACCGTTCGTGAGGCAGCGAAGAGAGTGCTTGGAATGGAACATTACCGTGTTCAGCTGATTGGTGGTATTATCCTGCATCAGGGACGTATCGCTGAGATGAAGACCGGTGAAGGAAAAACATTGGTATCTACCCTGCCGGCATACTTAAATGCATTGGAAGGAAAAGGAGTACATGTTGTAACTGTCAACGAATATCTGGCAAAACGTGATGCTGAGTGGATGGGACAGGTTCATGAATTCTTAGGACTGACTGTTGGCGTTGTGTTTAACGGCATGGACACTAAGGAACGTCAGGATGCATATAACTGCGACATTACTTATATTACCAATAATGAATTGGGATTCGATTACCTGCGTGATAACATGGTAATTTACAAGGAACAGTTAGTACAGCGTGGACTTCATTTTGCAATTATCGATGAGGTCGACTCTGTGTTGATTGACGAGGCAAGAACACCGCTTATCATTTCCGGACAGAGTGGCAAATCCACCAGTATTTATGAGGCATGCGATATTCTGGCAAGACAGATGAAACGTGGTGAAGACCAGAAGGAATACACCAAGATGGATGCTATCATGGGAGTGGAAATCGAAGAAGATGGAGACTTCGTGGTAAATGAGAAGGATAAAGTAGTCAATCTGACATTAGAAGGTGTAAAGAAGGTAGAACAGTTCTTCCACATTGATAACCTTGCAGATCCGGATAATCTTGAGATTCAGCACAATATCATTTTAGCATTGCGTGCACACAATCTGATGTTCCGTGATCAGGATTATGTGGTAAAGGACGATCAGGTATTAATCGTAGATGAATTTACCGGACGTATTATGCCGGGCCGGCGTTATTCTGATGGATTACATCAGGCAATTGAAGCAAAAGAGCATGTAAAAGTAAAACGTGAGAGCAAGACCCTTGCCAATATTACGTTCCAGAACTTCTTCAATAAGTATGATAAGAAAGCAGGTATGACCGGTACCGCTTTGACAGAGGAAAAAGAGTTCCGTGACATCTATGGAATGGACGTTATCGAGATTCCTACCAACAGACCGGTTATCCGTGTGGATAAAGAGGATGCTGTTTATAAGACCAAGAAAGAAAAATTCCATGCTGTTGTGGATGAAGTAGAAGAAGCATACAAGAAAGGACAGCCGGTTCTGGTTGGTACCATCAATATCGATACTTCTGAGCTGGTAAGCTCCATGTTGAATAAGCGTGGTATACCACACAAAGTTTTGAATGCAAAATTCCATGAGTTAGAGGCTGAAATTGTAGCACAGGCCGGTGTACATGGTGCGGTTACCATCGCAACCAACATGGCTGGTCGTGGTACTGATATTAAGCTGGATGATGAAGCAAAGGAAGCCGGCGGTCTGAAAATCATCGGTACTGAGCGTCATGAATCCAGACGTATTGATAACCAGCTGCGAGGACGTTCCGGCCGTCAGGGAGACCCGGGAGAATCCCAGTTCTTCATTTCGCTGGAAGATGATTTGATGCGTCTGTTTGGTTCTGAGAAACTGCTTAGCATGTTTAATACTTTGGGTGTGCCGGAAGGCGAGCAGATTCAGCATAAGATGCTGACCAGTGCAATTGAAAAGGCACAGAAGAAGATTGAGGGAAATAACTTTGGAATCCGTAAGAATCTGTTGGAATATGATCAGGTTATGAATGACCAGAGAGAGATTATTTATGCAGAACGTCTCCGCGTATTGAATGGCGAGAGCATGCGCGATGTTATCTATAAGATGATTACCGACAGAGTGGAAAATACAGTAGATACCTGTATTTCGCCGGATTTACCACCGGAAGAATGGGACATTAATGAACTGAACCAGTTATTGATTCCAATTATTCCACTTCAGCAGGTGACACCGGAGCAGGCAAAAGAATACAAGGATCAGAAGAAGTTAAAACATGCTTTAAAAGAACAGGCTGTAAAACTCTACGAGGAGAAGGAAGCAGAGTTCCCGGAGCCGGAAGCTGTCCGTGAATTAGAGCGCGTTATTTTACTGAAAGTTATTGACCGTAAGTGGATGGATCATATTGATGATATGGATCAGCTGCGTCAGGGAATCGGTTTACAGGCTTATGGGCAGAGAGACCCGCTGGTAGAGTATAAGATGAGCGGTTATGATATGTTCGAAGAGATGATTAACAGTATTCAGGAAGATACCGTCCGTCTGTTATTCCATGTCAGAGTAGAGCAGAAGGTAGAAAGAGAGCAGGTTGCAAAAGTAACCGGAACCAATAAGGATGAGACTGCACAGGGCGTACCGAAGAAACGTGCGGCAGCAAAGGTTTACCCGAATGATCCGTGCCCATGCGGAAGTGGCAAGAAATACAAACAGTGCTGCGGAAGAAAAGCTTAAGAATAAAAATACAAAAATTAAATCGACTTATAATAATTAAATTACATTATAACAGTAAATATGACAAAAGGAGGAAAATAGATGCATTGCACAAGAAAAGTAACAGAAGATATAATCTGGATTGGTGGAAGTGACAGGAGACTTGCTTTATTTGAAAACGTATTCCCGATTCCAAGAGGCGTATCCTATAATTCCTATCTTTTAAAAGATGAAAAAACAGTATTATTAGATACCGTAGACCGTTCCATTGCAGGACAGTTTTTAGAAAATCTGGCATTTGCACTGGATGGAAGAAAACTGGATTACATGATTGTGAATCATATGGAACCGGATCACTGTGCATTAATTGAAGAAATCGTAAGAAGATATCCGGAAGTAAAGGTTGTGGGAAATGCCAAGACCTTTGGCATGATACAGCAGTTCTATACCTTTGATATTGCAGAACGTTCCGTTACTGTGAAAGAAGGCGAGACATTAAATACCGGAAAACATACCCTTCACTTTGTGATGGCACCGATGGTACACTGGCCGGAAGTAATGGTAACATATGATGAAACGGACAAAGTATTATTTTCAGCAGATGCATTCGGAACTTTTGGCGCATTGAACGGAAATATTTTTAATGATGAAATTGATTTTGACCGTGACTGGCTGGATGACGCAAGACGTTATTATACCAATATTGTTGGAAAATACGGCGGACCGGTTCAGACAACCTTGAAGAAAGCGGCAGGACTGGATATTTCTATTATCTGTCCGCTGCATGGACCAATCTGGCGTTCCAATCTTGGTTACATTCTGGATAAATACAATACCTGGAGCAGCTATGAGCCGGAAGAGAAAGCAGTTATGATTGCTTATGCGTCCATGTATGGAAATACAGAAAATCTTGCAAATGTACTCGCAGCAAAGCTGGCAGAAGCAGGCATTCACAATATTGCAGTATATGATGTATCCAATACACATGTTTCCACTTTGATTTCAGAAGCATTCCGTTGCAGCCATATTGTACTGGCAGCTCCGACTTATAATGGAAACGTTTATCCGGTTATGGAGAACTTCTTGAATGACATGAAAGCACTTGCCGTACAGAAACGTACCGTTGCAATTCTGGATAATGGTACCTGGGCAGCAACAGCTGGAAAACAGATGGCAGATAAGATTGCGGAAATGAAAGACATGAAGATTATTGAACCAAAGGTAAGTATTAAATCTTCATTAAAGAACGAACAACTGGAACAGCTGGATGAGCTGGTGGCAGAGATTAAAAAAGATTTCTAAAGCACTGATATTCATCAGAAGAGCAAATGAAATAGAAATAAAAAAGGTCAGAGTAAAATGAGTACAGAACAAACATTCGATTTTGTTCTGTACTTTTTTGTTGAGGGATGCTATAATGAGCGGAGAAACGTGGTAATACTAAAGGAAGAGTAAATGAACAGAGGAGAAATTGAGTGGATCATTTTAAATTAGTTTCCAAATATCAACCCACCGGAGACCAGCCGCAGGCAATTGAGAAGCTGGTGAAGGGATTTAAAGAGGGCAATCAGTTTGAAACACTACTGGGTGTAACTGGTTCCGGTAAGACATTTACCATGGCAAATGTCATTGCCCAGATGAATAAACCGACATTGATTATTTCGCATAATAAGACGCTGGCGGCGCAGCTCTATGGAGAATTCAAGGAATTTTTTCCCGAAAATGCAGTAGAGTACTTTGTCTCCTATTACGATTACTACCAGCCGGAGGCATATGTGCCATCCACGGATACTTATATCGCAAAGGATTCTTCTGTGAATGATGAGATTGATAAACTGCGTCTGTCTGCTACAGCAGCATTGACGGAACGGCGGGATGTTATTGTCGTTTCCAGTGTATCCTGTATCTATGGACTAGGTGAACCGGAGAACTTCCAGAAGATGATGGTATCTCTGCGGCCGGGCATGGAACGGGATCGTGATGATGTTATCCGGCAGTTGATTGATATACAATATACAAGAAATGATATGGATTTCCAGCGAGGCACCTTCCGGGTACGGGGAGACGTTTTGGAAATCTTTCCGGCAGACCGTGGAGAGACTGCTATCCGGGTAGAATTCTTTGGCGATGAAATAGACCGGATTACAGAAATCGATGTATTGACCGGCGAGATTAAGAATAGTCTGAATCATATCAGTATTTTTCCGGCATCCCATTATGTAGTGCCAAGAGAGAAAATCCTGCGTGCATGCGATACCATTGAAGCAGAGCTGGAAGAGCGTGTGAAATACTTTAAGGGGGAAGATAAGCTCTTAGAGGCACAGCGGATTGCCGAGCGGACGAATTTTGATATTGAAATGTTAAAAGAGACAGGCTTCTGTAGTGGAATTGAAAACTATTCCAGGCACTTATCCGGACAGCCGGCAGGTTCGAGACCGTTAACACTGATTGATTATTTTCCAGATGACTTCCTGATTATGGTAGATGAGTCCCATATTACGATTCCGCAGATTCGTGGAATGTATGCGGGAGACCAGTCCAGAAAGACAACGCTTGTGGATTATGGTTTCCGTCTGCCTTCGGCAAAAGACAACCGGCCAATGAACTTCGAAGAGTTTGAAAGCCAGATAGACCAGATGCTGTTTGTATCTGCAACACCAAATGATTATGAAGAAGAACATGAACTTTTGCGGGTAGAGCAGATCATCAGACCGACAGGACTTTTAGACCCTGACGTGGAAGTGCGTCCGGTAGAAGGCCAGATTGACGATTTGATTGGAGAGGTCAATAAAGAGACTGCGGCAGGACATAAGGTGCTGGTAACGACACTGACCAAGAAAATGGCAGAGGATTTGACAGAATATATGCGTGAAGTGGGTATTCGTGTGAAATACCTGCATTCGGATATTGATACTTTGGAAAGGGCAGAGATTATCCGGGATTTACGGCTGGATGTATTTGATGTGCTGGTGGGAATTAACCTTTTGCGGGAAGGACTTGATATACCGGAAATTACATTAGTGGCAATTATTGATGCGGACAAGGAAGGTTTCTTGCGTTCCGAGACTTCACTGATTCAGACTATCGGACGAGCGGCAAGAAACAGTGAAGGTCATGTTATCATGTATGCAGATAAGATTACAGACTCCATGCGGGTTGCGATTGATGAGACAAAGCGCCGCCGTGAGATTCAGCAGAAATATAATGAAGAGCATGGCATTACGCCGACTACCATTCAGAAATCTGTCCGTGAGTTAATCAGTATTTCCAAGAAGGTAGCCAAGAATGAAATGGAATTCAAGAAAGATCCGGAATCCATGGATAAGAAGGAATTGGAGAAGCTGATTGCAGATGTTCAGAAGAAGATGAACCATGCTGCTGCAGAGTTGAACTTTGAGGCTGCGGCAGAATATCGTGATAAGTTAATTGAGTTAAAGAAGATGCTTCGCGATTTGTAAGGTAGAGAAAGAGGAAGAAAAAGTGGCAAAGAAAGAGAGAAAATATATCAGGATTCGTGGCGCAAGCGAACATAATTTGAAGCATATTGATGTGGATATACCAAGAGATGAATTTGTGGTACTGACGGGACTCAGCGGCTCCGGTAAATCCTCATTGGCATTTGATACGATTTATGCAGAGGGACAGCGGCGTTATATGGAGAGCCTGTCATCTTATGCAAGGCAGTTCTTGGGACAGATGGAGAAACCGAATGTAGAGAAAATAGAAGGTTTGTCTCCGGCAATTTCCATTGACCAGAAATCCACAAACCGTAACCCGAGATCTACTGTAGGAACGGTAACGGAGATTTATGATTATTTCCGTCTGCTCTATGCGCGGATTGGAATTCCGCACTGTCCGAACTGCGGCAAGGAGATTAAGAAACAGACCGTAGACCAGATGGTAGACCAGATTATGAAGCTGCCGGAGCGTACCAGGATACAGCTTTTAGCACCGGTAGTCCGTGGAAGAAAGGGTGAACACCAGAAGCTCTTTGAACAGGCAAAGCGAAGCGGCTATGTGAGAGTACAGGTGGACGGAAATACCTATGAACTGACGGAAGAGATAAAGCTGGATAAGAACAAGAAACATAATATCGAAATCGTAGTGGATCGTCTGGTGGTAAAGGAAGGTATTGAAAAGCGTCTGACGGATTCTATTGAAAATGTGTTAGAACTTTCAAACGGACTTCTGATGGTGGATATCATTGATGGAGAGACCATGCAGTTTTCCCAGAGCTTTTCCTGCCCGGATTGTGGAATCAGTATTGATGAAATCGAACCGAGAAGCTTTTCCTTTAACAATCCATTCGGAGCCTGCCCGGAATGCTTTGGCCTGGGCTATAAGATGGAATTTGATGAAGAACTGATGATACCGGATAAAAGACTGAGTCTTGCAGAGGGCGCAATTCAGGTAATGGGCTGGCAGTCTTCTACCGATAAGAAGAGCTTTACTTATGCAATCCTTAAGGCACTTTCTGAAGAATATGGCTTCAGTCTTGATACACCATATAAGGAATTGCCGGCAGAAGTCCGGAATATGCTGATTCATGGAACCAATGGAAGGTCTGTAAAGGTATATTATAAAGGTCAGCGTGGAGAAGGCGTATATGACATTGCCTTTGAGGGACTGATTAAGAATGTGGAGCGTCGTTACCGTGAGACCGGCTCTGATACCATGAAACAGCAGTATGAAGAGTTTATGCGGATTACGCCATGCAAATGCTGTGGCGGGCAGAGGTTGAAGAAGGAGTCACTGGCAGTAACGGTTTCCGGTAAAAATATATATGAAATAACAGCGATGTCCATCCGTAATCTGGATGCCTATTTAAAAGAAATGGAACTGACGGAACAGCAGCATCTGATTGGTGACCAGGTTTTAAAAGAAATCAGAGCGCGGGTAGGCTTTCTGATGGATGTGGGACTGGATTATCTGTCCCTTTCCCGCGCGACCGGAAGCTTATCGGGTGGTGAAGCACAGCGAATCAGACTGGCAACCCAGATTGGCTCCGGACTTGTAGGTGTGGCTTATATTCTGGACGAGCCTAGTATCGGTCTGCATCAGCGGGATAATGATAAACTTTTGAATTCTTTAAAGGGGTTAAAAGACCTTGGAAATACACTGATTGTAGTAGAACATGATGAAGATACTATGCGTGCAGCAGATTATATTGTGGATATCGGACCGGGAGCCGGTGAACATGGCGGAGAAGTCATTGCTACCGGAACAGCAGAGGAGATTATGAAAAATAAGAACTCTATCACCGGTGCTTATTTAAGCGGAAGAATCAAGATTCCGGTACCGAAAGAAAGACGGAAACCAACCGGATTCATTACTGTAAAAGGTGCAAGAGAGAATAACCTGAAGAATATTGATGTGAAGATTCCACTGGGTATTATGACCTGCATTACCGGAGTGTCCGGCTCCGGAAAGAGTTCACTGACCAATGAAATCCTCTATAAACGTCTGGCAAGGGATTTAAACCGGGCAAGGTGTATTCCGGGTGCCCATGATGATATTGAAGGTCTGGAACAGTTAGATAAGGTAATTGATATTGACCAGTCTCCAATCGGAAGAACACCCCGTTCCAATCCGGCTACTTATACCGGTGTGTTTGATATGATAAGAGATTTGTTTGCATCCACTCCGGATGCCAAGGCAAGAGGATACCAGAAGGGAAGATTCAGCTTTAATGTGAAGGGTGGCCGGTGTGAAGCCTGCTCCGGCGATGGTATTCTTAAGATAGAAATGCATTTCCTGCCGGATGTATATGTTCCGTGTGAAGTGTGTCAGGGCAAACGATATAACCGTGAAACGCTGGAAGTAAAATATAAGGGCAAGAGTATCTATGATGTGCTGAATATGACAGTGGAAGAGGCACTGGAATTCTTTCAGAATGTGCCTTCTATTGCAAGAAAGATACAGACCCTTTATGATGTGGGCTTATCTTATATCCGTCTGGGCCAGCCATCTACTGAACTGTCTGGTGGAGAAGCACAGAGAATTAAGCTTGCAACAGAATTGAGCAAACGCAGTACAGGAAAGACTATTTATATTCTGGATGAGCCGACAACAGGACTTCATTTTGCAGATGTCCATAAATTAATTGAAATTCTGAGGAGATTGTCTGATGGTGGCAATACAGTAGTTGTAATTGAACATAATCTGGATGTAATCAAGACGGCAGATTATATTATTGATATGGGGCCGGAAGGCGGAGACGGTGGCGGAACTGTGGTTGCCCAGGGAACGCCGGAAGAGATTGCCAAAGTACCGGAATCCTATACCGGACAATATGTAAAGAAATATCTGGAATAGTAATACCGGATAAGCATAAGACAATGAAAAATGGCATCTGCTAGAAACTGCCAGTGGCGGGTTCGGCAGGTGCTATTTTCTATAGGCACATTCTTTGTTCCTGTTATGTGCACAAAAAAACTGCTGAAACATTCAGCAGTTACTATCTTGGGGAGTACCCTCCGGACATCCCGAGGGACATCCGAAGGGCTGAGTTATGAAAAATTATATTAGCTTAATAGCTAGTACATATATGATACTATAGAAGACGTGTGACTATTATGTGAACAAAAAGTTAAGACAATTAGAAAGCAAAAGAAAGTTAAGAAGATGTTGCGATTTCATTAAAAATAAGTAAAAACAGAAAAAAACCTTTGAAAAATGCCATTTATTGTATATAATGTGATTATATATGTAAGAATATGATTGAATGCGTAGTCTGCCTTTTTTTGTAGATTACTCCACATATAATGAAACAGATGAAAGGGGAAACATTGACATGGTTTCAACAGATATTGGAATTGATTTAGGAACAGCCAGCATATTGGTTTATATTAAAGGAAAAGGCGTAGTTTTAAAAGAGCCGTCCGTAGTAGCGTTTGACAGAGATACAAACAAGATTAAGGCGATTGGTGAAGAAGCAAGACTGATGCTTGGTAGAACACCGGGCAACATTGTAGCAGTAAGACCACTCCGTCAGGGCGTTATTTCTGATTATACTGTAACAGAGAAGATGATTAAGTACTTTATTCAGAAAGCACTTGGAAAGAAAACATTCCGTAAGCCAAGAATCAGTGTCTGTGTACCAAGTGGTGTAACAGAAGTTGAGAAGAAGGCAGTAGAGGATGCGACTTATCAGGCAGGAGCAAGAGAAGTTGCAATTATTGAAGAACCAATTGCAGCAGCAATTGGAGCAGGTATCGATATTGCAAGACCTTGTGGAAATATGATTGTAGATATCGGAGGAGGAACCGCAGATATCGCAGTAATTTCACTGGGTGGTTCGGTAGTAAGTACATCAATTAAAATTGCCGGAGATGATTTTGATGAAGCAATTGTCCGTTATATGAGAAAGAAACATAATCTTCTGATTGGAGAAAGAACTGCAGAAGATATTAAGATTAAGATTGGAACCTGTTTCCCGCTGGCACAGCCGGAAACTATGGATGTCCGTGGACGTAATCTGGTAACAGGACTTCCTAAGACAGTAACTGTTTCTTCTGAAGAGACTGAGGAAGCATTAAGAGAACCGACTTTACAGATTGTAGAAGCGGTACACAGTGTTCTGGAAAAAACACCACCAGAGCTGGCAGCGGATGTCGCAGACAGAGGAATTGTGCTGACAGGTGGCGGTTCATTACTTAGAGGACTGGAAGAGCTGATTGAAGATAAGACAGGAATTAATACAATGACAGCAGAAGAACCAATGACCTGTGTAGCAATTGGTACAGGTAAATTCGTAGAATTCTTAGCTGGTAAGAGAGACGACGATTAAGATTTCGGGAGGACTGTAGATGGTAAAAGGATTATATACCGCATGGACCGGAATGCTAGACGAACAGAACCGTCTGGATATTCTGACAAATAATCTGGCAAATGCCGACACAACCGGATATAAGAAGGAAGGTACCACAAACCATACATTTGCTGATACACTGGCAATTAAGATTAAGGATACTTCTGATTATGGGCAGCCGCGGGTACTGGGAAATATTAGTATGGGTGTGCATATTGGCGAAGTATATACCGATTTCAGCCAGGGCAGCTTTAAAGTGACAGACAGAAGTACCGATATGGCATTGGATGGAAATGGTTTTTTTACGGTATCATTTACCAATAAGAATGGTGAAACATCTATGAAGCTTACCCGGGATGGAGCATTTACACTGACCAGAGAAGGCTATCTGGTGACCAAAGACGGTGATTATGTGCTGAACCAGAATGGAGCTTCCACTGGCAATCCTGGTGCAGAGAATTATATCCGGATTAATCCGAATCTGGATTTTGAAGTGCTTTCCGATGGAAGTATTATGCAGAATAATCAGGTGGTTGCAAGACTTGGTGTGGTAGATGTAGATAATTATGACTATATCAGCAAATATGGTGAGAATCTCTATGATGTAGTAAATGGCGGACAGCTTGTGGCATCGAATGCGAGAGTAGAGCAGGGTGCATTGGAAGCTTCCAACATTAATGTAGTATCCGAAATGGTAGATATGATTACAATCACCAGAGCTTACGAGGCTGGACAGAAGATTATCCAGACGATGGATTCAACACTGGACAAAGCCGTAAATAATGTAGGTAAAGTATAAAAAGAACTAAAGAAAAGAGCAAAAGAAGCCGATATAAATAACTAGGAAACAGGTACGTTTCATAAAAGGCTGGCCACGGATGGCGCAAGAGAGATAAGGAGCGCAGGGCTTATGATGAGAGCATTGTGGACTGCTGCATCAGGAATGATTGCACAGCAGACAAATATTGATTCGATTTCTAATAATTTATCGAATGTAAATACAACAGGTTACAAATCCGAACAGGCAGAATTTAAATCGCTGCTGTATCAGACACTGCAGTCTAAGACAACTTCTGCAAATGGTGATGAAAAGCCGGTTCCGGTTCAGGTAGGACTGGGAACCAGAGTAGCCTCTATTACATCTGATTTTACCAATGGAGCATTAATTGCCAATTCCAGCAATACGGCATTTGCGTTGGAAGGAAAAGGATTTTTCTCGGTACGTGGAGAAGATGGACAGACATACTATACCAGAAATGGTAAATTTGGCTGGGCAATCGGAACTAATGGAACGACACTTTGCAATGAAGCCGGACTTCCGGTATTAGATAGTAATGGAAATGAAATTGTTCTGCCGGATGGCGTGACTGCATCATCTATCGAAGTATCAAATGATGGAAAGTTCTATTATAAAGATGCGGCAGGCAATACCATAGATATGAACAGACAGATTGGCGTATATCAGTTTACCAATCCGGCTGGACTGGAAAAGGATTCCGGAAGCCTTTTGGTTGCAACAGCAGCATCCGGTAATCCGATGAATGAGCTGACTACTCCGGGACTGACCAGAAGCAAGGTATGCCAGAATTATCTGGAAGCATCCAATGTCCAGGTGGCAGACGAGATGGTTAATATGATTATTGCACAGCGTGCATATGAATTAAACTCTAAGGCGATTCAGGCAGCAGATGAGATGCTTGGACAGGCAAATTCATTAAGAAGATAGTTCTAAAGGCAGGGTAAAATATGAGTATATCGATGGATAATATTTCGACATTCCTGAATACAACTGCATCACAGGCAAGTAACAGTTCCAATGGACTGGAGAAGACATTGAATTCAGATTTATCAGGTGCAACGGATGATGAACTGATGGATGCCTGCAAGGAATTTGAAGCTTATTTTTTGGAACAGGTTTATAAGGAAATGAAGAAAACCATTCCGGAGAACGAAGACCAGGATGCCAGTATGAGCCAGATGACGGATTATTTTGAAGACGAGATGATTCAGAAGCTGGCAAGCCAGTCAGTAGAACAGAGTGGCGGAAGTAACAGTCTGGCGCAGCAGCTGTATGAGCAGATGAAGCGTAATTATAATATGGAATAGAATTTAGAAAAGACGATAAAAGGGGCTGTCATTATATGACAGCCTTCTCTTACTTTACAGGAAATTGCTTTCCTGTAAAGTAAAAAATGCTCCGCAAGGATGCGCACTGCGGCGTATAAGGCGGATGTCGCAAGCGACCGCCGCAGGCGCAAGACTGTGCCAAGGCACATTCTTTATTCTGTTGGAAAGGAAAGACGATGGAGACGATAACCGGTTATGTAGATCATATCATATATCGAAATGCTGACAATGGCTATACGGTACTAGTGCTGGTTTGCGAAGAAGAAGAGATAACCTGCGTGGGAATCTTTTCGGGGATCAGTGAGGGAGAGAATATCGAAGTGACCGGTGAATATACGGCACATCCGACCTATGGAAAGCAGTTTAAAGCTGAAAGTTATGTGGAGAAAGAACCAACCGATGAACTGTCCATTGAGCGTTATCTTGGCTCCGGAGCAATTAAAGGGATTGGTGCGGCACTTGCAGCAAGAATTGTAAGAAGATTTAAAGGCGATACCTTCCGGATTATCGAAGAAGAACCGGAGCGGTTAGCGGAAGTAAAAGGAATCAGTGAACGGAAAGCAATGGAAATATCAGACCAGATCTCTGAAAAACGAGATCTGCGTCAGGCAATGATATTTTTGCAGCAGTATGGCATTACACTGAATCTTGCGGTGAAAATCTATAAAGAATACGGACAGGAAGTATACGGCATCATTCAGGAGAATCCATATCGTCTGGCGGATGATATCAGTGGTGTGGGATTCCGGATTGCAGATGAAATTGCTAAGAAAGTCGGTATTCATACAGATTCTGATTTTCGAATCCGAAGCGGTATATTGTATACACTTTTACAGGCATCCGGGGAGGGTCATACCTTTCTGCCGGAGGAAGAACTGACAAAGCGGGCAGGAGAACTTCTGGGTGTAACAGAAGAAGCAATCGAAAAGCAGTATATGGATTTGTCGATAGAGCGGAAAATCATTATGAAACAGGAGGGTGAACAGGTTCAGATTTATGGCGCACCACTCTATTATACGGAAGTAAATACAGCCATGATGCTTAAGAATCTGGATATTGCCTATGATGTGTCAGATGCAGAGATTGCCCAGCGAATCCATAAGATTGAGAAGCAGACCGGCATGGAACTGGATGAACACCAGAAAGAGGCTGTTTCGGAGGCAGTAAGAAACGGACTTTTGGTAATCACCGGTGGACCCGGAACTGGTAAGACGACGACAATTAACAGTATTATCAAATATTTTGAACTGGAAGGTCTGGACATTTTTCTGGCAGCACCTACCGGAAGAGCTGCAAAGCGAATGAGCGAAATGACCGGATATGAAGCCAAAACCATACACCGGATGCTGGAATTAAACGGTGGAATGGAAGGAGCGGTAGGATTCGAACGAAATGAAAGTAATCCGCTGGAAACGGATGTTGTAATTATCGATGAGATGTCCATGGTGGACATCAGCCTGATGCAGTCCCTGTTGAAGGCAATGGTAGCCGGAACAAGACTGATTCTGGTAGGAGACGTAAACCAGCTTCCGAGCGTAGGACCGGGAAGCGTATTAAAGGATATTATCGACAGCGGACAGTTCCATGTGGTACAGCTTACCAAGATTTTCCGACAGGCATCCCAGAGTGATATCATTGTCAATGCCCATAAAATCAACCGGGGAGAAGAAGTAGTGTTAGATAACAAGAGCATGGATTTCTTTTTCCTGAAACGATATGATGCAGATGTGATTATCAATGTGGTACTGCAGCTAATTATGCAGAAACTGCCTAAATTTGTAAATGCACAGCCTTATGATATACAGGTGCTGACTCCGATGAAAAAAGGAAATCTGGGCGTAGAACGACTGAACAGTATCTTGCAGCAATATTTAAATCCTCCTGCTCCGGATAAGAAAGAAAAAGAGTATGGCGATAAAGTGTTCCGCGAAGGGGACAAGGTCATGCAGATAAAAAATAATTATCAGCTGGAGTGGGAGGTCTTGAGTAAATATGGATTTGCCATTGACCGTGGAACCGGTGTGTTTAATGGGGATACGGGAATTATCCGTGAAATCAATGATTATAAAGAGACAATGACCGTGGTCTATGATGAAGACAAGGTGGTAGAGTACTCCTTTAAAATATTAGAGGAACTGGAACTGGCATATGCCATTACAATACATAAATCCCAGGGTAGTGAATATCCGGCAGTTGTAATTCCACTTCTTGGGGGACCGAGAATGCTGATGAACAGGAACCTTTTGTATACAGCGGTAACCCGGGCAAGAAAGTGTGTAACACTTGTGGGAAATGAAATGTGCTTCTATGAGATGGAACAGAATATTACAGAGCAGACCAGATACAGCGGTCTACGGGCAAGATTGGAAGAAAATGTGTAGAGGTGGTTGGCTGTACAGACATGCAGAACCGTCCACCGGCCACTTCTTAGAGTGCTTGGAAAGAAAAACCAGCCGAAATTCTGTATTTTGCAGAATTCCGGCTGGTTTTTGCGTGTCTGACAACCTGCAAAGCAAGTCATTTGTCAATTTTCGTTTAAAAACCGGCGGATACCAATTACTTGGATAATAAAGCTTTGTCATTGGCAAATTCTTCGCCACTGATTTCTTCAAATTTCTCTAATAAATCTTCTACGGTAAGATTCTTTTTCTCTTCTCCGGAAATATCTAAGATAACCTGACCTTCATTCATCATAATCAGACGGTTGCCATGAACAATTGCATCACGCATGTTGTGTGTTACCATCAGAGTGGTAAGGTTCTGCTCTGCAACTATTTTATCCGAAAGAGTAAGAACCTTTGCAGCAGTCTTTGGATCCAAAGCAGCGGTGTGCTCATCTAAGAGAAGCAGCTTTGGACGGTTTAAAGTAGCCATAAGAAGAGTCAGTGCCTGACGCTGACCACCGGAAAGCAGTCCGACTTTAGAGGTAAGACGGTTCTCAAGTCCTAAATCCAGCTCTTTTAACAATTCTTTGTAATGTGCTCTTTCTGCCTTGGTAATACCGCTTCCAAGACCTCTGCTTTTGCCACGACGGGCAGCGAGGGCAAGATTCTCATCAATTCCCATGGTAGCAGCGGTTCCCATCATAGGATCCTGGAATACGCGGCCTAAGAAACTGGCACGTCTGTGCTCAGACATTCTTGTAACATCTACGTCATCAATAGAAATGGAACCTTCATCCACAAGGAATACTCCTGCAATAGCATTTAATAAAGTGGATTTTCCGGCACCATTTCCACCGATGACAGTAACGAAATCCCCTTCGTTTAAAGTAAGGGTGGTGCCGTTAAGAGCGGTTTTCTCGTTAATGGTTCCCGGATTAAATGTTTTGTAAATATGATCAACTTTAAGCATTGGTTTTGGCTCCTTTCTTTACTGGTTTTGTAAAATATTTCTTCTTCCAGTAAGGAACTGCAAGGAAGAAAGCAACCACAAGTGCAGATAACAGCTTTAAGTAGTTGGTATCAAGACCAAGCCAGATAACAATCTGAAGTACAGCGTAGTAAATAACAGCACCGATAGCGACAGATAAAAGCTTCAACGCAAAGTTGTGGAAAATCTTTTCGAACAATACAGTACCGATAATAACGGCAGCAAGACCGATTACGATAGCACCACGTCCTGCATTGACATCAGCAAATCCCTGATACTGTGAGTAAAGAGCACTGGCAAGACCAACAAGACCGTTGGAAATCATTAAACCGATTACGGTATTGAAATTTGTGTTGATACCCTGGGCACGGCTCATATTCGGGTTGCATCCGGTAGCACGGATAGAACAGCCTCTTGCAGTTCCGAAGAACCAGTACAGGATAGCAATAATGGCGATGACAAAGATAGCAACGATAAATATGGTGTTTTTATAAAAAGCCACATTTTTTACATATCGTAAAGATACAATTAAATCGTATTTGTCAGCACTGATTGCCTGATTGGATTTGCCGCCAAGAATCTTTAAGTTAATGGAGTATAATCCAAGCTGGGTTAAAATACCTGCAAGGATTACCGGGATTCCCATTTTTGTATGGAAGATTCCGGTAATTAATCCTGCCAGCATACCGGATATGGTAGCGGCAAGGATTGCTACCCAGATATTCTGTCCAGAAGCAATCAGAGTAACACAGACAGCACCGCCAAGACTCATGGTTCCATCCACGGTTAAGTCTGCCACATCCTGTATTTTAAAAGTGATGTATACACCGATTGCCATAATGCCCCAGATTAATCCCTGGGCTACAGCACCGGGCATAGCGTTTAATAAATCAGCAATTTGCAATTCCACAATAAGTTCCTCCGGTTTCTAAATAAATAATTCAAAAGTATAAATTACTCAGACATGTCTAAAGCTTCGTAATCGTCTGGGACAGTGATGCCAAGCTTCTCACAGATGTCAGGGTTGTACTGTTTGGTAACTGCTGGAGCAAATTCAACTTCCATAGTGGATGGGTCTGCACCATTTACTAAGATTTCGTATGCCATTTTACCTGTCTGATATCCAAGATCATAGTAGCTGATGGATAAGGTAGCAACACCACATCCTTTACAGATACCGGCTTCCCCTGCAATAATTGGAACACCGGCTTCCCCTGCAATGTTATTGATAACTTCTGTATTGGAAGCTGCAGTGTTGTCGGTAGGAACGTAAAGAACATCGTTATCATTTACAGCACTCTGGACAACACTTGCAATATCGTTGGAATCAACGAAAGAATATGCAGTACAGGTGTAATTTAATTTTTCTAATTCTTCTTTGATAACATCAATCTGGTACTGTGAGTTTGCTTCTGCGGAGCAGTAAAGCAGTCCGACATTTTTAGCATCCGGGAATAATTCATTTAACATAGCTGCCTGCTCGGACAGAGGAGCTAAGTCAGAAGTTCCTGAAATGTTACGTCCTGTTGTGCCTGACCAGTCAGAAATGTCAAGAGCGGTTGCATAATCTGTTACGGAAGTTCCAAGAATAGGAATATCTGTAGTTGCAGCAGCTGCAGACTGAAGAGGAGCAGTTGCATTTGCAAGAATCAGGTCTTCATTTTTGGAAACGAAGGAGTTAACGATAGTTGCGCATGTGGCAGAATCACCCTGGGCGTTCTGCTCGTCAAAAACAACGTCATCACCTAATTTCTCGGTAAGATAGTCTTTGAATCCTTTTGTTGCAGCATCTAATGCCTCATGCTGTACGAGCTGACAGATACCAACGGTGTACTTTGCGTTGGATGAACTTTTCTCTGTAGCGTCAGCGTTTTGGGTATCTCCTGCTTTGGAGCCACAGGCGGTCATGCTGAGTGCAAGAACTGCTGCAACTGAAAGAGAGAGAAATTTCTTCATTTTTTTCATAATAATTTCCTCCTGAAATATGTAATGTTTTTTTTGATTTAACGCGTTCGTGCGTCTGCGCGTTTATGCATTAAAGCGTTAATCCGAATAGACTAATTATAATAAGTAGAGAAAAATAAGTCAATAAATTAAATCCTATTTTTATCAGGAAAAATTAAGAGAATGTTAATGTTTTTGCAAAAGGGACTGTGCTAATATGTGCAAAGAGAGTTTTGGAAAGGAAATAATGAATATACTGGATATTATATTCCCAAGAAGATGCCCGCTGTGTGATGAGGTAATACCGCCGGATGGGGAAATCTGCCCGGAGTGCACCGGAAAGGCAGAACTGGTGCAGGAACCGGTCTGTAAACGGTGCGGAAAACCCATTGGGAATGCCAGAAAGGAATATTGTGGTGACTGTGACCGGAAAAAACATTTTTTTGATTCGGGAAAGGCAGTATTTGTTTATCAGGGGGCAGTGCAACACTCGCTGTATCGTTTTAAATATGCCAATCGGCGTGAATATGCAGCTTTTTATGGAAAAATGGCATGTATACAGTATGCCCGGTGGATTTCAAGACTGGGGATAGATGCAATCATACCGGTTCCGCTGCATCGGAAACGCAGGAGGGAGAGAGGGTATAATCAGGCAGAACTCTTTGCAAAGGAAATAGGAAAACGTACCGGAATTCCGGTAGAAACGAAATTGCTATATCGGTGTATAAATACCAGACCCCAGAAGGAACTTAATGACCAGGAACGCAAGAAAAATCTGAAAAAGGCTTTTACAATCGCACAAAATATAGTACAATTAAGAAAAGTTCTGCTTGTAGATGACATTTACACAACTGGAAGTACCGTGGATGCAGCAGCAGAATGTTTGAAGGTATCAGGAATACAAGAGGTTTATGTGCTTTGCATTAGCATTGGCAGGGGACATTAGGAGGAGAAAGAATGGACGTAAGAAACTGCAAAGGATGCGGAAGATTATTTAATTATTATGGGGGCGTACCGTTATGTAAAGCCTGCAAAGATAAGCTGGAAGAGAAGTTCCAGGAGGTAAAAGAATATTTGCGGCAGAACCCGAATACTCCGATACAGGTTGTATCGGAAGATAATGATGTTTCTGTAAAACAGATTAAACAGTGGGTGCGTGAAGAAAGACTTGTCTTTTCAGAAGATTCACCACTTGGTCTGGAATGTGAAGGCTGTGGAACAATTATCAAAACAGGACGTTTCTGTGAAAAATGCAAACGTAAAATGGAAACGGACTTCCAGAGTGTAATAAAGAAAAAACCGGTGGAGCCTCAGTTGGATAAGAGACCGAAGGAAAGAGATAAGATGAGATATCTGTAACTGTAGATAAGAACTGCCGCAGTGACTGGTGGCAGTTTTTTCTTTTCAGAAGATAATATCTATGTTATACTAAAGAGAGTTTGTTTAGGAGCAGAGTATGATTAGTAAAGAACGCGTCAGACATATGACAAAGCTGTCAGAATTCGAAAATGAAGAAAGTAAAGCCTGCCAGAAAGCAACACAGTATTTTAGAAGAGATTATGTTGCCATGGAGTTGATAAAAAGCTTTTTTGCCGGAACCATTGCGTTTGGACTTCTTTTTGTGCTGTGGCTTTTTTACGACATGGAGAATCTGGTAAAGAAAATTAATGATATGGATATGATTGGATTTGGCATCCAGATTGTAATGGTGTATCTGGTATTTCTGGCTGCTTATCTGCTTATTACTTATATTATCTATAATCGTAGATATACAAAGGGGAGAAAACAGGTGAAGGAGTATTATAACAGACTGAAGAGGGTGAGCAGTCTGTATCGTGAGGAAGAAAATATATCTAATACGGATGACTGGGAGGTTTAGGATGACGGGTTTACTCGAACTGAAGGAGCGGTTAATCCGCTTTTTTGGAAAAAATGAAATATATGTGGTGCCGGTACTTAAGTTTATTCTGGCAACAGTGGTATTTCTACTGATCAATCAAAATATTGGCTATATGACCAGACTGGCTGGACTTCCGGTAACACTGGTACTGGCACTGTTATGTGCGGTTCTTCCGGTCAACGCTATCCTGTTGTTTGCGTTCATTCTGATTGCTGCACATTTATTTGCACTGTCTATGGATGTATGCGTGGTAGGACTGATTCTTATGCTGGTTATCGCACTGCTGTATTTACGGTTTTCACCAAAAGATGGTTATTATGCAGTGCTGACACCGATAACATTTACATTACATATCCCGTATATCATGCCGATTTCAGCAGGACTGTTACGGACACCGGCATCTGCTGCATCTATTGTGAGCGGAACTGTGATGTTTTATTTCCTGAAGGGAATAAAGGAAAATGAGGCAGTATTAAGTGCGGTGGAAGAGGACAGCAATGCGGCTTCAAAAATGGTGGTAGCAATCAACCAGCTGCTGGGTAATAAGGAAATGTATCTGGTACTGGCAACTTTTATTGTGATTTTACTGGTGGTTTATGTAGTGCGCCGCCTGTCCATAGATCATGCATGGACAGTGGCGTCACTGGCTGGCATTCTGATTGGACTTACTGTGCTGATCAGCGGTTTTGTAATGCTGGGCATCAAGGGACGAATCGTCTGGATTATTGTAGGAAGCGTAATTTCTACGGTGATTGCATTGATACAGCAGTTCCTGTTCTTTAACCTGGATTATAGCAGGACAGAACGGGTACAGTTTGAAGATGATGAATATTACTATTATGTAAAAGCGGTACCGAAGATTTATGTTACAACCAAGGAGAAAAAGGTAAAACGTATCGCAGCCAAGGATGAGGAAAAAGAACGTATTTCCCGCAAAGCATTGGCAGAGGAAATGGATATAGACGAAGATTTGCTGAAATAAGACAGAGAGGAAGTGGAACAGGTGCAGTCATTTTTGACAGTGTTGGAAAATTTTAAAGAAAATTATCTGGCGTGGGTAAGCGTTTTGAACATTACGGTATCAAAGACTGATATTGTAGAAATGCTTATTATTGCGTTCCTGTTTTATCACGTCCTGAAATGGATTAAGGATACACGGGCATGGATGCTGTTAAAAGGAATTCTTGTGATTTTAGCGTTTGTACTTGTGGCAGCAATCTTCCAGATGAATACAATTCTCTGGATAGCAGAGAAGACGATTAATGTAGCGATTATTGCAATCGTTGTTATCTTCCAGCCGGAGCTCCGGAAAGCACTGGAAGAATTGGGACGAAAGAAATTTATTTCATCACTCTTTTCTTTTGATTTTGGAAAAAACGGAGTGGAACGTTTCAATGACCATACGATTGGAGAACTGGTAAAGGCAAGCTATGAGATGGGTAAGGTGAAGACCGGAGCCCTGATTGTAGTGGAAAATGAAATTATGCTGACAGAATACGAAAGAACCGGTATTGCACTGGATTCCCTGGTATCAAGCCAGCTTCTGATTAATATATTTGAAAAGAACACTCCGTTACATGACGGAGCTATTATTGTACGTGGGGACAGGGTTGTCTCTGCAACCTGTTATCTGCCACTGTCTGACAGCCTGGAACTGAGCAAGGATCTGGGAACCAGACATCGTGCGGCAGTTGGAATTAGTGAAGTGAGTGATTCTCTTACAATTGTGGTATCAGAGGAAACCGGAAAGGTTTCTATTGCGATGGGTGGACAGCTGTACCGTAATGTGGATGCGGAGTTTCTGCGCAGCAAACTGAAATTTCTCCAGAGTAGCAATATCGAACCAAAGCGCTTCCAATTACTGAAGAGGAGGTTACGCAATGTTAAAAAAGCTGACAAAACTGGTGACGAATAATTTTGGACTGAAGGTTGCAGCATTATTCTTCTCTGTTGTGCTGTGGCTCGTTGTTGTCAACATTGATGATCCGACACAGGCGAAGAACTTTACCACGTCTATTACGATAACCAATTCGGATTATATGACACAGCAGGGCAAATACTTTGAAGCAAAGGACAGTAATCTGCAGGTAACCTTTAAGGTTTCTACTGTGCGTTCTGTTATGAAGAACTTGAGCAATACTGACTTCCGGGCAGTAGCAGATATGGAAAATGTTGAGCAGGTAGACGGTGTATACCGGGTACCGATTGAGATAACTGCAACACGATATGCGTCTGCGGTGAACTTCCAGGGCAAAACACAGTATATGGAAGTAAATGTAGAAGATCTGATGCTGTCACAGTTTTCTATTAAGGCAAAAACAGTAGGAGATGCAGCTGAGAATTATGCGGTTGGAGATGTGCGGGTATCTCCGAACATCTTAAAAGTAACCGGACCGGAATCGGTGGTGAATCAGATTGATCATGTAGAAGCAACCATTGATGTAACAGGTGCATCCGCAGACTTGACGGATAGTGTAGTCCCAGTTGTATATAATGCAAACGGTGAGGCGGTAGACACCTCAAAGCTGAATTTTAATATTGATAAAGTGACAATTTCGGCTACGATACTTAATATCCGTAACCTTTCAGTAGAAATTGAACCGAGTGGAACGGTTGCAGATGGATTTGTATGCACCGGAGTGACGATTAATCCGAATAAGATAGCGATAAAGGGAACACCGGAAGCACTGAACGCAGCCGGAAGTATTGTGATTCCGTCAGACCAGCTGGATATCAGCGATGCAACTGGCAATGTAGTGAAGACAATTAATATTTCTTCTTATCTGCCGGATGATGTAGAGGTGGTCGATGCTGACAATCTGAATGTTGAAGTAACCGCAGTGGTGGAGCAGATTGTGTCAGAATCTTATAGCGTACCGGTTGAAAACATTGCAATTCAGAATCTGAAAGAGGGTTATGAAGCAGCCTTTGCAGAGAGTACAGTTACGATAACTTTAAAGGGACTGCGTAATAATCTGGATAAACTTATGGCAGACAGTATTAAGGGAAATGTAAATGCAGCAGGACTGGCAGAAGGCAATCATACCGTAACAGTTACCCTGGAGCTGGATGACAGCTTATATTCGGTAAATGGAACACAGACTGCAGTGATAACCATAACAAAGAAATCAGAAGACACATCAGATACCACGAATACCGGAAATGACAATGGAACCCATACGGGTTCGAATGGTGGTACAGAAACGGGAACGGGCAGTACCAATGGAAATAATACGAATAATGGAAATTCGGAGGAAGATTAGAAAATGAGCAGAATGTTTGGAACAGATGGTGTAAGAGGTGTTGCAGGAGCGGAGCTGACCATTGAACTGGCAACAAAGCTTGGGCAGGCAGGTGCCTATGTGCTGACGAAAGAGCAGGAACATCAGCCGACATTAATTGTAGGATGTGATACAAGAATTTCAGGTGGAATGCTTGCCAATGCACTGATGGCAGGAATCTGTTCTGTAGGAGCCAATGCAATCTATGTAGGGGTAATGCCGACACCGGCGATTGCCTATCTGACCAGAAAACATAAAGTAGATGCAGGCGTTGTGATTTCCGCATCCCATAATCCGATGGAATTTAACGGAATCAAATTCTTTAATGGAGACGGATATAAGCTGTCTGATGCGTTGGAGGATGAAATCGAAGAGCTGATCCGCAATAATATGAAAGATGTTGTACTGCCGATTGGATCCGGTGTGGGAAGAATTGACTATCGTTTTGATTTGCGTGATGAATATGTGAAATTTATGAAGAAATGTGTGCCGGTTGATTTGACCGGTATGAAGATTGTGATAGACTGTGCAGAGGGTGCATCCTACTATACATCGGTTAAGACATTAAAAGACCTGGGTGCAGATCTGGTTGCTATCCATACGAAGCCGGATGGAACCAATATCAATGCCAACTGCGGTTCCACCCATATGGAAGAACTTCAGGCAAGGGTTGTTTATGAAAAAGCAGACGTTGGTCTTGCATTTGATGGCGATGCTGACCGTATGCTTGCGGTAGATGAAAAAGGTAACCTGGTGGATGGCGACCAGCTTATGGCAATCTGTGGATGCCATATGAAGAAAAAAGGAACTTTAAAGAAAAATACCATTGTAGTAACCGTTATGACCAATCTTGGCTTCAGTCTGATGGGAGAGCGGGAAGGCATCCATGTAGAGAAAACCAAGGTCGGAGACAGATATGTCCTTGAAAATATGCTGGAGAATGGCTATAATATCGGGGGTGAGCAGTCCGGACATATTATATTTTTAGATGATAATACAACCGGTGACGGACTTCTTTCCGGACTTCATTTATTACAGGTAATGAAGGAAACCGGCAGGAAATTATCTGAGCTGGCAGAGGTGATGGAAGTATTGCCGCAGGCACTTGTGAATGCCAAAGTGCCGAATCACAAGAAAGAAAAATTCATGGAATATACTGAGATTGCAGAGGCAATCAAGGCATTGGAAGAGAAATTCAATGGGGAAGGAAGGGTACTGATTCGTCCATCCGGAACCGAGCCGCTGGTAAGAGTTATGATTGAGGGAAAGAACCAGAGCGAGATTGAAGAAGAAGCACAGAAGCTGGCTGAATTAATTACCAACACAATGCTGTAATCAGGAGGGGAATAGAAATGGTAAGTCAGAAAGTTAAAATAAAGAATCCAACAGGATTACATTTGCGTCCGGCAGGAATACTCTGCAAGGAAGCAATGCAGTATAAATCGTTAGTAACATTTCATTATCGCGGAAATACTGCTAATGCCAAAAGTGTTTTAAGCGTACTGGGTGCGTGCATCAAATTTGGAGATGAAATCGAATTCGTCTGCGAAGGTGATGATGAGGACGAAGCATTAAAGGCAATGGTAGAAGCCGTAGAAAGTGGATTAGGAGAATAAAAGATGAAGAAGATATTGGTAACTGGATGCAATGGACAGTTAGGAAGAGCTATTCGTAAGGAATATGCAGAACAGAATATTGAATTCATAAATACAGATGTTGTTGCAGGCGATGGAATTGTATCACTGGATATCACCAATATTGATGTTGTAATGAACATGGTGAAAGATGCAAAACCGGATGTAATTATTAACTGTGCTGCACATACAAATGTAGATAAATGTGAAGAGCAGGAAGACCTGGCATATAAAATTAATGCGATCGGACCGAGAAACTTAAGCATTGCAGCAACAGAAGTGGATGCAAAAATGATCCATATATCAACTGATTATGTCTTTGAAGGAAATGGAACGAGACCGTATATAGAATTTGACAAGCCAAATCCGATCAGCGCATATGGAAGAACAAAATTAGAAGGCGAAAATTTTGTAAAACAGTTTGCTAGTCGTTTCTTTATGCTTCGGACAGCATGGCTTTATGGTGATGGCAGAAATTTTGTGAAGACGATGCTTTCTTTGTCAGAAAAGCATGATGAGTTAAATGTTGTCTGCGACCAGCTTGGATCACCGACAAGTGCAGTAGAACTTGCAAAGATGATTCATTTCCTGGAAGGAACAGATAATTATGGCATTTTTCATGCTACCTGCGAAGGTGACACAAACTGGGCAGAATTTGCAGATGAGATTATGAAACAGGCAGGAAAGAAGACCAGAATAAATCATGTGACCAGCAAACAGTATAAAGAGATGAATCCGGCATCTGCAAACAGACCTGCATATTCGATTCTGGAAAATTATATGATAAAGCTGACCAGCGATTACAGAATGGCAGACTGGCAGGATGCATTGACTGTATATATGAAAGAACTGCTGGGATAATAGGTGGAAAGATGGAACCATTAGTAAGTGTATGTATTCCGGCTTATAATAATGCCGGGTATATCAAAGAGACAATCGATTCGATTTTAAATCAGACCTATCAGAATATTGAACTTGTGATTGTAGATGACAATTCGAAAGATGAAACCTTAAAAGTTATACAAAGCATTAAGGATCCGCGGATAAAAGTCTATCACAATGAAGAAAACCTGGGCATGGTGGGAAACTGGAATAAGTGCCTGAGCCTTGCAAATGGTGAATATATTAAGCTTATATGCGCAGACGATATGATAGACAACAATGCGATAGAGATAGAAGCAAAAGCGATGCAGCAGAATCCGACGGCTAATCTGGTAGAGAGCGATACACGTCTGGTTGATATAAATGGAAAAAAGACTGGTGTATTTCACAGATATCGTAAATTGGGATTGGTAGATGGTAAAAAAGTTGCAAAAAAATCGTTATTAATACAGAACTTTTTTGGTGCTCCGGTTAATAACATGATTCGTAAATCAGCACTGGAAACAGTAGGATACTTTGATGAATCTTTTACATATATATTAGATTTTGATATGTGGATCCGGCTGGCCTGCAGTGGAGATGTATATATTATTCACCAGCAGCTTAACAGCTTCAGAATACGGAATGATTCAAACACAGGAAATTTAATTGGAGAGAATCGCGACGTATATGTGGACGAGCATAGACGACTGGTTGAAAAACATGCTTTGAATAAGGAATTACATATATCTGGATTTGATGTGAAATTCAGTATATGGTTCCGTAAAGTGAGAAATGTATTGATTGGAATATACTTGAAATTATTCTCGAAGTAGGAGTAATCAGATGAAGAAACTAGTAATCATTCCGGCGTACAATGAGGAAGGCGGAATTGTAAAGACGGTTACAGATGTAGTAGAAAATGCAAAAGACTTTGACTATGTGGTAATTAATGACTGTTCTAAAGATAATACGTTGAAAATATGCAGAGAACATAATTTTAATGTGGTAAATCTTCCGGTTAATATGGGAATAGGGGGAGGCGTCCAGACGGGATATATGTATGCGTACCGGAATGGTTATGATATTGCAGTGCAGTTTGACGGTGATGGGCAACACAATGCCAGCTATCTGACGGAAATGTCAGAAAAACTTGTCAAAGAACAATTGGATATGGTAATTGGTTCAAGATATATCGAAAAAGAAGGATTTCAATCCTCTGGAATGCGTCGGCTTGGTATCCGGTATTTTACTGGACTGATAAAGCTGTTGACAGGAAAGAAAATTACAGATCCTACTTCTGGCATGAGAATGATAAACCGGAAAATAATGAAACAGTTTTCAGAAGAATATCCAAAAGATTATCCGGAGCCGGAAAGCGTTGTGACAATTTTGAAAGAAGGCGCTAAGGTAGAAGAAATACCGGTAAAGATGAATGCAAGGGAAGAAGGCGTTTCATCAATATCTCCGTCTAAATCTATATATTATATGGTAAAAGTAAGCATAGCAGTTTTGATTGCTGCGATACGAAAGTAGAGGTGGACAATGGATATAAAAATACAAATAATAATACTGGTAATAATTATTATTGCATTATTAAGTCTTGGAAATATGATTCGCAAAAAAAAGGTAGATTTAAGATATGCATTGTCCTGGATTATAGTGGGCTGCATTATGCTTGTGTTTGATATATTTCCACAACTGTTAGGAAAGCTTGCAACTATTTTAGGATTTGAACTTCCTATAAATATGTTGTTTTTCCTGGGTGTGTGTTTGGCACTGGCAATATTGTTCATGCAGACAGTTGCCATTTCCAATTTGTCGGAGAAGGTAAAAAAACTGACACAGGAAGAAGCTTTAATGAATAAAACAGTTGATGATAAGATAAAGAAAAGAGAGGAAAAGTAAATGAGCAAAACAAAGGTATTGGTTACAGGTGCGAATGGTTATATTGGCAGACATGTTGTAGAACAATTACTTAATATGGGGGCTGATGTTCTTGCAGCGGATTTCAGTTTTGATGGAGTTGATGAGAGAGCACAGAGAGTGGAAACACCGATTTTTAGCGGCTTAGAAGATATTTATGAACAGATGGGAAAACCGGATGTATGCATTCATCTTGCATGGAGAAACGGATTTGTTCATAATGCAGATTCTCATATTGAAGATCTTCCGAACCATTATACTTTCTTAAAGAATATGATAGAAGGCGGATTGAAACATGTTGTTGTAATGGGAACAATGCACGAAGTAGGATATTGGGAGGGGGCAATTGACGAAAATACTCCAACCAACCCATTATCGCTTTATGGAATTGCTAAAAATGCATTAAGACAAATGGTGGAGCTTCTTGCCAAGAAAAGCGAAGTTTGCTTTCAGTGGACTAGAGGTTACTATATTATAGGAGATGACATTAAGAGTAATTCAATCTTCTCCAAAATTGTACAGGCTGAGCAGGCAGGTAATAAAAAATTCCCATTTACTACAGGAAAAAATTTGTATGATTTTATCTCTTTGGAAGAACTTGCAAAGGAAATTGCATGTGTAAGCTTACAGACAGAAGTGAATGGTATTATTAACTGTTGTACAGGAAAACCGGTATCACTTGCAGAACAGGTAGAATCATTTATTAAAGAACATAATTTTAAAATCCGTCTGGAATATGGTGCATATCCGGATCGTGCATATGATTCACCGGGAGTATGGGGAGATGCAAAGAAAATTCAGCAGATAATGAGCAAAGTTGAAAAGTAAAAGAATAGATGATATAATAACACAACAATGTAAATTAGGAGGATACTCAAAATGAGAACTTATTTGGTAACAGGTGGAGCAGGATTCATAGGATCCAATTATATTCATTACATGTTTCGGAAATATGATAATGAAATCAGAATTATTAATGTAGATGCTCTGACATATGCAGGTAACCTGGAGAATTTGAAAGATATCGAAAATAGAGATAACTATACTTTTGTGAAAGCTGATATTACAGATAGTGAAGCAATCAGCAAAATCTTTGCTGAGAATGATATTGACCGTGTGGTTCATTTCGCAGCAGAGAGTCACGTTGACAGAAGTATTAAACATCCAGAAGTATTTGTTAAGACAAATGTACTTGGAACTGCTGTTATGCTGAACTGTGCAAAGGCTGCATGGGAATTGCCAGATGGTACGTTTAAAGAAGGAAAGAAATTCTTACATGTATCTACAGATGAAGTATATGGATCATTGGAAGATGATGGAACAAGCTATTTCTATGAGACAACACCATATTCTCCTCATAGTCCATATTCAGCAAGTAAGGCTTCTTCAGACTTTTTGGTAAAAGCTTATATTGATACTTATCATTTCCCGGCTAATATCACAAACTGTTCTAATAATTATGGACCTTATCAGTTCCCAGAGAAACTGATTCCATTGATTATTAACAATGCATTACATGGTAAAAAATTACCGGTATATGGAGACGGAATGAATATCCGTGACTGGTTATATGTAGATGATCATGCAAAGGGAATCGATATGGTTCAAGAAACTGGTCGTCTTGGAGAGACATATAATATCGGTGGACATAATGAAAAACGTAATATTGAAATTATTAATATTATTATTGAAACATTACAGGAGATTCTTCCAGATGGTGACCCAAGAAAAGCAAATGTAAGCAAAGATCTGATTACTTATGTAGAAGATCGTAAGGGACATGACAGACGTTATGCAATTGCACCGGACAAAATTAAGGCTGAAATTGGCTGGGAGCCAGAGACCATGTTTAAAGAGGGAATTAGGAAGACAATTGCGTGGTACCTTGAACATGAAGACTGGATGAAGAATGTGACAAGTGGAGATTATCAGAAATATTACGAAGATATGTATAGTAATAAATAAAAATAAGAAATAAATAAGAAATGGAAGGGCTGCCCGATTTTAAATCGGACAGCCCTTTTTGCAACAAAATCAAGTCATTGCAAAGAATGTATATTGTGAAATACAAAAGACCCGTAATTTGCTTTTTCTTTACAAAAGTGTTAAAATAAATCGATTATATTATGACGAAAATGTTGGAGGTATGTTTGATGAAAGGAATTATACTTGCTGGAGGTTCCGGCACAAGGCTTTATCCATTAACAAAGGCTATTTCAAAACAGATTATGCCAGTATATGATAAGCCAATGATTTATTATCCGTTATCAACACTTATGCTTGCTGGAATTCGAGAAGTACTTATTATTTCTACTCCGAGAGACCTTCCGGTATTTGAGGAATTGTTAGAGGATGGAAGTCAATTGGGTATGCACATCGAATATGCAATTCAGGAAAGCCCAAGAGGACTTGCAGATGCATTTATTATTGGAGAAAAATTTATTGGTAAAGATGCTGTTGCATTGGTATTAGGAGATAATATCTTCTATGGACAGAGTTTTTCCAAGGTATTAAGAAGTGCTGCAGAGCGTACAGAAAATGAAGGCGGAGCTACAATCTTTGGTTATTATGTAAGAGATCCAAGAGAATACGGCGTAGTAGAATTTGATGAAAATGGAAAAGCTTTATCTATTGAAGAAAAACCAGCAGAACCAAAGTCTAATTATGCGGTTCCGGGTTTGTATTTCTATGACAATAATGTAGTTGAAATTGCCAAAACTGTGAAACCATCAGCCAGAGGAGAAATTGAAATTACAAGTGTTAATAATGAATATTTGAACAGGGAAACTTTAAGTGTAGAGACTTTAGGACGAGGCTTTGCATGGCTTGATACAGGAAATCATGATATGCTCCTGGCAGCAGCTGATTTTGTATCAGCATTCCAGAAACGTCAGGGATTGTATATTTCATGTATTGAAGAAATTGCTTATAAGAGAGGCTTTATAGATAAGGAACAGCTTGTAAAACTGGCGCAGCCTTTGTTGAAAACAGATTATGGTAAGTATTTGATGGAAATTGCAGAAGGATTATAAATAGAAAAGAGGAAAACAAAATGGGAAAAATTAAAGTAACAGATGATTGCAACGGTATCAAAGGATTAAAAGTAATTGAGCCTGCAGTATATGGAGATGCCAGAGGTTATTTTATGGAGACATATAATTATAACGATTTCAAAGAGGTTGGAATTGATTGTGAATTTGTGCAGGATAATCAGTCAGCATCTAAGAAGGGTGTTTTAAGAGGACTCCATTTTCAGATAAATTATCCACAGGACAAGCTGGTTCGAGTTGTAAATGGTACTGTATTTGACGTGGCCGTAGATTTAAGAGAAGGCTCTGAGACATTTGGAAAATGGTTTGGTGTAGAACTTTCCGCAGAAAATAAGAAACAGTTCTTCATTCCGAAAAATTTTGCTCACGGATTTATTGTTTTGAGTGATTATGCAGAATTCTGCTATAAAGTAACGGATTTCTATCATCCAAATGATGAGGGCGGATTATTATGGAAAGATCCGGAAATCGGAGTTGAATGGCCAATGCCGGAAGGCATGACTGAGGCAGATCTTATTTTATCGGATAAAGATAAGGTTTGGGGCGGTATTAGCACATTTAAGAAATAGAGGTTAATATGCGACAGTATATAGATACATTCATGAGATATCGGTCTTTGCTGACAGAACTGGTCAGCAGAGACCTTAAAACTAAATACAGAAGATCTGCATTGGGATTTATGTGGTCGGTGCTGAACCCATTGGGAATGATGGTTGTATTGACTATTGTATTTTCTACAGTGTTTCAGCAGGCAATTCCAAATTTCCCGGTTTATTTAATGTGTGGACAATTAACATTTAACTTTTTTAATGAGGCGAGCAATATGGCAATGACCTCTGTGCTGGATAATGCACCTTTGATTAAAAAAGTATATGTGCCAAAATATTTATTTCCATTATCAAGGGTGTGTTCATCTTTGGTAAATATGTTGACATCATTTGTTGCGTTAATGATTGTTATATTAATTACAAGAACACCAATTACATGGACTATTTTTTTGTCAGTATTTCCAATTTGTTTTGCAACATTGTTTTCCCTTGGAATAGGACTTATATTGTCTGTGGTTGTGGTGACATTTCGGGACATGAAACACTTATATAGTGTTATTACAACGGCATGGCTATACTTGACACCAGTATTCTACCCAATTAGTATGCTACCTGATTCAGTTGCAGTAATAGTTAGAAATAATCCGTTGACATTAATTGTTGAAATTTTAAGATATAATGTATTGTACCATCAGGTAGCTCCGTTTGTATTGGTATTAAAAACATTGATTTATTGTGCTGTAGCTATGATATTGGGCTTGTGGATGTTTAAAAAACAGCAAGATACCTTCATATTGAAATTATAGGAGGAATTGGTTTGAAACACGAAGAAAATGTGATTGAAGTTGAAAATGTTTCACTTCAATTCCGTTTATATAAAGAAAAAGTTGATAGTATAAAAGAGTATGTGCTAAAAAGGGCAAAAAGAGAATTGGAATATGAAAATTTCTGGGCACTGAAAGATATCAGCTTTGATGTAAAAAAAGGTGAGGCAGTAGGTCTTGTCGGGAAAAATGGCTCTGGAAAGAGTACAATGTTGAAAGTAATTGCGGGAGTCATAAAACCTACATTTGGTGAGGTGAGAAAACAAGGCTCAGTTGCACCAATGATTGAACTTGGTGCAGGTTTTGATTTTGATTTGACTGCAAGAGAAAATATTTATTTGAACGGAGCTATTTTGGGGTATCCTAAGGAGATGCTTCGTGAAATGGAGCATGAAATTATAGAGTTTGCGGAATTGGAAAAGTTTGCAGATGTTCCGGTGAAGAATTTTTCCTCTGGTATGGTAACACGTCTGGGTTTCTCTATTGCAACAATATATAAACCGGATATTTTAATCGTAGACGAAATTTTGTCTGTAGGCGATTTTAGGTTTCAGGCAAAATGTGAGGAAAGAATTGGCTCTATGTTAGAGAGTGGAACCACATTGCTATTAGTATCACATAGTACAGAGCAGGTACGACGAATCTGCGATAAAGCTGTGCTTATAAATCACGGAAATATGCTCTTACATGGTGACGTGGATGAAGTGTGTGATATGTATACAAGACTATAGGAGTTAAATTATGATAATTGATGAAAAGAAAGTAAAGCGTTTAATAGCTTATTTTATTTATGATAAACAGGGAATTGTAGATGATTATATCATTTACATGCTGTGTGCATTAAAAGAGCATTCCAGTGAAATAGCCGTTGTTGTAAATGGAAAATTAACATCGGAAAGCAGGAAAAAGTTAAATCAGGTGACACCTGTAGTGATGGTGAGAGAGAATAAAGGACTTGATGTATGGGCATACAAAACAGTTCTCGATTATTATGGATGGGATAAACTAGTTACATATGATGAAGTTATCATGATGAATTTTACGATAATGGGGCCGGTGTATCCATTGAGTGAAATGTTTGAATCCATGAGTGCCAGAGATTTAGATTTCTGGGGAATTACAATGTATCATAAATATGAGAAGGGTGATCCATTTGGAACTATTGAATGTGGCTACATTCCAGACCATATTCAGTCTCATTTTATTGCAGTACGAACACCTATGTTAAAAAGCATTGAATTCCAAAGTTATTGGAATAATATGCAGGAAATTAAGGATTATCGTGATGCAGTAGGATGTCACGAGGCGATGTTTACAAAACGCTTCTCGGAAAAGGGGTTTAAATGGGATGTTTATGCAGATATGGGAGATGGTTATAATAATCATCCGATTTTGTGTGCAACAAGAGAAATGCTGGAAGAAAAACGCTGCCCTATTTTTAAAAGAAGATCATTTATGCAGGACTACTCCAACATTATTCATGATACAGTAGGACAGGAAGCTATCGAAGCATATGATTTCATAGATAAGCATACAGATTATGATGTGAATCTGATTTGGGATAATATTTTACGTCTGGAGAATCAGGCAGATATTAAGAAAAATATGCAGCTTAATTTCATACTGGACAGTAAACATGGTACAGATATATCAGAAGTGTTAAAGAAAAAAAGAGTAGCACTTGTGCTACATTTCTATTTTGAGGATTTGGCAGAATACTGTCTTCATTATGTACAGTCAATGCCAAAAGAAGCAGATATTTACGTGACAGTTGGTTCAGAAAAAAAGAAAAAAATTATTGAAGAGACTTTCTCGGTATTAGAAAACAATGTGAAAGTGATTTTGATTGAAAACCGGGGAAGAGATGTTAGCGCTCTTTTAGTTGGAACAAAGGATTTTATCATGGATTATGATTATGTTTGCTTTGTTCATGATAAAAAGGTAACTCAATTATCGCCACAAACAGTTGGGGCTGGTTTTTCATACAAATGTTTTGAAAATTTATTGCCGACAAAGGAATTTGTTCAGAATGTAATTCGGACATTTGAAGAGAATCCAAGAGCTGGATTGTTGACACCGCCACCGCCAAATCATGGTGATTATTATATTACTTTGGGACTTGAATGGGGCATGAATTATGATGTTACAGTAGAACTTGCAGAAAAATTAGGCATAACAGTTCCGATTGATAAAAAGAAAGAGCCGATTGCTCCACTGGGAACAATGTTCTGGTTCAGACCGAAGGCCTTGAAATTATTGTTTGACCAGGATTGGGAGTATAAGGATTTTCCGGCAGAACCAAATAAAATTGATGGAACGCTGTTGCATGCTGTGGAACGGATTTATAGCTATGTAGTACAGCAGGAAGGCTACTATCCGGCATGGATTTTTTCGGAAAAAGGTGCTCAGATTGAAGTGACTAACTTAAACTATATGGTGCGTGGATTAAATAATGCAGTATTTCATATGGGACCGGGTGCGGGAAATTATGAGGATGTTCTGATTACAACAAAACGTGCATTTGGGGAATGGAGAATGTGCCGCTCGGCTTTAGGCTATTTGGAAGGAAATATTGTGCGGGCCAGAATGTATTTTAAAAATGAAAGTGGATTTTCGGAAGAAAATTCATTCCTGGCAGAGAACTCAGTGGATGAAGTCAGCCATCTGGATAATCATGAATTTTTGTATACAGATTTGGACAAACTTGGTGTGATTGAAGAATTACGCTGGGATCCGGGTGAAGTTGGCGGAATTGTAGTAAGAGATATTCATATTAAAGTGTTATTCCAAAATAATCACATTGAGGAGTACACATTAAAGGATGCAGTAAGTAATGGTGTAATGGTTGATGATGAGCTGGTATTTATTGCCCCGGACCCTCAGATGTATTTCAGATTAAGGACTACAGGGATTATTAAAAAAATAATAGTACAGTGTGATTTTATGAATAGTGTTTCTACACAATGTGCACAGAAAATTTATGATAAAATTGGTGGTAAAAAGCCGTTTAAATTCCTGAAAAAAGTGTATAGAAAAATAAAAAAAGTTGGAAAGTGAAAACGATGAAAAGAGAAAGAATATTTTATTTGGATTTTATTCGGGCGTTGGCAGTAATACTTATTTTGCTTACACATTACAATGCATTATTTCTATATATGGATCCACAACCTCTGGATAAGGTAGTAATTACATATAAAATATGCAATTTGTATATCGGTGATTTTGGCGTGTCATTGTTCTTTATTATATCAGGCGCCGCATTGATGTACGTATATGAAAACAGCTGCAATCTGGCAAAATTCTACAAGAAAAGATTTGTTGCAATTTATCCAATGTTCTGGATTACTTATATAATTGCGTTTGTAATACAGAAGCTGGTATATCATGCGGATTATTCTGGAATACCAAAACAAAATATTTTGTATACGATATTTGGATTTGACAGTTATTATGCTGCTGTAAAGCCGACTTTCTTCATAATTGGTGAATGGTTTTTAGGATGTATTATTTTAGTTTATATACTATTTCCGTTACTGCGTTGGGGGGCAAATAAGCACCCGGGAACATTTAGTGCAGCAATTATTTTAGTATATCTGTTGTCAATTGTGTGTTATCAGACAGGATTGAGCAAAGCAGAACTGGTGACGGTGAGACTTCCGGAAGTATTTTTTGGAATGCTTTATATGAAATATTTTAAAAAGACAAACTGGAAAGTTGCTTTGGGAGCCTTGGCGGTGTTGATTGCGAATACCATTCTGTCACCTGCTTTCAATAGTAACATTCAGACGACTTATGTTGGTATAGCAGCATTTCTGGTATTAACATTTATTGCAAAATATATGGAATGTGGTGTTGTGAAAGCTATCTGTAGTTTCCTTTCAAAGTATGCATATGCAATCTTTTTGATTCATCATTTTATTATTTATAAAGTGACAGATATGGTTGATTTTTATAAAATATCAACAGCAGAAAGCTATGGTGTATTTGGAATTTGTGTAGGAATTATTTTAGTTACATCTTTAGTATTATATTTCTTGAATAATAAATTTATGTGGTTATTTGGGAAAATTGTAAACAAAGAGAAATAGAGGAGAGAATTTGAATCATGGAATATATATATATGCTTACTGAAATAGATGATAGTGGAATACCAATTTATAGGGATGAGTTTTTGGAAAAAAGCAAACAGAATTGTACAATATTAACTACAAGTGAATATGCAACATTTCTTGAATATGAAAATAAGAATGTTGTGGTTGTTCCGGATGAAATAATGCAGGATTATGATAAAAATTTAGATGCAAAAGGAAAGCGTTTTGTTATGATGGAAGTTTATAGAAATGAGAAATTTGAAAATTGGCTTTCTTTTGTGTTTAAAGAGAATAATGAACGTGTAGAGGGGATTGTAATCAAGTATGCATATGCAAGCGTTATACATGTGGCAACAGAAAATAGAAAGTCTGTTTTGGTTGAACAAAATAGAAAAGAAACGTCAATGAATTCTGAGGAGGAGTATCAAAAACTTGTTAGTGAATTAAAACGTCAGATAGAAATATTACAGACCGAATTGAAACAAAAAGAGGTAACGACATTAAGTTTGAGCGAAAATTTAAATTCATCTAGTCATTATATAGAAAATCTGCAGAAACATGCAACGAATCTTGATAATGAATTGAAAAAATACAAAAGTTTTTATAATGAACACAATGAAACGATTCAATTTGCTGAAGAGAGAGTGAATCATGCGGAAGCAGAGATACAACGTTATATGGAATTATATAAAAATGTGTTGTCAGAACTTGATGAAAGAAAAATAGAACTTCTTGAATTGAAGAGTAAAATAAAAAAACATTAGTATTAAGAAATAATCAGATACAAAAGTGGAGATGAAGAATGAAGAGACTGGGTATATACTTTTTCTTTGACAAAGATGGCATAGTGGATAAGTATGTTGACTATGTATTGGAGGATTTGACAAAACATGTTGATAAATTAATTGTAGTATGCAATGGACAGTTAAATGAGCGAGGGCGAAAAACATTTGAAAAGTTTACAGGTAATATTATTGTCCGTGAAAATAAGGGATTTGATGTATGGGCATATAAGACAGCTATAGACAGTGAAGGCTGGAATAAGCTTATAGAGTATGATGAAATTATTTTAATGAATTATACTATTATGGGACCGGTGTATCCATTAAAGGAGATGTTTGACATAATGGATAAGCGCTTGGAACTGGATTTTTGGGGGATTACAAAGTGTTTTCAAGAAAATTCTCCAGTGGCACAACAAATCTGGCAGTGCCCTTATGGATATATTCCAGAACATATTCAGTCTAGCTTTATGGCTTTTAGAAGAAGTATTGTTTCATCCACTATTTTTCAGAAATATTGGGATGAAATGCCTATGATAAAAAGTTATTATGAATCGGGAGGGAGTCATGAACAGTATATAACAAAATACTTTAGCGATAATGGTTATAGATGGGATTGTTATACTAATTATGATGATATGGATGAAGAGATATATACATGTTGTCCTTTGATTGTAGCACCATTGGAGGTTATAAAAAATAGAAAGTCACCTTTCTTTAAAAGAAGAACATTTTTTTCTATGAAGACTGATTATAGTCAAACCCTACCAGTTGCAAAAGAGTTTCTAGATTTTTTGGAAAAAGAAACTTCATATGATACAGCTTTAATATATTCTAATTTAATTAGAACATGTCATCAAAAAGATTTAGTGGAGAGTTTCCAATTGTTTCATGTGATATAGAAAGGGGACAATCATGGCAATACTTGGGAAAAAGGTTGCATTATTTATTAATATAGAAAATTTAATATATAAAGAAATAATATGGAAAATATGCAACGAGTTTGAAGATGATTTGGAAGTATTTCAATGCAATGAAAAGTCAAATTCCTTGTTGCATTTAGGAATGAATGTGAAGGCAAATTACGATGACTTTGATTATATTGTTATAATAAATCCATTGAAAAAAAGTACTACAGAATTAAAAAGCGTATTGTTACAGCGCCAGTTGTATTATTTACAGAATATTCTTGGTAGTAGGGAACAACTTGAAAAGTCATTAAAATTGTTGGAAAACTCCAGAATAGAGGGGATGCTTGTTCCATATGTGGATTATATAAAAGCTCATAATATGGGGCATTATGATAATTGGCAGGACTATTATTCCGATATAAAGGAAATAGCGGATAAAAATGACATTCGAATAGTTTTATCCAGGGACAAATCGCCTGTAATATCAGAAGATGGCTTTGCAATTATAAAAACAGAGGCAATTCGTGGAATAGAAACAGTAAGGTGTGGGGACCTCGATGCACAGGGAATATTTTATCTGATGTCTATATATATGCAAAATAAAGGTTTTTTGCCAGCATATATAATGAAAGAGGATTTGCTAATTAATAATCAGTATGGATATGAAGCATTTAATGAAAACAAATTACAGTGTTTTCCACCAATTATGCAGCTTGAGAGTGAAATCTATTATGACTTCGGAGATGGCTTTGAAGTATCGAAGGTTAAAAAGATAAAATATATTTTAAAAATTGGAAAGAAAGAGGAGCTTTCTTTTAAAATTAAAGTTCCTCAAAATATAAAATATATTCGCTTTGATCCATGTGAGAAATTTATGTGTGTGTGTTCTGGAATATCTGTTAATGACACACATATTGAAGTTAATAATTTGAATGGAATTCATTTTGGAAATGAAGATTTATTCTTAACAAAAGATCCACAGTATATATTAAGCGGTGACTTTTCTGATATAAAAGAATTAGAAATAAGGGTAGAAAATCTATCTATTTTTTGGTCTGAAAATGGACTGAAAGAAGATATGGATCGTATATTTGAAGAGAAAGAAGAACTGGTTAAAGCCGTGCAGCATTTAACAAATGCATATGGAAAACTAGAGATGAGTGCTCAAAAACGGGAAAAAGATTTAATATATGAAAGGAAACAACTGGAAGAAGAAAAGATAGAATTAGAGCTTAGAATAGCAAATGAACTTGAAAAAAATGAAAAACTAGAATTAGAACTTACACAGATAAAAAATAGTCGTAGTTGGAGAATAATAACTAAATTAAGAAAAATGAAAAATAGAATAATAAGGAAGAAAGCATGAAGAAACATACGGAGACATGGTATTACTTGGTTTGATGCGTAATGTGTTTCATAAAATGGGGATTCTTCAAGATGTATATCAGCCGTATGACATATGTACAGGGATGGATGCTCTAGTAAATTATTTGAAATTAAACGCAGAACCATTTGCAGGTGCATTATGGTTTATGTTCCCATTCTTTTGGGCAACCTTGTTATATGGTGTAATATATTTGGCAATATGTAAGCTAAGGTTAAGTGAGCCAGGCAAATGTATTTTTAGCTTTGTATGTTGTACGTTATGTTCTGTCGTAGGTTTCTTTTATGTAGGGAAAGAGTTTTTCTTAAACAGCTTTTCTGACATCGCATTAGTAGGCGTATCAGGACCTATTTTGGTTAGAATGATATTGAAATATATGAGCAAATGAGAAGATATTTTATAAAATAGCAGGAGGCAAATGAGAATGCAAGGTATATCGGTAGTAGTACCAGTATTTAATGAAGAAGGAAACGTAAGAGAGTTACACAAGGAAATACTTGAAGCATGTAAAAAAGAAAATTATAACTTTGAAATCATCTTTGTAGATGATGGCTCAAAGGATAAGACACCGGAGATTTGTAAAGAATTAAAGCCTTTAAAATATATTCGTATGCGTAAAAACTTTGGGCAGACAGCGGCAATGGATGCAGGAATCAAAGCAGCTCAGTATGACTATATTGTGACAATGGATGGTGATAGACAGAATGACCCAGCCGACATTCCAAAGCTTGTAAACTATTTGGAAGAGAATGACCTTGATATTGTATCTGGATGGAGAAAGAACCGAAAAGATACAGTAATGAAAAAATTTACATCCAGAGTTGCAAATTTCTTAAGAGGAATTATTGTCAAAGATAATATTCATGATAGTGGATGTTCATTAAAAATCTATAAGAAGGAATGCTTTGATCATATAAATTTATATGGGGAAATGCATCGTTTTATTCCAGCGCTTTTAAGAATTAAAGGCTTTGAAGTTGGAGAAGTTGTGGTAAATCACAGACCTCGGACAGCCGGTGTGACAAAATATAATTGGAAGAGAACTATCAAGGGGTTTGTAGATATGATTTCATTATGGTTCTGGAGTAAGTATGCTGTAAGGCCATTACATATATTGGGAGCAGGCGGTATGGTATCTATATTCCTTGGAGTAGTATGCGCAATATGGTCAATCGTATTATTTGCACTTGGTTATAAGATGTCTAATAATATTATGCCACCATTATTAACAGTATTCTTTATTATAGTTGGATTACTAATGTTTATTTTTGGATTGATGAGCGACATGATGAGTAAGACATACTATGGTTCTGGAATTGATAAATCATATAGTATAAAAGAAACAATAGAAAATAAGGAAACGGAAGAATAAAAATGAAAATACTTGCTATATCCCATGAGTTTCCACCTATTGGAGGCGGAGGCGCCAACGCGTGCTATTTTTTGACCAAGGGATTTGTGGAAAAAGGTCATGAGGTAACACTTGTAACTGCAAATTATCAGGGAATGCCTGAGAGTGAAATTGTAAATGGTGTGCGTGTTATTCGAGTGAATTCGAAGAGGGCACATAAGGAACATTGCAGCTTCAAAGAAATGTTGAGTTATCTGCTGAAGGCATATCCTGTTGCGAATAAATTGCAAAAAAGAGAAAATTTTGATGTGTGCCTGGTATTCTTTGGGATACCAAGTGGACCAATAGGGTATATGCTAAAAAAGAAGTATAAACTTCCATACGTGATACGATTTGGTGGTGGGGATGTTCCAGGATTTCAGGAACGTTTCACGAAAGTATATAAGATAATTGCACCGGCGATAAAACTTATCTGGAAAAATGCAGACGCATTAATTGCAAATAGCCAGGGGCTAAAGGATATGGCGCTTGATTTTTATAATAAGAAACCATTTGATGTTATACCGAATGGTGTTGATACAGAAGTTTTTTATCCGAGCGTAAAAGAGGAAAGTGATGAATTTAAAATTCTTTTTGTTTCAAGGTTGATTGAACGAAAAGGGTTACAATTTATTTTTCCACAGTTAAAAAAAATACAGGATAGTACGGAGAAAAGTGTAAAACTAATTGTAGTTGGAGATGGTCCATATCGAGAAACATTGGAACGAATTGCGGAGGAAAACCATGTTTCAGATATGGTAGAATTCGTAGGACAAAAGGGAAAAGAAGAGATTGTGCCTTTTTATCAAAATGCAGATTTATTTATATTGCCATCATCAAAAGAAGGAATGCCAAATGTTGTGCTGGAGGCTATGGCATGTGGATTGCCAATTATTATGACTCCGTGTGAGGGTAGTAAGGAGTTAATTGATGGTAATGGAGATATTGTGTCGGTTGAGGGATTTGAGAAAAGAATAATTGAATTAATTCGGAATGAAGAAAAGAGAGAGGCCTGTTCGAAAGTTAGTATAGTGAGATGCCAAGAGCTGTTTTCATGGCAACAAGTGGTGGACGCCTATGAGAAAAAACTTAATGGTATGTGTAGGAGAAAGTAAAGTTCATGTGTGGAATTTGTGGATATATTTCAAAAAGAAAGATTGGTGATGAGGCATTAGAAGCAATGAATGACACGATGTATCATAGAGGACCAAATGATTCGGGGATTTATCAGGTAGAAGTGGAAGATAAATATTTTGGATTTGCTCAAAGAAGATTATCAATTATGGATTTATCTGTATTGGGGCACCAACCAATGTTTTCAGAAACAAATGAGTATGTGATTGTTTTTAATGGGGAAGTTTATAATTACAGAGATTTAAGAGAAGAATTAATCGAAAAGGGACATATGTTTAAATCTGATTGTGATACAGAAGTAATTCTTGCAGCATATATGGAATGGGGGGATGCAGCAATTGAAAAGTTGGATGGGATGTTTGCTTTTGCCATTTTGAATTTAAAAACAGGAAGAATCGTATTTGCACGAGATAGAATAGGTAAGAAACCTCTATATTATTATTGGAAAGATGGTGATTTGATTTTTGGGTCAGAATTAAAGGCTATTGTAAAACATCCAAATTTCAAGAAAAATCTTAATGAAAATGTAATTAAGCAGTTCTTGTGTTATCAATATATTAATGAACCAAATACAATCTATTGTGATACATACAAATTACCCGCAGGACATTATATGGTATTTGAGAATGGTCAAATAGAAATTAAGAAATATTGGGACATATATGAAAAGTATATTGATGGTAAAAAAAATGTTATTTTAGATTACAAAGAATGTAAGGAAGAATTAAAGAATAACATTTATCATGCAGTTGAAAAGAGATTGGTAGCTGATGTGCCGGTTGGCTCTTTTTTGAGTGGTGGAATAGATTCAACGCTTGTAACAGCTATTGTAAATGATATTGTGAAGGGAAAAATCAAAACTTTTACAATTGGGTTTGAGGATAAGAAAAGAAATGAGGCACAATTTGCAAAGGAGACATCACAGTATCTGGGAACGGATCATTATGAAGTATATGTTACTGAAAGAGATATGCTAAATTTGCTGGATGACATGTGTTTTTATTTCGATGAGCCGTTTGCTGACCCGTCTGAATTGCCAACAATGTTAGTTTCAAAAGTGGCAAAAGAGAAGGTTACAGTTGCATTATCAGGAGATGGTGGTGATGAATTTTTTTGCGGGTATTCAATGTATGATTATGTTTACTATTCACAAATGCTTGATAAGCTGTCTGGAGTAGGAAATAAGTTTATTCCCAAATCAATAAAGAAAAAATTGCCAGCAGAAGTCGTTGCACTTCTTAATAATAGAAATCCTAACTATAAGGTTCAGTTGTTTTCAGATTTGCCAGAGATGTTTGTTTCAAAAATGATGAAGAACAACGATGTGGGAATAAAATTTGATAAAGAAAGATTGATTGATACAGAAAATTGGCAAGAAAGAAGAATGCTCTTAGATATGTACACCTACTTGCCGGAAGATGTATTGACAAAAGCAGATAGAGCATCGATGAAATACTCTTTGGAGATGAGATGCCCACTGTTAGATACGAATGTTATGGAGTATTCTTTTAGGGTCCCGCATGAGTATAAGTATAAGGCAAGAAATAAAAAGTACATATTAAAGGATATATTGTATGATTATGTCCCAAAGAAAATGATGGATAGACCTAAGAATGGTTTTGGAGTTCCGCTTGGTAAATGGTTAAGAACCTTTTTGAAGGACGAGATTAATCGTGTCTCTCAAAAGGATTATTTAGACAAACAAGGGATATTTAATTATGAGGCGGTACAGGAATTAATATCTAAAGTTGATAAATCGGATAAAAAACCATATCCTAAAATTTTATGGGCATTTTATGTTTTTCAAATGTGGTTTGCAAGATATATAGAGAACTAGAAAAATGAAGGAAATGATTGTAAAATGTATAATTATGAAAGGTTTATGAATGTTGCTAGAGAATATCCAGAGGGGATGATAGCTACACCACCAGAATTTGAGAAGATAATGGGAGATTGGATTGATGTTAAATAGTAATTATGTTGGAATTGCATATAGTACTGAAAAAAAATATACAGATAGAAAGAAAAAAAATTGGTTTCGTCCAGATACACAATATCCTGAAATGATGTTTGATGATTGCTCAGAACACAATCAAGTGTATGAAGCAGTTAGGGAGGCACTACATATATATCAGATGGATAATGACAATTATGGAACCGATAGATGGAATCCGTTAGGCGAATTAATTAAACCAGGAGATAATGTTATTATTAAGCCTAATTTAGTTATGGATTATAATCAGTCAAATGAAGGAACAGAGTGTCTTTTTACACAGCCAGAAGTTGTTGCACCAATTATTGATTATATTTTAATTGCTTTAAAGGGAAAAGGCGGAATCATAATTGGGGATGCACCTATGCAGGAATGCAACTTAGAAAAACTGCTTGAAGAAAGCGGATATAATGAAATGATGGAGTGGTATAGAAACGTTGGCGTAGAAATAAAGATTGTAGATTTTCGTGGCTTGACAACACAGATTGATAGTAAAAAAAGAATAGGCGTTCGCAAACAGACAATTAGCGACAATCAGGATGGAACAGTTATTGATTTAGCAGACATGAGCCAGTTTGCCAAATATGATAAAGAACATTTAGAAAAGATGCGAATCACAAACTATTCTCCAGACCGTTTGAAAGAACATCATTGTCCTGGCAGACATGAATATTTTGTGTCTAATTATATTTTGAATGCGGATGTTGTGATTAATATGCCAAAGCCGAAGACTCATAGAAAAGCTGGCTATACGGCGGCGATGAAGAATATGGTAGGGATGAATGTTAGAAAAGAGTATTTACCACATCATACGATTGGAAGTGTGGCAGAAGGAGGAGATGAATATAAAAAGAAGAGTCTATTACGAAATATAGATGATAAGTTATATGACATAAAGAATACATTAGAAGGAAAAGAACGTTATAAAGCAGCTAAAGTTGTCTGGTATATTGCGGGTGGTTTAAAGTTTCTCGGAAACAAGGTACATCATGACGAGGCAGAGGGAAATTGGTATGGAAACAAAACTATAAGCAAAACAATAGTGGATTTGAATAAAATACTATTTTATGCAGACAAAAATGGACATATACATGATGAGATTCAAAGAAAAACATTGAATATTGGAGATATGATTATTAGTGGCGAGAAGGAAGGCCCTGTAGCACCTAGTCCAAAGCAGATTGGAGCAATTATAATTGCATTGAATGCCTATATTTTTGATATGGGTGTAGGCATTATGATGGGGGCAGATGCAACAAATTTTCCATTTGCAGAGGATTGCAAAAATGCAAATGAAAGTCTTCCATTGTGTAATTATCAAGATGATGAGTTGATATATGTTTCAAATGATGAAAAACTGAACAACAAGGATATTAAAAGTGTATCAAATGAGTTGAAATGGAAATTTGTTCCGACTAAAGGCTGGACGGAAATGTTTATTTGAGATAAAAATAGGGCATATGGCAGAGAATTTTATGCTGTCTTGTGGTTGGAAAGATAATTTTTAAAACATAATACTTATCAAGGAAAGAGAGATTAATTAAATGTTGCATAAGGTATTAAGTTGGTTTGTTTTACATTTTACAGGAAATAGAGGAGCGAAAGGACTTAGATATTCGGGTCAATTAAAAACATATAATTACTTAAAAAAAATGCAATGGAATGTAATGGAGGAGAATATCAATATACAGAAAAGAAAATTATATGATATTGTGATATTCTCCATAGAACATGTTCCGTATTATAGAGAACTAGGATTCAAAAAAGAAGATTTTTCGAAGGCGACAATATTTGACGATATAAAGAAATTTCCTATACTGACAAAAGATATAATTCGACGCGAAGGGAAAAAAATGTATCCTGATATACCAATAAGGGATTGGACATTCGAAAATGTTTCAGGAGGAACAACAGGAGAGCCGGTTAAATTTAGGCATAGTGGGAAATTTTTTGAAACCGATCAAGGAGCAAAATTGTTGTTTGATGAATGGTCTGGACGAAAAATAGGTGATTATCAAATTCGCTTATGGGGAAGTGAAAGAGATATTGTATCAGGAAAAAAAGACTGGATGAACAAAATTTACCGTTGGATGAGAAATGAAGTCTTTTTAAATACTTTTGTAATGTCTGAAGATGTAATAAAAAAATACATAAATGTGATAAATGAGACAAAGCCCAAAATGATTTTAGCGTATGTACAGTCCATTATGGAAATTGTGAAATATGCAAACTTAAACCATATTGAAATGTATTCACCTCGAGGAATTATGACATCTGCTGGAACATTGGACGAACAGATGTTAGAGGAAATTCAAAAAGTATTTAAGTGTCCTGTCTTAAATCGTTATGGCTCAAGGGAAATGGGAGACATGGCATGTAGTTGTAATAAGAATGAAGGTCTGCATATAAATACGTTTGTTTCTTATATAGAGGTGCTGGATGGTAATTATGAATCATGTAATTTAGATGAGGAAGGACAACTGATAGTATCATTGTTGAGTGATTATTCAATGCCTATAATTCGTTATGCAATAGGAGACAGAGGAGCATTAAGCTCAAAGACTTGTACATGTGGTAGGGGATTGCCTATGCTGAAATGTGTTACTGGAAGAATAATTGACTTTTTTAAAACTATGGATGGGCGTATAGTATATGGAGATTATTTTACACACCTTTTTTATCCCTGCACTAATGTAAAACAATTTCAAGTTATTCAGGATGCAATAGATCACATTTTGGTAAAATTGGTTTTTTTCGATAAAGATGTTGATAATAAAGGTTTTTATTTTGAAAAAGAAAATGAAATAAAAAAAGCCATGGGAGAAGGAACAAAAGTAGACTTCAAGATTGTTGATGACATTCCAGTATCGAAATCGGGAAAACGAATTTATACCATTTGTCAAATATGATTGATAAAAGTCTGTAAATAGAAAGCTAGGGCTAACTTGAAAGAATTAAACTGATGACCTATGTCCTTAAACTGATTACGTAATTTTCAAATATATTATACAGCTTAAACAACAAACCATAAATATATTGTAGTAGTGGAGGAATATATGAAAAAACAAATCAATATATTGAATGACACCATATTGAGTTTAGGATCAAAAGCGGTAGGAATGATTCTCTTTATGGCAACGGATATAATGATTGCGAGGTTTCTTTCGACTGAATCTTATGATGAATGGAGTTTCTTTTATGCGATTATTACTATGTGTTATTGGTTAGTCTGGTTTGGAATAAATGAGTCAGTCAGAGTTTTTGTAGCCAAAGAAAGAAAAAATATCAAAAGACAGAATAGCAATATTCGTATAGGAATAAAATTACGTTTACTAATCAGTGGATTATTTTTATTATTATTTACTATTGCAAGTATAGTATTTATCTTTGTAGAGCCTAGTAAAAATTTAAGATATCCGCATTTAAAAGAACTGTTTGTATGCGGAAGCCTTTTGTGCTTTGCTAATTCTTTGTTAGAGTATTTTAAGGCTGTTTTTATAGGTCTTGTTAAATTTAAGAATATTTTCATATTGACATTGGTGGAATTTGGTGGATATTTTATCTTTGGTGTAGGATGTCTGGTTATATCAAAAAATATCATTGGATTAGGAATCGGATATGTAATTGCTATTTGTAATGCTGCTTTAATAGGAAGCATTTTGTTAAAAAAATATTTAAGAGAATCGAAATGCCAATACGCGGATAGTGAATATGAGAAAACTATAAGGTGGAGTATTTTTAAATATGCTATGCCAATTTTTGTTGTTAGTATTGGCTCACTTCTTTTGACAGAAATGGACTCATTGATGTTGGGAGTGATGAGTGAAACCGGAGAAATAGGGGCATATTCTATTGCAAAAAGCTTAATGGGAAAACTCACACATGTTAATCTGGCAATATGTACAAGTACAATGACTGTCTTTGCTGTTTTAACCAAAGAAAATGTAAATAGGATGAGGAAAACATTTCATAAAATTATGCTTGGAAATGTTGCGGTTATGTTGCTAATTTGCGTAGCAGTACTCTTATTTGGCCCTTATGTGATTAGAATATTATATGGGGTAGAATATAGCAAATCTGGAATTGTGATAATTTATCTGATACCTTACTATTGTGGTTATGCTATTACAATATTTATGTCTGCTTTATTGGATTACCAAGAAAAAGCAAAGCAAAGAGTACCAATTTATTTTGCTATGATATTGTTGAATTTTATATTAAACATGTTATTTATTCCTCGTTATGGGGCTATTGGAGCTGCAATCGCAACCGATTTTAGTCTGTTGCCATATTTGGTGGGGCTGATTTTTTTAAGCTATAAGGTATTTAAGGAAAAAGAATAGATATTTAGATAAAATTACTTGGAACAGATAATTAGATACATAGGAGGTAAGCGCTTAATGGGTCAAAAAATGACATCAGTGTTTTCTTTTATATCAACCAATCATATACTGGAATTGATAGGATTTATTATATTAATTTTATTAATTTTTGATTTATATTGGAAAAGAAGTAAAACAGAAAATGTATTTGAAAAGAATGAACAATCGGCTGGTTTGCTGTTTTTGTTGCAAGGCTTTCTATTATTGTGTTCATATATGATTCTTTTCTTAAGATTTAGAAATTTAATCTACAGAAATGTTTTGAGCATTATTATTTCTGTAGGAGTAACAATTATAGTATTGGCATTAACTGTAATTGCTGTTCATGCATCAAAACAAGGTGACACTGTACGACTTAATACATCAAATTATATTCATTTAGTGAATGTGGCAATACTTATAGTTTCTGCCTGGTTGATTTATTCATATAAAATAGCTGTAAACCCAGAATTTTACAATGATGAACATTATATGATAAAAACGGCATATGGTTTAATTAATGAGCATCAGTTTGCTTTGTGGGATTTTGTACATAACACAACAATGGAAAAATATCATGGGGCTATGTTATATAATTTATGCTTAGCAATGGTGTATAAAATAACAGGATTATCAGTGGTTAGTGGTAGAATGTTATCAGTGATTTTTGCAATACTCGTTATTATATCATTGTATTACATAGGGCTGAATTTATTGAAATCTACGGAAACGGCATTTTTGGCTTCTGTAATCATGCTGTTATTTCCAGGATTTGTTGAACAGGCGAGATTGATAAGGATGCATACGTTGTCACCATTAGCCGGAATTTGGTTGTTTTATTTTGGATTAAAGGTTATTGATTGCAAAAATAATTTTAAGAAGGAAAATAGATTTACACTTTTTATAAAAAAGTACTTTGACTATAATTTGAAATATGTAGCTTTGTTTTTTTTGCTATTGGTAATTAATACATATTATTTGGTATTTCAAAATCCTTGGTTTTTTTGTATTGGACTTTTTTTATATTTGATTTTTTTGATGATAATTAAGGGAGAGAAGAAGCATTTTATATTATTTAGTGTAGGGGGAATATTAATATTCCTTGTTGTAATTGGCTGGAATTTTGAAAACATAACATGGGGGTACTATAAAGAAGTTATTGAAGCATTGAAATTACATTTGACTTTTCATTTTAATTATCCAGAAATGAGTTACATAACAAGTTTTATCAGTCATCCATTTGGAATAATTATGGGAAGCGTTTTGATGGTATCATTTATATATATATTATGTAGAAAATGGCATGAAAACAAACAATTAATTGCAATTGTATTTTGCTATTTATCATGTACATTTATATTTGTATTCTGTACAAGCCATATGTTCAGAATAAGATATCTCCTTTTTGTAGAACCATTATTAGCTTGTATTTTAGCTGTTTCGTTTAAGCAATTATTTGAAATAATGGAACGATTTGGCAAAAAAGTCTTAAGAGCCTTCTTGGTGATGGGGTTGGCTTTAAGTTTATTGACGATTGCAGTGTCAGAATATAATCCGGATTTAAGTAGAACAAAATTACAAGAAGCATATTCAAAAATAGATAGTGCTATTGATACAAGTAAACCATTTGCTTTTTGCTCTTTTCACTATCATAGCGAATACCTGACTGATTATTCAGAGAGTAATTATATAGAAATGCTGGATTCAGACTACTTACAGGATAGTGGCATGAAAGACTTTATTAGGATGGGAAGGGAGTATAATGATGGAGTTATAGTATTTGAAGCTGATAAAGCGCATATGGTAACACCAGTTTATGCAGACTTTCGTGATACATGGCTGGAACAGATTAGTGGTCAGAATATTGATGATACAAATGTAAATATTTATCGATATCGTTTTGAAGAAGAGGATAAATCTGTAGAAGTAAATCTAAATGACACAGAGAACTATAAGGCGGAAGTAATAGATGCCAATACTGTTTTTCTTGGAATAAGAATTAGAGAAGACATTAATGCTGATTTACTATTAATACAGTTCTTGAATTCAAATGGTGAAAAGAAAATGTGGCAATTAGATATTCCAGATGATGTAAGACCTGGTGAGGTAGTTTGTTATAAGTTAAAACTTGCTGAACCGTATTTTGATGGGGCTGTTTTACAACCTAATATGGGGATATATAATACGAATGAAGACACATTAACAGAGATATATTACTGATAATAGTGAGGGTTAAAAATTAGGAAGGAAAAAATTTAATGAGGAGAATAGCATTTATAGTTTCATCACTAGATACTGGAGGAGCGCAAAGGGCGGTTTCTAATATAGTGACAAATTGGCCGGATAATTGGGAAATAGATATTATTTTAAATAATGCAACAATAATTAAATATCCATATAAGGGGAATATTATTGATTTAAAAATAAAAGAACCAAAGAATCGGAAAAGTGTATTATATCAATTAAAGGTTTTTTTTAAAAGATTTCGTAGAATAAAAAGTCTGAAACGGAAAAGAAAATATGATGCATGTATAAGTTTTTTAGATAGTGCAAATATTGTAAATATTTTAACTAAAACGGCGAAAACCAAAACAATAGTGTCTGTAAGGTGCGAGCTGTCACAGGATAACTCATTTTCATATAGATATATATTAACTCCAATGGTAAAACATTTATATAATAAAGCGGATAAGGTGGTTTCGTTATCAAAGGGAGTGGAAAAAGATTTAGTTAGCAATTTTGGCTTGGAACCACAGAAAAATTGTACTATATATAACTGTTACAACTTGCAAAAAATGAAAATGTTGGCAAGTAGTGAAGATAATGTGTTAAATGATTTGGGAGATAATGAGGTATGTTTTATATCAATGGGGAGATTCACATACCAAAAAGGAGGCTGGCATCTAATAAGAGCATTTGCCAAATTAGTCCACGATGGTTATAAATGTAAGCTAGTTCTTCTGGGAACGGGGGAGTTAAAGGAATATTATGAGAAATTGGTTGAAGAATATAATATAGAAAAATCAGTTGATATAGTTGGATTTGCGGATAATCCATTTGTATATCTGAAAAAGGCAACATGTTTCGTATTTCCATCTTTATTTGAAGGTTTTGGGAATGCATTGATTGAAGCATTAGCATGTGATTTGCCGGTTATTTCTTCTGATTTTAAGTCGGGCGCAAGGGAAATTCTTGCACCAGGAACAAATATAGATTCTCATGTTATGGATGAAATTGAATATGCGAAATATGGAATTTTGGTTCCAGTATGCGAGGGAAAATATTTTGGAGCAGAAGAAAAGTTGACAAAAAATGAAATGATAATGTACAGGGCTATGACGGAAATCATTAATAATAAGGAATTGAGAGATAAGTACAAAAAAAATGCGCATTTATGTGTAGAACAATATGAACCACAGAGTATTATTAAACAGTGGATTGACTTAATTGAAGAATAGAATATAGAAAACAGATCAAATGATAGGCTAGATTGCGATAGTGTATTTTTGTGATTAGTTTTATATAAAGTGGCAGAAATGATTTATTTGAGGTGGGATATGAAGGGTAGCATTTTAAAAGAAAAATACAGTTGGATTTGGCTGGTTGTCTTGATGACAATTCTTAATCTGCTTTTTTATTGGAAATTTATTATTGGAAAAGAGTTTTTTTTAGTATCAAAAGATATGGCTATCCAACAATATTCAAGCCTGGTGAACTGGCTAAATCATATAGGAGACGGCATAAAGGGGTGGTCTTTTTCAGAGGGTATGGGAAATAGTTATGATTTTAGTGGACAGACTTTTTCTTTAAATATATTTCTCCTCCTTTTTGGAAAAGAAAATCTTAAATACACATTTATCTGGTATCATCTGATTAAAATGTATTTGGCTGCAGTGTTGTTCTATTGTGCGTTGACAAAGCTTGGAATAAAGCAAAAAGTGGCAGTATATGGTGCATTATGTTATGTTTATTCTGCTACATTTATTGTAAGAAGTTTTTGGGCAAGCTATGCATTGGAATTTGTCCTTTTTGCATTGTTGCTTTATGCATTGGAATGTTATTTTCAGGATAACAACTGGCTCCTGTTGGTGGTTGCAATTGTTTTATTGGGGACACAATTGCAATTATATCATTTAGTGGTGTATTCAGTTGCAATGTTATGCTATACGTTAATTCGTAATTATCTTGTGACAAATTATCGTGGGAAAAAGTTTTGGAAGTATATTGGAAACTGTGCATTGATTATGATCGTTTCTGTTATTATATTGGCATATCGTCTTATTCCGGAAATTATGTCAACATTTTCGTCTGGTCGTGTAGCAAATGTTAGTACACAGGTTGGAAGTTCTGCAAAGTGGATAAATTTGTTGGCATTTGCTGAACCGGATCGTCTTATAGCATCATTCAATAGCTGTTTTGCAATTTCATTGGAAGGGGCAATTGGAAATACTGCCTTTTGCCCGAATGCGTTGGATGGACCATTGTTTTATGTGGGACTATTGGTATTATTGTTGCTGCCACAATGTGTAAAATTCCTGAATAAAAAGGGAAAAAAGGTATGGCTCGGATTATTTGCATTTATTGTAGCATATTGTGTGATTCCGGCAGTTTCTTATTTATGTAATCTAGGTGCAGATGAGGACTATTTTAAGTTAAGCACAATGTGGATGCTTGCCTTCCTGATTTTTTCGACAGTCTATGTATTAGATAAGGTAGTACGCGGGGTACAATGTATAGACGGAAAATTACTTTGTATAACATATGCGGTGATTATGGTGGCTTTTATGGGGGTGAATCTGGGAATTGATGATTTTAAAAGCCGGCTCAATATGATTATGTTTGGAAAAGTAATTATTTATTTAAGTCTTTGGCTGCTGTTTCTATTGATGTTTAACAAAATAAAAAATAAAGTCATAGTGAATTACATATTTATGATAATTGTATGCACTGAAATATATTTCTTTATTCATCCGACAATGACAGCTGCAGAAGATTTGGCAGATGGATTAAAATATGTTGTAGATACCGGAGAAAATCAGAGGATGATTGATGGAATAAAGGAAAATGAACAGGAAGATTTTTACAGAATATATTTTCGGGACCAGCGTATGGCAGATTATAATACAGAATCTGTTTTGTATAATTTTAATAGCATGGGATATGGAGAACAAAGTGTAAAAAGCGGGTATGTTGATTTTCTGGAGGCTATAGAGGCAGAACCAACTTACAGACCTGTCTGGAAAAGAAGTAATGGCTTTTTGTCCAGATATATGATAGATTCCTTGGCGAGTGTGAAGTATGCAGTATTAGATAAGACAGAAACTCCACCAAGAGGATTTGAAAAGATTGGTGAGAATGAAAACTATAATATTTATCGTAATAATTATAGTATGCCGTTGGGTGTGGTAATAGACCAGACGATATCCATTGAAGATTTTGAAAAGTTATCTATCCGTCAAAAAGACGTTGCACTACTGAATTGTATTGTTTCAGATGACATACAGGAGAGTAATTTGACTCAGTATCAGAATGAGCTGAATGTCGAGTCAGAGGAAATTACCCTGGAGGAGATGTATTTAGAAGGTATAACGTTAGCCGTGAAAAATGATATGTATGAAATACAATGTGAATCAGAGGATTTTAATCGTATTTGCCTTCAGACAAAGGATATGCAGTGGACGGAGGATAATGAATATATTGTATCTTTCAAGATTTATTCTCCTACAGAAAATTCAATTTTTATACAGTGGAACGAGGGAGATGTCTGGAAACAGAAAATTATTTCAGTTACAGAAGGAATGAATAATGTTAACTTTACCATAGATTATAAAAATACAGATACTTTATGCATGTATTTTCAGAAAGGAACTTATCAGATTGGAAATCTGCATTATGAAAGCAGTAGTGAAGATGCAATTGATGAGGTATATCAATCGGGCATAAGTGAAAAATCGTTTTTGCAGATGGACACATATGAAAATAATTTGATTACAGGAACAATAGAAACAGAAAAAGATTCATTCTTATTGTTTATGATACCTTTTGATAAGAACTGGGAATTGTATGTAGATGGAAAAGAGGCACAATTACAACAGGTAGATTATGGATTTATGGGAAGCAGAATTGCAGCAGGAAACCATGTTATAAAACTTGACTATGTACCGGATAGTAATGCAATTCCGGTATACATTTCCATCGTGGGTATTATTCTTTTGGCAGGACATATACTATTGCTTAAGAAAAAAAGCCGGCTGTTATGAGAAAATTAGAACGATGGAGTAAAGAGGAAAATGAAGAAGAAACGGAAGATGGAATAAGAGTTTCTTTTTTGGTGATAGCATAACAACATATAAAGATTATAGCGGTACACAGGGTTATTATTATGATGAGTCCATGTTGCCCGTTGAAAGTACCTGGTGGATGCGTCTCCAGGGTGAAGTAGATATGGGAGAAATTAAAGAAGAATACATTTATGGTAAAACAGATGATTTTGCAGATGCATACTACACGATGTTGCAGAGAATCAGAAATGATTATCCAGATGCTGAAGTTGTATGTATGATTCCATATCATACAATCTACTCGGCTGCATTGCCGGTACTTTTGGAAGATACGGAAAAGGAGGCGGCTATTATTTCTATGATGAGAATGGCAGAATGGTGCGTAACAGCCGGATAGAATATGAAGGAAGTATGTACTATTTCAAAAGTGATGGCACACCGATGAAGGACAGGCTTACTTATCATCCAGATGGAGAACATATTATTTATCTGGATGCAAATGGAGCCATGGAGCAACGGGGCCTTTTCCGCTTCTCCAATGGAAGGGATTTAGGGTATGCAAATGCCGATGGAACCCTGATGCATTCCAGGTTTTCATACGACCCATATGGAAGAATAGTTTTTTTCATTGGAATGGAATGATAGCAAGGGGATTGATTTCGGATGGTAATATTTATTATAATATGGATGGAGCGGATGGACATTATTTAGGACAATTCGGATAAGGAGATAATTATGAGAAGAGCAGGGATACGAAGAACAGGACAAAAGTTGGTAGCTTTTTTACTGGTTGTATTGCTGGTATTTCCTATGATGGTACCGGCACAGGCGAAAGCAGCAACAACCTTGATGGGAAAAAGAGCATCAGCGTCTGACGTGGTGGAAGCAACGGCGGAAAATAAAAAAGGTATTCAGGGAGTAGAATTTTGGACAGACAGCTCTGATACAGAAATGAAGAATTCTGTCCACCATGTTTATGTGAATCTGGAATTAAATAATATTATTAACACGGATGGAACGGGAACACCATATGTTTATAATGGAAAAACCTATTATTTTAATTATGAAAATTATATAAAGGTTTTTGAATGGAGAATCAGGGAACTCCGGGCGGCTGGTAAGATTATTACAGCAGAAATATTATTAGGTTGGTCGGATAATCCGGAAATACAGAAACTGATTTATCCGGCAGGAAGAGAAAATGGACATTTCTATTATGCATTGAATGTACAGGATGCGGATGCTGTAGCAACACTGGATGCAACTTTCCATTATTTGGCAGATGTATTTGGACAGTCAGATTGTTTCATACAGAACTGGATTCTTGGAAATGAGATAACAGCACCTCAGCATTATAATTACTGTGGTTCGTATGATATCAATACAAATGTTGATATTGCTGTAAAGTCTTTTGATTTATTTTATGATGCAGTGAAAGATAACAGTCCATATGCAAGAGTGTATGTATGCCCGACACATAACTGGTATGATAATCTGGCTGGAACAGGAATTCCAACCAAAACGTTTATTGACCGTTTTGCAGCAAAAGAGCAGAGCCGTAATTGGAACATAGCATATCATGCTTATCCACGCAAAATGGATAAGACGATGTGGAGCAAAGAGGCAGCGGCAGATTTATCCCATGATATTACTTCTAATTTTGTATGTGCGGCAAATTTGGAAGTGCTGACGGATTATATTAAGAATACATATGGTTCCAAGCATCGGATTATTTTGTCAGAGCAGGGGTTTGATGCTAAGACCCTGGGGGAAGAAGCACAGGCGGCAAGTCTTGCTTACCTTTATTATGCAGCAGCTAGAAATGATATGGTAGATGCCATGATTTATGTACAATTTAAAGATAATCTTGGTGCTACAGGAGCAGGTCTTTATCAGGGACTTGTGAATGCTGATGGGACAGACCGTCAGGCATATAATGTATTTAAGTATATGGATGGCCCATATGCTTCAACTGTTGTAGAACAGTATTTGAAATATATAAAACCAAATGATACAGGAACACCAATCAGCAGTTGGACAGATGATATTATATGGAAAGCGGCCCCAACATTAGCAACTATTACTTCAGCTCAGCTTTATATTCCAGATAATCAGTCTGGCCCATGTGTGCAGATGGCAATGAGTGCAACGACATCTGCATCTGCGGATTTGGAGTATCGCTGGCTGGTATACGATCAGAGTACTGCAGTCTGGAGAGTGGTCAGTGGCTGGCAGCTGAATCAGAATATATTGAACTGGTATCCGGAAAATGCTGGAAATTATCTGGTACAGGGGGAAGTGCGGGTTGCAGGAAATACGAATTCCGTAAAAACTGCAACTACTGGTTACCAGTATGGAAATGCCATTAATCCACCTGAATCTGCACCGGCTGTTTCAGGACTGTCCTCTGTTGGAATCTATCTCTGGCAGTATGAAAATGGGCTGATTGAAGGTGGGGCGGTAGTAAATGATGGCACAGATAAATCACAGCTTTCTTACCGCTGGCTGGTATATGATGTGAAAAATAATCAGTGGATTCAGGCAGGTGATTGGTCTGCAGACTATGGAATCCATTATAGTCCGTCATCAAGTGGAGATTATCTTGTCTATTGTGAGGTAAAAGATGCACAGGGAACTGTGGTAAATACCACAGTAGGAGTTAATTACCGCCATGCAATAGAAGCAATCTGCCAGATGCCTGACCCGGCAGGAAATGGATATTTAATTGGTATCCAGAGCTTTAATAACCTAGGTTATTATTATGAAATGCAGATATTAGACTGCAATCTGTATGTGCAGGGAAAGGACGCCTGGATTTATACTACCGGTAAGTGTGGAACCCAGGGAAATACCTTGTGGACGACCTGGCAGCCGGTACCGGGATACTATTGGACACTGTTTAATTTATATGATGCATCAGGTAATCTGGTTGACCAACAGTGTTATGGGTTTACAAATGCACAGTAGAAGAGTACTATAAATTTATAATTATGAAACATATGAAGGAAGAAATCTATATGATACAGATGAAATGAAAAGGTGCGGCGTAGAGTATTATTCAATTGGAAGATAATGGCGCAGGCGGTAACTTTTGTTACTGCCTGTTTTTGCATCTGCTCTTGTTAGATGGAAAATTTTGCGTTAAAATGAAAAAGATTGGAAATACAAGCATAAATTAATGGAGGAAGTGTAATGAGCAGAGGAACAGAAGAATTAAAAGGAAAAATAATTCTTGTTACTGGTGGAGCTGGCTTTATCGGTTATCATCTGAGTAAACAATTATTAGAATATGATTGTACAGTTATTGGATATGATAATCTGAATGATTATTATGAAGTCCAGTTAAAGTATGACAGATTAAAGGATTTGGAAGGAAGAGAAGGATATACATTTATTAAGGGTGATCTTGCAGATAAAGAAACATTGGGAAAATTATTTCAGGAGTATTCTTTTGATATCGTAGTAAATCTTGGCGCACAGGCAGGTGTAAGATATAGCATTGATAATCCGGATGCATATATTTCATCCAATATGATTGGCTTTTATAACATACTGGAATGCTGCAGACATTATCCGGTAGAACATCTGGTATATGCATCATCCAGTTCTGTATATGGCGCGAATAAGAAAGTGCCATTTTCAGTAGAAGATAAAGTAGATTATCCGGTAAGCCTTTATGCAGCAACCAAGAAATCGAATGAGCTGATGGCGCATTGCTATAGCAAATTATATGGAATACCGGCAACCGGTTTACGTTTCTTTACAGTATATGGTCCGTTTGGACGACCAGATATGGCATATTTTAAATTTGCAAAGAAGATTATGGCAGGTGAAACCATCCAGATTTACAATAATGGCGATATGATGCGTGATTTCACATACATAGATGATATAGTGAAAGGAATTACCAATATTCTGCCAAATCCACCAGCAGAGATAGGGACCGGAGCCAGATATAAAGTTTATAATATTGGTAACAATAAGCCGGAAAAATTAATGGATTATATTGAAACACTGGAGAAACATTTAGGCAGGGAAGCGAAGAAAGAATTCCTGCCGATGCAGCCGGGAGATGTTTACCAGACCTATGCAGATGTAAGTGATCTGATGCATGATTTTGATTTTAAACCAAGTACTTCGATTGATGAAGGACTGGGAAAATTTGTAACATGGTTTAAGGAATATTATAGATACGAGTAAGGAAGAGATGTACAAAATGAAGAGAATTTTAAAAAGAGCAATAGCATGTTTACTGGCAGTCCTGATGCTGGCCGGGGAAGCACCGATGCAGAAAGTCCTGGCAGCAGAAGTAGAAAGCCAGACAGAACAGCAGGAAAATGTAACGAAAGAAACAGAACAACAGACTGCGGTACAACAGGCTGAGACGGAGCAGGAACAGCAGGATAAAACCGATGTTCAGTTAGATACTGAGCAGCCGGAAGATGCAAATGATGTTCAGTTAGATACTGAGCAGCCGGAAGATGCAAATGATGTTCAGGTGGGCACTGGACAGCCAGAAGAAACAACTGGTATTCAGGTAGAAGTACCACTGCTTAATTATGTATATGTAGATAAAAACAGGGTAGAAATAGGCGACACGCAGAATATTGTACTGAGTGTGGGTGACGATACAACAGTAATAGAGTCTGCTAAGTTGTATGTTCAGAATAAGGATGGTGAACAGTATACTTTAGAAGCATCTGAAATAGATGGAAATGCAATACTGTTTGCAGAAAATTATCAGGATGAAAACCAGACAGGTGTGTATACACTTTATAGCTATGAAATTACAGTAGATGGTATCGTTTATACACAGGTGCTTTCAGAAACAGGAGTGGATGTATCTTATGGAGTAAACTGTGATGTGGAATCCACGCCGGATGCACAACTGGTAGATGAGGACACAGTAGAATCTGACATGGATGTAGTATCTTTTGACGAGGATGGTAATCAGACATCCGAAGATTCTATTGCATCAGCAATTGAAAATCAGCAGCAGGAGCAGTCTGAGGATGGAATTACCCGCTCTACTTATGGCAGCAATGGAAATATCGTTGTAGTACTGGATCCGGGACATGGTGGTTCGGATCCGGGGGCATCAGGGAATGGACTAAGGGAAAAAGACCTTACACTTAAAATTGCTCAATATGCGAAACAGGAATTGGAAAAATATGCAGGAGTAACAGTATATCTGACGCGTACATCAGATAGTTACGTGGGATTAAAAGATAGAGCAACTTATGCTAAGAGTGTAAATGCAGATATATTTGTCAGTTTACATATTAATTCGAATACAAGTGCGAGTCCGAATGGGGCTGAAATATATTATCCTAATAGAAATTATAACGCATCTATTGGTGAAACGGGGAAACAACTTGCTTCTCAGGTTATAAAACAATTAACAGCATTAGGAATAAAAAATAGAGGAATAAAAGAGGAAGATCAATGTAAAGATCCAGATGAAGAATATATGTATCCAGATGGTTCCCATGGAGATTATCATTCGGTTATTCGTAATTGTAAAAAAGAAGGAATTCCTGCAATACTTGTTGAACATGCTTTTATATCAAATGCATCAGATGCAAGCAATTATTTATCATCAGATGAAAAACTGAAAAAATTAGGTGTAGCAGATGCACAAGGCATTGCAGAATATTACAATTTAAAACAGGGCTTTCAGATTAACAAAATCAATTTTCAAGATAAAAACAACTCTGTAGAAATATCAGCACAGTGCTCAGATACAAAAGGAGTACAGTATCGGTATTTATATTATGATTTTGCAACACAGTGCTGGGGTGTTATTTCTGAGTGGACAACAGAATCTAAAGTGGAATGGCAGCCAAAAGCTGGTAATTACTGGGTACAGGTAGCAGCAATTGACAGCAATGGAAATGGTACGACGAAGACAGTTTCCTATGCAGCAACACATAATTATACCGGCTATTATCTTGATCTGAATGGAATGTGTTATATCATGAGAGATAATGGTATTGATGTAGGTGTGGCGTATGACAGCAATGCATCAGATGTGAAATTCAGATGGCAGGCATATAATTTGGATAAACAGCAATGGAGCATGGTGGCAGACTGGACGGGAAGCAACTGGGTAACATGGAAACCGGAACAGGGCAACTTCTGGCTCTATGTAGAGGCAATGACACCGGATGGTGCGACACAGAATACGATTATGTGTTTTGCATCACAGAAAGATTATTCCCATCATTCATTAAACCTCAATGGAATGTGCTACAATATTTATGATGACCGGATTGATGTCGGAATTGCTTATGATAGTGATGATTCCAATGTGACATTTAAATGGGAAGCATATAACCTGGATAAGCAGGAGTGGAATCTGGTAGCAGACTGGACGGGAAGCAACTGGGTATCCTGGTATCCGGACAAAGGCAATTACTGGATGCATGTGACAGCACGGACATCAGATGGTGTGACGAAAGAATATACAATCTGTTTTAATGCAGCAAGAAATTATAATCATAAATACATATCCATTAATGGAATTTGTAGCGTGAATGATAAAGCAGCTATTAATCTTGGAGTATCCTATAATACAAATGACACATCTCCGGCTTTTCGTTGGCAGATATATGATTTGAGTACAAGCACATGGTCTACACTGACAGACTGGACTGGAAGTAACTGGGTATCCTGGTATCCGGGTTCTGGTAATTACTGGGTATATGTGGAAGCAAGAACCAGTGACGGAACAGTAGAAAACTATTGCATTGCTTATCAGGTGACGGCAAGATATGAGATCATGGGAACGACCAGTACCAATATTTCCCAGATGGTTGCATATTATAATGCCAATAATGCTTATCCGGAATTCTATGCATCTTCCGATGCACCGACAATAGAAGCATTTTGCCAGATATATCTGGAAGAATGCCAGGCAGAAGGACTGAAAGCAGAAGTGGCATTCTGCCAGGCGATGCTGGAAACCGGATTTTTACGATATGGCGGGGATGTACAGATTAACCAGTATAACTTTGCCGGATTAGGAGCAACTGGTAATGGAGCACCGGGAAATTCCTTTGGCAGTGTAAGGGAAGGAATCCGGGCACAGGTACAGCACTTGAAGGCCTATGCATCAACTGCTGGTCTGAACCAGCCATGTGTGGATTCACGGTTCCAATATGTAAAGAGAGGAACTGCACCATATGTAGAGTGGCTTGGAATCCAGGAGAACCCATATGGAAAAGGATGGGCGACTGCTAAAAATTATGGCTATAATATTGTTAATCTTTATATGGCAAAACTGTTTAAATATTAAATGAAGGAAAAAGAGTGAAATGAAAAAAGCGTTACAGAAGATGATCACTTTTTGTGCAGTGGTACTGGGGATATGCTGCATGAACAAAATGGATGCAAAGGCATTTACAACAGGAAATTTGGAATATATGAATGGAAACTATTATTTATATTCCGGCAATCAGAAAATAATCAATGACTTTGTATTTGATGGCTCGTATACCTATTATGCCCAGGCAGATGGAACACCAATGATGAATCGTCTGACCTATCATCCAGATGGGGAACACGTTATTTATTTTGATGAAGATGGGCATGAAGTATTTAATAATTTTCAGTATTGCCCAAGTGTCGGATATACCTGCTATTTTGATTCCCAGGGCTATCTGTATAAAGACCAGATAACATACCTGGACGGACAGCCATATTATTTAAATGCAAATGGGGCGTTAGAGCAGAATGGCTGGTTCCGGTATGCGAATGGAAGAGATTATGGATATGCGGAATCTGACGGATGTTTAATAAATAATAAATTTGCAAAAGATAATCAGGGACGTGTTGTCTTTTACCACTGGAATGGAATGGTTGCAAGAGGTCTGATATCCGATGGATTATGGTATTATAGCATGGATGAAGGGGATGGACATTACCTGGGACGTTTTAAAGCGGCAGGCGTTGCACCGTCAGATACCTATCAGCTCCAGGTACTTGACCTTGTCAATGAAGAACGGTTAAGCAGAAACATTGCACCATTAAAGTTAAACGAACAGGTGCAGCAGGCAGCACAGGTACGTGCAGGTGAAATCAGCACAGTATTCAATCATATACGTCCGGATGGAAGATCCTGCTTTACGGCACTGGATGAGTATGTAACAGATGGATATGGTTCTGCCGGAGAGAATATTGCAGCAGGACAGAGCAGCCCACAGGAGGTGGTGAATGACTGGATGAATTCACCAGGACACAGAGCCAATATTCTGAAAGAAAGTTATACGGCACTGGGAGTAGGATATTATTATGGTTCCGGTCCATACTACTGTTATTGGGTACAGATGTTTATTGGAGACAGATACTGGTAAAATTTATGAGGTAAAAGGAGAAGAAAATTTATGAAAAAGCAATTTATGAAGAAACATTTTTGGAAGACTGCGGCGTGTCTGGGACTCATGGCAGTAACATTGGCAGGCAGTAATAAGATAACGGCGGAGGCACATACCGCACACATAATGGGAGAACTTAAGACGGAGAACGGAGTGCAGTATCTGTATTCAGAAGGACAAAAAGTAATCAATGATTTTGTCTTTGATGGAACTTATACTTATTATGCGCAGGCAGATGGAACACCGATGAAAGACCGTCTGTCTTATCATCCGGATGGAGAACATATTATTTACTTTGACGAGAATGGTCATGAAGTTTTTAATAAATTCCAGTATTGTGAAGCTGTAGGATATACCTGTTACTTTGATTCCCAGGGCTATATCTATAAAGATCAGATTACATTTGTAGATAGTGTGCCATATTATCTGAATGCAAACGGTAAGATGGAAGATTCCGGCTGGTTCTACTTCGCGAACGGTAAGGACTGCGGATTTGCAGATACAGATGGAACCTTGCGGAATAATGGATTTTCTTATGATCCATGGGGAAGAGTTGTCTTCTACAACTGGAATGGAATCGTAGCCCGTGGCATAATTTCCGATGGAGTATATCTTTATAACATGGATTACTATGATGGACATTTCCTGGATGGATTCTCAATAGAAGATGTGCTGCCAAATTAGTTCTGAAAAGAATTGGTTGAAAAGGGAAAAAAGAACTGGTACAATTGATTTGTAACCAAAACAATAGAGCAACAAGAAATGGAGAAAGAAGTTTATGAAGAAACAACTGATGAAGGTTGTGGTATGTCTGGGGATTATTCTTGCAGCATTTTCTGTAAATAAGACATCTGCCAAAGCATACACAACAGGAACATTGAGCAGTGATGGACATCTGTACAGCAATGGCAGAATGGTAATCAATGATTTCGTCTTTGATGGAACCTATACCTATTATGCACAGGCAGATGGAACACCGATGAAAGACCGTCTGACCTATCATCCGGATGGAGTACATATCATTTATTTTGATTCCCAGGGGCATGAAGTATTCAGCAATTTCCAGTATTGCCCAAGTGTCGGTTATACCTGCTATTTTGATTCTCAGGGGTATATCTACAAGGATCAGATTACTTTTGTGGATAGTGATGTCTATTATCTGAATGCAAATGGTAAAATGGAGGATAGTGGTTGGTTCCAATTCGCAAATGGTGTGGATTATGGATATGCTTATAGTGATGGTACTTTGAATTGCTATGGATTTGGTTATGATCCATGGGGAAGAGTTGTATATTATCACTGGAACGGAATGGTAGCCCGTGGACTGATCGCAGATGGTAACAATTACTATAGTATGTCAACGGAAGATGGACATTATCTTGGAAGCTTTTCCAATGGAAATACCAATCCGCTGTATGGACCAGGTTACTATATTGTTGGTATAAATATGCCGGCAGGAGAATATTTCCTTGCAAATCAGGGCGATGGTGTTTCATTTAATATTTATAATAGTAATGGATCTGTCCGGGATGACTGGAGTGATCAGAACCTGATTTTTACTGCTGTGCCAGGTGAAGAAGTATACATTTATGAGGGAATCGCAACGCCAAATCTTGCTTCCCAGTCAATCAGCCTTTCCTATGTCGGTGTGAATGCAAAGATTGGTATTCATCTTGGTGAAGGCGTATATCGTATTACTGCAACAGACCGTTCGAGTTATAGAAGCTACTACAATGTGTGGAATGATTCTACATTTTTACATGGTGTTGCAAACAGCCATGAATTTTCATATACAGGAGAGTCTGTTGATGTAAGAGTCTATAATGGACAGGTGCTGGATGTATGGGGTGCGACGGTTGCTTATGTAGGCCCGTAATCAGAATAGAAAAGAATAAAAAGCGTAAGAAAATGCTTTCTGATGTGTCAGAAAGCATTTTTTATATTGAAAGGATAGTAATAAAGCTGATATAATAAAGACAGCTATTAGAATGAAGGAGGAAAACGAATGAAAAAATGGAAGAAAGGGATGGCGTTGCTGGCAATTGCTGCAATGATAGTGCAATTATTACCGGTGAATGTAAAAGCAGAAAATTTAAACACAGATTTAAGTGAAAAAACAGGATATCTTCCTGCAGGACTGATGGAAGTCACCCTGACAGAGGAAGATGTAGCTGATGCGATTTCATTAGAGGACCAGGAATATAGGGCAAAGACATATAGTGCTTCTGGTACTGATTACAGTTCCAGCTATTACTATAATCAGTTATCTTATGAAAAGAGAACATTATATAATAGTATGCAGTATGAATGTGAACAGTATCTGGATACACAGGAGGATGCGGTAGTAGATGGTTCTTCTTATGCAAGGACAGACTACATAGAATGCACAGGCATGTCAACAGATGATTTGTGGGAAGTTGTTTGGATATTTACGCTTTCAAACCCGCAGTATTATTTTGTCCGTGGTACATCCGCTTTTAAAGGATATCAGGGCTCAAAACAATATGTGGCACTGGCAATTTATCCGGATTATCAGAAAGGATATGTACGTGCAAAATATACTGCCCAGTTTAATGCAAAAGTGAATAACTGGATAAATGAGATTAATGCAGAATCCTCAGATTACTTTAAAATTAAAAAAGCACATGATATTGTATGTGCGAACATCGTATATGATAATGATTCCAGCAATCAGGAAAAGCATCAGAGCAGCGGAACAGCAGTACTGACGGGAAACTCAGTATGCGCAGGCTATGCACAGCTCTTTTCCCTGTTATGCAATGCAGCAGGCATATCTGCAATCTGTGTAACCAGTCCATATCATGAATGGAACGAAGTGAAGCTGGATAATAACTGGTATGTTGTAGATTGTACCTGGGATGATTCTGATTCAGACAATAGCTGGTATTATAATTATTTTTGCAAATCAGATGCTACAATAAATGAGGGATATCATGAAGTGGAAAGTTGTCTGAGTGCATACAGACCGGCATGTAATTCAGATTATATCGGAAAAGTGTCCTCTTATAATGGAATCAGTTTTTATCGTGAAGTAGATGGAAATATCCGCAGCTATGATGAAAAAGGAAAACTGATTACCAATAAATTTGTATTTGACGGAAGTTATACCTATTATATGCAGGCAGATGGAACACCGATGAAAGACCGTCTGACTTATCATCCGGATGGAGAACATATTATTTATCTGGATACAGAAGGACATGAGGTGTTTAATAATTTCCAGTACTGTCCAAGTGTGGGATATACCTGCTATTTTGATTCCCAGGGATATATTTATAAAGATCAGATTACCTTTGTTGGCGATAAAGTATTTTATCTGAATGCAAATGGAAAGATGGAGAACAGTGGCTGGTTCCGGTTCGCAAATGGCAGGGATTTTGGATATGCGAATACGGATGGAACTTTGAAATGTGATGGATTTTCTTATGATCCATGGGGAAGAATTGTATTCTATCACTGGAATGGAATGGTAGCCCGTGGATTAATTACAGATGGTGTATATTATTATAATATGGATGCAACAGACGGACATTATCTTGGAAGTTTCCAGTAAATAAGAGGAGATTTTGGATGAAAAGAAAACTGGTTACATTTTTAACAATGACAGCAATGGTGACATTATTTACGACAGGAATAAATGAGACTGCATATGCGCAGACAATGGATGAAGAGACGGTGGTGTCCCAGAACTATGCAAGCGGAACTGTTTATATTTATACGGCAGCAGACCTGGTGAATCATGCAGATACATCAATGGGAGACAATTATGTTCTCATGAATGATATTGATATCAGCGCATATATGGGGAACATTGCAGGTATGCAGCTGCAAGGAACATTTAATGGAAATGGACATATCATATATGGAATCACTGGAGACAAGTCCCTGTTTTCCTATAACTTGGGACGAATCAGTAATCTTACTGTAGTGGGCAATCTGCAGGTAAACAGTGCGTCCTTTATTGATGTTGCTGGAATTACAGCATATAATGCAGGAACCGTTGAGGACTGTGTCAGCAAGGTGAATATTACCTCTGGTGGAAGCGCTAATATCCGTGTTGGCGGAGTTGCAGCAACTAATGTAGGTGACATTTACCGTTGTAAGAATGAAGGATATATTTCCGGAAATATTGCGGAAGTGGGCGGTATTATAGGGCTGAATGGTGGAACAAATGTGGTGGATTGTGAAAATACCGGAGCAATCAGCTTTACAACCAGTAATTGTCATGTTTATGCAGGCGGAATCATTGGCGATGAAACAAGATTTGGCGGAAATACCCAGTTTAGTGTAGAAAACTGTAAAAATTCAGGAGATATTTCCGGAGATGCCGGAAACGGAGCCGCTACAATTGGCGGTGTCATTGGTGAAACAGCAAGAAAAGGTGACAATAGTACATCATTGATTAAGAATTGTACAAATACAGGAAATATTTCCGGTACAGGTAGCCTGGGAGGAGTGATTGGAAATATTAACCGTGGAAATTCCTATATGCAGAATGGTGTGGAAATTTCTTCGGGTGGAGATAATATTGTTGTAGAAGGCTGCGGAAACAGTGGAAACATTACTGCAAAGAAATCAGGAAGTTCCTCTGTTGGAGGCGTATTTGGCGGTGCTGTAATTTCCAAAACTGGAACGATATATGTAAAAGGATGTGGTAACTCAGGAAGTATTTATAGTGAAAACGGCAGGAGCAATGTCAATATAGATGTTTTAGGCGGAATTGGCGGTGCCATGAATAATTTTGGAACTGAGGATGGGACTGGCAGCTATGTATATGTAGAAAACTGCTATAACAGAGGCTATGTAGATGATAATGTAAATTATTCTTCAGACCAGATTGCAAATACATCAGGCAGTAATATGGCAGTAACGAATTGCCAGTATACCGGCAACCGTTTTAAGACAGATGCAGATGGAACAATACATGCATATTATCCGGATGGAACACCTATTTACAATCAGTTTATATTTGACGGATATTTTACTTATTATATCCAGGCAGATGGAACAGCAATGAAAGACAATCTGACTTATCATCCGGATGGAACACATATTATCTGTTTCGATGAAAAGGGACACGAAGTATTTATGGATTTCTATTATTGCTCCAAAGTAGGATATACCTGTTACTTTGATTCACTGGGATATATTTATAAGGACCAGATTACTTTTGTTGGCAATAAGACATATTATCTGAATGCAAATGGTAAAATGGAGAATAGTGGATGGTTCCAGTTCGCAAATGGCATGGATTATGGATATGCAAATGCAGATGGAACATTAAAAACGAATCAGTTCTCCTATGATCCATGGGGAAGAATTGTATTCTACCACTGGAATGGAATGGTAGCCCGCGGATTGATCACAGATGGTGTCTACTATTATAATATGGATACAACAGACGGACATTATCTTGGAAGTTTCCAATAATTGAAAAATCAGAAAATACTGGAAAAAAGACTGGAATCCGGATGGTCATTATTTGACCATCCGGATTCTTTTTGATACAATATAGATAACTATGTTTTCTAAGGAGGAATACTTAAGAATATGATAAATTATGATTTCGTGACAGAGAGCATGAGAATGCATCTGACGAAACAGAATCGAATGGTTTTTCGTGGTTTCTTTCCAGAAGATAATCCGGAAGGAAGAACGATTAAAGTATATGTAAATAAAAAGGAAATTCCAGTAGAGATAACAATAGAGAAAAGTGTGGATGTCAGAAGAAGATATCTGCATTACCAGATGAATGTAGGAGAAGAAGTTACAGGAGAATTTGGAATACCGGAAGAACCGGTTACAGAAATCCGGGTATACAGCTGCAAGGGCAGTGAGGAAGCGTTGTCTTTCCGGGCAGATGGGAAATTATATCAGAGCATATGCAGCCAGCTGGAAAGCAATCTGGAGATGGAACGTTTAGAAGAGGATAAAATTGTTCTGACCGGATGGAGTGCAGCAGGGGATACAACCAAATGTGAAGTTTTTATCGATAAAAAAAGTGTACCATTTGAAGTACAGTGGAAATATCGTAAAGATGTAGTAGATGTTTTTGGAGAACTTTCAGACAGTATAAATTGTGGTTATGAAATCTTTGTACCGGATCAGGGAGGAAAGAGACTGGTACTTATACTGAAAGCAGCAGATAAGCAGAAACGGTTTGAAATATTATTGGAAAAAGTCCGCCAGGGAGAAGAAAAACAGACTGGTTCCGGCTATGTGAGAAAAGCGATTGCGTATTGGAAACATTATGGCTTCCGGAAAATGGTGCGTAAGGTGTTCTATAAGTTAAAGGGCAAAAAGGACACGATGAATTACGAGGAATTTCTGAAGAAATATGGAGTAGACGAAAATGAACTGGAGCGGCAGAGACAGGATGTAATAAAAGATGGACCATTGTTTTCAGTTGTTGTTCCATTATACTGCACCAAAGAAAAATTTCTGCGTGAAATGATAGAGTCGGTACAGGCGCAGACATATACCAACTGGGAACTGTGTCTTGCAGATGGAAGCGGAAAAGAAAAATCCCTGAAAGAAACTGTAGATATATATGCAAAAGAGGATAAGCGTATAAAATATATTTTATTGGAAAGCAATGAAGGAATTGCCGGTAATACCAATGAAGCACTGAAAATGGCGAATGGAGATTTTATTGTATTGACAGACCATGATGATCTGCTTTCACCGGAAGCATTATATCAGTGTGCGAAAGCAATACAGAAAGAGCCGCAGACAGACGTTATTTATTCGGATGAAGATAAGGTGGACATGAATGGCAGACACTATTTTGAACCACATTTTAAATCTGATTTTAATATTGATTTATTATGTACCATGAATTATATCTGCCATTTATTCGTATTCCATAAGACGATTCTGGAGAAAGCAGGTTTCTTTCAGAGTGAATATGATGGCGCACAGGATCATGATTTTATACTGCGTTGTACCGAGGCAGCAGAACATATTGCCCATATTCCAAGAGTGCTGTATCATTGGAGATGTCATTCCCAGTCAACTTCAGAGAATCCGGAAAGCAAGCTGTATGCATTTACTAATGGATGCAAGGCGGTAAAAGCACATTATGACAGAATTGGAATTCCAGCAGAAGTAGAAAGAGGACCTTTTTATGGAATGTATCATACCCGTTATCAATGGAAAGAAGAACCATTGCTTTCGATTATCATTCCGAATAAAGACCATGTGGCAGACTTGAGAAAATGTATGGATTCCATCGAAGAGAAATCCACCTACCGGAATTTTGAATTTATCATTGTAGAGAATAACAGTACAGAAGAAGAGACCTTTGCTTATTATAAAGAGATAGAGACAAGAGATAATGTAACTGTCTTATATTACAAAGGAGACTTTAATTATTCGAAGATCAATAACTTCGGTGTGGCGCAGGCAAAGGGAGAATATATCCTTCTTCTGAACAATGATACGGAGATAATCGAACCAGACAGCATCAAGGAAATGCTGGATGTATGTATGCGCCCGGATGTAGGAATCGCCGGAGCAAAATTATTATATGAAGATAATACCATACAGCATGCAGGTGTTATCGTTGGATTTGGCGGTATTGCAGGTCATGCATTTATCGGACAGGACAAAGAAGACAATGGATATTTTTCCAGGAGCATAAGTGTGCAGGATTTATCAGCAGTAACAGCTGCCTGTCTTATGGTACGAAAAAGTGTATATGAAGAAGTCGGGGGACTGGATGAAGAATACAAAGTAGCTTTCAATGATATTGACTTCTGCCTGAAAGTAAGAAAAGCAGGTTATCTTGTAGTATACAATCCATATGCACAGTTCTACCATTATGAATCAAAATCAAGAGGTCTGGAAGATTCTGCGGATAAAGTGGCAAGATTCCAGCGGGAGATCGCTTTATTTGGAGAACGCTGGGGAGATATTCTGGAAAAAGGGGATCCGTATTATAATCCGAATCTGACACTGGATAAAGCAGATTTTTCACTGAAAGAGTGAGAACCATAAATGGTCTGGTATTGTAAAAAGTGGTGCAATATCATGAATATATAACGGAGGCATAGAAATGATTAATTTCAATGAACCACCTTATATGGAAAAAAGCATGGATTATATCCGTAAGGCGGTAGAGAACAAGAAGATTTGTGGAGATGGAGAATTTACAAAGAAATGTAATGCTTGGCTGGAAGAACATACCGGGACAAAAAAGGCATTACTGACAACATCTTGTACCCACGCAACAGAACTGGCAGCTATTTTATCCGGGATTCAGCCGGGAGACGAAGTGATCATGCCGGCATATACCTTTGTATCTACAGCAGATGCCTTTGTCTTAAGAGGTGCTAAGGCGGTGTTTGTGGATATCCGTCCGGATACCATGAATATAGACGAAAAACTGATTGAACATGCGATTACCGATAAGACGAAAGCGATCGTTCCGGTACATTATGCCGGAGTATCCTGTGAAATGGATACGATTCTTGCAATTGCAGAGAAATATCATCTTCTGGTAATTGAAGATGCCGCCCAGGGTGTGATGTCTTTTTATAAGGGAAAGGCACTTGGAACCATGGGAGATTACGGATGTTACAGTTTCCATGAGACAAAGAATTACAGTATGGGAGAAGGCGGAGCACTTTTAATCCGGGACGAGAAAAATGTAGAGAATGCAGAAATTGTCCGGGAGAAAGGAACAAATCGTAGCAAATTCTTCCGGGGACAGATTGATAAGTATACCTGGGTAGAAGCGGGTTCTTCTTATCTGCCAAGTGAGTTAAATGCAGCATATCTTTATGCACAGCTTGAAGCAGCGGATAAGATTAATGAAAAACGTCTGTCTATCTGGAACCGCTATTGGGATGGATTGGAAAAATTATCTGATGAGGGTAAAATTGTCCGCCCAACGATACCGGAGGGCTGCGCACATAATGCACATATGTTTTATCTGAAAGCAAGGGATTTAGAGGAAAGAACAGCTTTAATCAGTTATTTAAAGGAACAGGGGGTACAGGCTGTATTTCATTATATTCCATTACATACAGCACCGGCAGGCCGGCGCTATGGTATGTTTGCAGGAGAAGACCGTTATACAACGAGGGAAAGCGAGAGGCTGGTCCGCCTGCCGTTATATTATAATCTGTCATTGGAACAGGCAGACTATGTGATAGATAAGGTTAATGCATTTTACAAAGAGAGATAAATGAAAATACAGGAAAGAGGACAGAGTAAATGGTTATTGTTATTGGGGCAACAGGATTTATTGGAATGTATACCGTAGACCGCTTCTTGGAAGAAGGTTATGAGGTGCTGGCAACTGGAAGAAATGCAATCATGAAGCAGGAACTGGAAGCAAAAGGCGTTACCTGTGTGTCATTGGATATTTCGAAAAAAGAAGATTTTGACAAATTACCGACAGAAGGTGTAGAGGGTGTCATTTTACTGGCAGGTCTGCTTCCGGCAAATGCACCGGTGGACATTGCACAGGATGAGAATGCTGCAGATTATATTCGCATCAATGTGGAAGGAACGATAAATGTGCTGGAGTACTGCCGCAAGAATGGCATTCAGAAAGTGATCGCTACCAGCAGCTATGCAGATGTAAGAAATGCATGGAAAAAGGGTGTTGCACTTAAGGAGACAGAACCGAGAGATTTCATGTATACAGGAGACCATGCAATATATGTGATTTCCAAGAATGCAGCCAATGATGTAATGGAATATTATAATGAACAGCATGGCATGCAGTGCGCTTCTTTCCGTCTGCCGCCGGTATATGGTGTTGGCCCGCATTCAGAAATTTATGTTAATGGCAAATATTATAAGACGGGAATCCAGACTTTTATCGAAAATGCAGAAGCTGGAAAAGACATTGAAATCTGGGGTGACCCACAGATTTCCAGAGACATTATTTATGTAAAGGATGTTGCAAGAGCATTTGTGCTGGCGTTACGCAGTGATAAGACCTATGGTCTTTATAATATGACATCCGGTACAGAACTAACTTTAGAGAAGCAGGTGCAGACCGTTATTGATGTATTTGGACCGGGTAAGGGGTCTCAGATTGTCTATCGCCCGGACAAGCCAAATAATACACCATCCTTTTTGTTTGATATGACAAAGGCGAAGGAAGATTTCGGTTTCGTGCCGGAGTATCTTTCTTATCGTGCAATTATGGAAGATTATAAAAAAGAATTAGAAAGCGGAAGATGGGATAAGTTCATCGCAAGCCGCCGCAAGGAAAGTTAAGTGCCGGGAGGATGGCAATATGAAGAAAATTGTAATTATAGGAGCGAATTCTTTTCAGAATCCGCTCATTTTAAAGGCGAAAGAGATGGGATATGAGACACATGTATTTGCATGGAAAGATGGCTCTATCGGAGAACGGACAGCAGATTATTTTTATCCCATCAGCATTGTGGAAAAGGAAGCAATCTTAGAAGAATGCCGGAGGATTCAGCCGGATGCAGTTGCAACAATAGCATCTGATCTTGCCAATATTACCGTGCAGTATCTGGCAGAGCAGCTGGGATTACCACATAATTCTGACAACTGTATCTATATATCTACCAATAAATTTGCCATGCGGGAAGCTTTCGCAAAACATGGTGTGCCTACACCGGGCTTTGTCAGTGTATGTGAAGGGGATGATTATGCGAAAGCAGTAGAATCTATGCAGTTTCCAATGATTGTAAAACCGACCGACCGTTCCGGAAGCCGCGGTATTATGAGGGTGGAACGTCTTGAAGAGATTGCTCCGGCAGTAGAAGAGGCAGTGCGTAATTCTTTTGAAAAGAAGGCAATTATTGAAGAATATATCGAAGGCAATGAATATAGCTGTGAATGTATTTCTTATCAGGGCAGACATCATGTGCTGGCGGTGACAAAGAAATATACCACAGGATATCCTCATTTTATTGAGACCGGACATATGGAACCACCGGAGCTTTCTGAAATTGAAATGAACCGGGTGAAGGAATTTATTCCGAAGGCACTTACTGCTCTTGAGATTGAAAATGGCGCTTCTCATTCAGAATTTAAACTGGATGCCGATGGCAATGTAAGAATCATTGAAATTGGTTCCCGTATGGGTGGCGACTGTATTGGCTCCCATCTGGTATATTTATCTTCCGGATATGACTTTGTCCGCATGGTAATTGAGACTGCTTTGGGACAGGAACCGGAACTGACACCGGCACATGAGCCGATGTGTGCGGGAATCCGCTTTGTGTTTACAAAGAAGGATCTGGATGTTTTGGAAGAGATTAAGAGCAAAAGTCCGGAATTGCTTCAGATGGTAAGTGAAATGGAACCGGTAGGGGAACATCAGGTAGTAGACAGTGGAAGCCGTTTTGGTTATTACATTCTGGCTGGAAAAAATCAGGCAGAGATTAAGGATTGGTTGGAACGATGAGTAAAGTAGAAGGAAAGAAAAAGTGGATACTGCTGATTTTACTGCAGCTGGTAATTATGATATACACATTATCCGGTGTGGCAGCGAAGTTTGCAGCAGGATATGAGTTTTTATCCATGGGATTTATTCTGTGTTACGGAGTGGAAATCTGCATCCTTGGATTGTATGCCATTTTCTGGCAGCAGATTATCAAAAGGGTTGATTTGTCGGTAGCATATGCAAACCGGAGCATTGCGATTTTGTGGTCTATGATCTGGGCAGCACTGATTTTTGGAGAACATATTTCGGTACAGAATATTATTGGTGTCCTTCTGGTAATTGCCGGCACCATGATTGTGAATAAGGAGGGTTAAAAGATGATATACTGGCTTTTTCTGGTGGCATCCGTAGTAGTAGCTTCCTTTTCGCAGATTTTGTTAAAGAAAAGTGCTGCAAAAAAATATGATAATGTAATAAAGGAATACTTAAATCCATATGTCATCATCGGATATGCCATGATGGTAGGAACTACCGTATTGACGATTCTGGCATATCATGGAATTGAATATAAGAATGGCCCGGTCATTGAATCCCTGGGCTATATCTTAATTATGATTTTAAGCTTTTTCTTTTTTAAAGAGCCGATTACAAAACGTAAAGTATTTGGAAATGCACTGATACTGCTTGGCATTATCGTGTTTTACCTATAGGAGGGTATGAAAATGGATATATCAGTTGTAGTTCCGGTCTATGGATGCCGGGCAGCACTGCATGAATTGCATAGACGTCTGGTGGAATCGGTAAGTACCATCACTGATGATTTTGAAATTATTCTGGTAAATGATGCCTGCCCGCAGAATTCGTGGGAAGTAATCGAAGAAATCTGTAAGGAGGACAGCCGTGTAAAGGGGATTGAATTATCCCGGAATTTCGGACAGATTATGGCAATAACTGCAGGACTGGATGCCTCAAAAGGAGACTGGGTAGTGGTGATGGACTGTGATTTACAGGACAGACCGGAAGAAATCCCGAATCTTTATCGCAAGGCTCAGGAAGGTTATGATGTGGTCTTTGCCAGAAGAGTACATAGAAAAGATTCTTTCTTAAAGGTATTGGTATCTAAAATATTCTATAAGATTTATTCCTTTGCATCGGATGGACACTATGACCCGGCAATCTGTAATTTCAGTATCAGCAAACGTGTGGTAATTGATAATTATTGCAAAATGCGGGAAATGCACCGTGCTTTTGTTATTTATGTGAAATGGCTTGGCTTTAAACAGACAGCAATTGATGTGGAACACGATTCCCGTTTTGAGGGAAAATCCTCTTATAACATGAAGAAACGTTTTAAGATGGCAGGAGAGATTTTAACCTCCCAGTCAGATAAGCTTCTAAAATTCACCATGGGCTTCGGCTTTTTGATGTCCATCATTTCAGCACTGGTGATTATCGGACTGATTATCTATTATTTTACCGGTCATGTGGCAGCAGGCTGGACCAGTATCGTAGCAACCAACTGTCTCATCGGAGGAATTATTATTATGGTAGTCGGTCTGGTAGGCATTTATGTAGGAAATATTTTTATGCAGTCAAAACAAAGACCCCTTTATGTGGTGCGCCAGATGCTGAATGAGGAGAAGGAAGATGCAGATTCAAATCGATAGGAAGAAATGGTTAAAAAATGCAGCAGTATTGCTTGCAGAACTGGTTCTGATTCTTGCAGGGCTGGTTCTGGTGGGAACGGTTGGAGAACGGGGATTTGACAACTGGAAAATATATTTTACTTTCCAGCAGGAAAAACAAAATCTTGAAGAAATAAAAAGCTCTGCTAATGATTTAATCCAGGATGAGGATGGATATATTACGGGGGAAGACAGTTTCTTTATTATTCCGGTAAATGCAGATAAACTCTTGGATGTTGAAATGAATCAACTGAATCAGAAAATTACAGGTTTTATCTGGCAGTCAGAAACAAAAGAATTTAATAGTGATCCAGCAACATATACTTATCAGCTGGGGCATAATCCAATTCAGGTGGAAAAAGGAACAAAGTATATTAAACTATTGATTTCAGATGTACAGGGACTGCATTATAATATTAACCAAATCTCTTATCGAAATCCATTTGAAGTGTATGTACGAATTCATAAGAAGGCTATTTTTAAAATAGCAATTGTATTATTGCTGGTTGGAGTACTGGTAAAAGGTGTGGAATATATTTCGGAAGATAGAACAAAACTAAAAAAAACTGCTTCCATTACAGTATTTCTTTTTGTGGTTGGTATCACCGTATTATATATTTTTCATGATTATATATTTGGTGACAGACTTTTTATCTTTGCGGATATTGGCTCAGATACCATCCAGCAGTATTATCCATATTACATGAACTGTGTAAGAAGAATACAGGAAGGAACATTTGGTATCTGGAACTGGGATTATGGTTTGGGAACAAGTCTGATGAACAATATTTCACAGACGTTGGATCCATTTGGATTGTTTGTAATATTAGGTGGAGTAATCGGTGGAATCTCAAAGGTAAGAAGACTGCTTGTAGTAGCGCAGATATTGAAGATTGTTTTATCGGCACTTTTATGCCGTTATTTTTTGAAAATGTTTCATGTTTCAGAAAAAGCAGCATGTGTTGGCGGATATCTTTATGCATTTAATGGTTATCTGATGTTATGGGGACAACATTATTTGCTGGGAACAATTTGTGTATACCAGATAATAATTTTGATTTTCCTGGAGAAACTGTTACGGGAAGTCAAAGTAAAATATATTGCGGGATTGGGAGTCGCAGTCGCAGCATCGACATTATACAGTTATTATAATACATATATGGCACTTGCATTTGCTGCAATATACTGTGTACTCAGGCTGATTAATCCGGAGCTGGACTGGCAATGGAAAGACAGATTAAAACGTGCGGCAACAGTCTTTGGAACAATTATATGTGGCGTATTTATGGATGCGGTGACATTATTGCCGGCAGCATCTTACCTGACTTCCAGTTCGACAAGGCTGGATTCCAGTGAGTCTGCAATTACAAAGTTTTTAAGTGGTCTGTTTTCTACTTATACAATGGATGCCAATATAGAAACAACGGGTCGTCTTATATCAAATAATACTTTTTGCATTAACCAGTTAGAGCATGCAACGGGTTGGGGAAATTATTATGAGATGCCAAATGTCTGCCTTACTGTATTTATATTTATATTTCTGGGACAATTTCTTGTACGTAAAATAAGAGAGTGCAAAAATACAAAACAGCTGGTATATGGAATCTTTGTGACAATGGTAGGCGTATTTATTTTGTATAATCCGGGATTTGCCATTGCGTTTAATGGATTTGCATATGTGCAGGCAAGATATACTTTTGTAATCATGCCGGTAGCAGCATTGCTGGTAGCAACAGAATGGGAAAGTCTGATTGTAAGAAAAAAAATCAGTATTTTTGGATTGGCATTGGGGCTGGCGGCAAGTGTTGGAGTGCTGTTACAGACCGATCGGAGAGCGTCTGGTGAAGTGATAAAATATGATGGACAGCTTATTGTTTTGTGCCTGATCTTTGCAGGATTGCTTGGAATTGGATATTTTTGCAGAACAAAAAAGATATGGGGGATAGTAGAAGTTTTCCTTGGAATATGTCTGATTATTTCTGTGGGAAGGGAAAATTATATTACCAATAATGAGCGGGTAACGGCTTATGCTTCGGGAGAAAAAATAATTTATTCTGATAAAGGGATGGGAAATGATACGATAGATGCATTGAAATATTTAAAGGAGAAAGATGATTCTTTTTACCGCGTGGAGAAGACATACTCATTTTCTTCAACGTATGGAGATTCGTTGATAGCCGGATATTCTGCTATAACTGATTATAATAGTACCATAAATCGCAATTTGTCATCTTTTTATACAAATCTGTACAGTAGCCAGAAGGTGACAGATGCTCAAAGGGCATTTATTGTGACAGATGAAACAGAGATTTATCCGATGCGGTTGATTAATTTAAAATATATTTTAAGTACATCTGAAATTGATTATTCCTGGTGCCAATATGTACATAAAATAGGGGAGGTATATATATATCAAAATATATATGCAGATTCAGTTGCTTCTTTTTATGAAAAAACTATTTCACAGGAAGAATGTGAAAAAATGGATGAAGGAAGTCGCCGAAAACTTTTAGGGGATACCTTGATTGTCAGGGACAGACAGGATATGTTATCAAAGGAAGAACCTGGACAGACGGACATTGGAGATTTTAAAGTAGACGGTTCTTCACTTGAAGGTACTGTTTCGAATGAGAAGGAAGGATTTCTGCTTTTGACTATTCCAGATCAGGAAGGCTGGGAAATCTATGTAGATGAGGAAAAAGAAACAATCATAAATGGTGATTATGGATTTACTGCAGTAAGACTGAAACCTGGAGTTCATAATGTGCAGGCGGTATATCATATTCCAAGGTTAAAGGAAGGTATTATAGGAAGTGTACTTGGAATCATTGTTTTAGCTGGAGTATGTCTGATATTGCATTTAAAAGATAGAAAACGAGGTGTGGGTAAGCAGAAATGAAAGAGAAAATAAAAAAAATTCCGGTTAAATATTGGATCGCAATTGGTGTATTTTTAATAATTTCAGTTTTGATGGTAAAACATAGAAACGTATTTTATGAATCAAGACAGGATAATTATAATGATAGAAGTGGAGAGAATGATGTAATTCCAGCTGAAGAGACGATTGTTACACAGTATTTTGAAATAAAAGAGAGTGTGCAGTCGATTGCACTTTTAATGACAAATGATTCAGGTCAGAATGTTGTTATAGATGCAGGACTTTATAATGCAGATACAAATGAATTACTAGCTAGCGCACAGACCGATTTACCGGATTCCAGGGGGGAAGAGTCGGTAATAAGTTTTTCATTTTCATCTGGTGAGGTGAGTGGAAAACAGAAAGTATATCTTACGCTGCAGGAAGAAACTCCTGTTGATGAGGTGAATTACTGTGTACTGAAAGGGGATTATGAATCCGATATGGCAGTAAATAATCAGGAGTCAGGAACAAGACTTCGGATGTCTGTTATTTACGGCGGAGGATTAAATCTAGCATTTTTTGTTTTATTCGGATTAGGAGCAGCTGTAGTTGTTGGTATTTGTGTGTTGCCGAAACGGTTAGAACGTCCGGAGTATATATTTGTTATTTTAGCAACAGTAATGGGAATTGCAATGGCGTTAATTAATCCGCCGTTTCAGGAATGTGATGGTCCATCGCATTTTTATAAGGCAATGGATGTTTCTTATGGAAATATACTGGGCTCTTTTGGTAATTTTTCCCATGGGGATGGTGTGATAAATGTTCCTGAGAATGTGAGTGATATTTCATATCGGCAGATAACACCGGATGGAAGTGAAGGAAGTGAATATGTAAATTATTTAAAAACTCATAAATTTTCAAATGTTAAGGTTGAAATGACATATTATGAAAGTGTGACGTCGATTGTATATTGGCCACAGGGACTTGGAATTTTCATTGGAAGAGCATTGAATTTAAGTATCTATGGTGTCATTTTGATGGGAAGACTGTTTAACCTGTTAACTTATGTTATGCTTGGATTTTTTGCAATTCGTTTTATTCCCTGCTATAAGAATTTACTTGCAATGCTGGCAGTAATGCCTTTAAGTATATATCAGGCAGCTTCGCTTTCGCAGGATGCGGTACTGAATGGATTTGGGTTCTTATTTATTGCGTTATGTTTATATTATGCTTTTGATGAAAATGTCAAGTTGTCATGGAAACATACGTTACTGCTGGGCTTTTTGTTACTTGGAATGTTCTTGTGTAAATATGTTTATGCATGTATGGGATTGTTGGTATTTTTGATTCCAAAGAATAAATTTGAAAGTAACCGAAAGTATTGGAAAGCATTTGCAATAACCTTGATACCATTTGCTATTTTATGCATTTATATCATGTCTCGGGTTTCAACGGGAATTAGTGGGCTTCAGGCAGTTGGTGGAGCATCCAGTGATATGACACAGTTACAGTATCTGATGGCTAATCCGCTGGTGGGTGTAAAGGTAATATTCTCTACTGTTTTGGTACAAACAAATGAATATTTGCATCAGCTTAATATACTGGGAAGCCTGAATTATCCGCTTAGTATGCTTATGATTATTGCACCGTGTTTTCTGACTACAGTTGGAATGCTGGATGGTCAGAGTATGGATGGAAAAATAAAAGTAAGACAGAGGGTATTACTAATCGTTACTTTTATAATTACAGCAGTGGCAGTGATGCTCGGACTGTATATTGCTGATGGTTATGCAAACCCGGTAGGGGCTGCTGTTGTGGGAGGAGTACAGGGAAGATATTTTATTATTCTTATAATTCTTCCATTTATCGCATTAGTCAGTGATAAAATAAAACATAACATAAATCATTTTACAATAAAGGTATCTGCAATCATGGGAATAATGCTTCTTTATGCATTGTTTATTCTGATTAAGACCTGTTATTAAGGAGAAAGGGCGAATAGAGGAATGGGATGGAACATTGGTAGTACAGCTTTTTTTGTGGCAGCAGTGATAATAGTTTGGAGCAGTATTTTTGGCTTGTATAAAAGTGAAGAAAAACAGACCGGAGTGACATGGATAGTAATGTTGCTTATTTTATTAAACTGTTATCACACATTTTGGGCGGCGGTTTTAGATTTAGTACATATCCCGATAAATATTATATCAATTGGAATCATTGATATGATAACAGGAGGTATAGTATGGTTTTTTAATTGGAAAAAGAAGAAATATCAGAAATATGAGTTTGCGGTAAGTGATTTGATGTTTGTCGTAACAGCCGTAGTTGTTTTAATTATTTTTGCAAAAACAAGATATGGTGGAACAGCTCTTAATCTTAATTTCCTTACAATTGATCCAGCGAATCATTTCCGGGCAGCAATGGACCTTGTGAATGACGGAACTGTTACAAGTATGTTTTATGAAACTGTTTGGAATGGATTATTTATAGAGATGCTGGCACCACTGGCAACAGTGGACTATTACTACCGTTTTTATGTTTTGAGTGAACTGATTCAGGTGTGCCTTTCTGCATTTGTTTTCTATGGAATAGCAAGAAAGTATAGTAAAGACCGTTTCGGCAGGGTTGCAGCGTACATTCTTTCCTTTGTATATATGATTGGATATCCTATGTGTTCCATGATTTATGGTTTTACATATCTTGGAATGGGTGTTACCGTTGTAGGTATGTTGATTATTTTAACTGATATGTATTTAAAAGAGAATATGGGAAAATGGATGAACATCATTTTCCTGATGCTGGGGTGCCTTGCTATTTTTGAATGCTATGTGATGTTTATGCCGGTGGCCTTTTTTGCACTAATTACCTGCATTTTTGTAAAACAATGGAAAATGCATAAGTTAGTATCACGAGACACTGTGGTAACCTGTCTGGCAGTGTTCCTGATTCCGTGTATTCTTGGATTTGTATATACATATGCCGGTGTATTTAAAGATGGGGTAACGGTATCCAGTGCAATTGTGAATGAAGGGGCATGCTACAGGGATCTTTTTTCTAATTTTGTTATATATATACCGCTGATTTTATTTGGATTCTATGCAATGTGTAAGAAAGGGGATAATAATCTTGTATTGTTTTTGGCACCTTACACATTTGTATTTACATTGTTACTGCTTTGGAAAACGGTTACAGGTAAGGCATCTACATATTACTTCTATAAAATATATTTTTTGTTGTGGTTAATAGCTTTTGTATTAGTATTTTATGGAGTCGTTTATGCACAAAAGCAGACCAGAGTCCTGATAACAGGATGCTTTATTACCTGGGTATTTTTGGTTGGAATGTATCTGGGAAAAGTAGAGGAACGTATCCAGATACATAATAGTCTTATGGTTTCGTCATATAAGGCAGAAGCATATAATGATTTATTGCATTATAATTACATAACGTTTTGGATGCCAGGATATTCGAAAGAGAAAGAGGAATTATATCATTGGGTTTACAATGAACTTTTAGAACAAGGAGAGGAACTTGTTCCGATGGCAGGATACTGGGAGGATGATTTGTGGTATCAGGCAATTACGAATCAAAGATATTATGGCTGGGGACAGAGTGATCCGAATCACACAGATTATTTTAATCATTTGAATGATTCTGGAGCAGAGTATATACTGGTATTAAAAGACAGCCAGATTTATCAGGATGAACAGGCATATTTTGATTCACTGGAAAGGATATATGATACGGAAATCGGCTTTGTAGGTAAGCTAAATGAAAAGTAAGGAATGATTCATATGGATAAGAAAGTAAATGTATTATTATCGGCTTATAATGGAGAGAAGTATATTCGTGAACAGATAGAAAGTATATTGGAACAGTCTTATAAAAATATTGAAATATATGTAAGAGATGATGGTTCAAAAGATGGAACACTGACTATTTTAAAAGAGTATGAAGAACGAGGCCTAGTTCATCTTGAAGCAGGAAAAAATGTCGGCTTTGTGAAAAGTTTTGAGTGGCTGATTGCAAATGGCGGTGAAGCAGATTATTATGCCTTTAGTGATCAGGATGATTTTTGGTTTCCGGATAAGATAAAAATGGCATTGGAATTGCTGGATAAAAGCCCATCGGATGTTCCTGTTTTGTATTTCTCAAATTATGATTATTATGATGGCGGGTTAAATTTTGTGGCACATAGGGACTGTAAACATCCTAATATATCTTTTGCAAATTCAATGGTAGACTGTGTTTCATTGGGCTTTAACAGTGTATTTAACCGTAAAGCTAAGGACATGGTAACAGAACAGATGCCAAAATATTCTACCGGACACGACTGGTGGATGTATATGGTGTGTGTTGGCATGGGAAAGGTTATATATGATGAACGTGCAACCGTAAAATACCGTAGAACAGGGAGCAATGTTAGTAACAGCGGGGATAGCTTTTGGAAAGCACAAGTTTGGAGGTTTAAAAAGTTTTTCCTGAATCACTATTTTAAGTATATCAGACGTCAGATTCGTGAATATGCGGAATTATATAAAGATAAGCTGAGTGAAGAAGATAGAAAGACTCTTTATCTGTTTACACAAGAGGGATTTCATCCAATAGTAGCATTGAAAAAAGTGTTTTATCCGCATAAATTGCGTCAGGGAATGATTGATGAAATCTTTGTCAGAGTACTGTTCCTCATCGGAAGGCTGTAAGTTGCAAATTTTAAGAAAACATAGTAAACTGTATAAGTTAACAAGAAGGAGCAACGATGAAATTTACTGTTTTAATCGTAACCTATCATCCGGACTGGAAGAAATTATTAGTTACACTGGATTCTGTCATGGCACAGACCTTTAAGGATTACGAAATCGTAGTCTCAGATGATGGTTCAGAAGAAAACTGTTTTGATAAGATAGAAGCTTATTTTGCGGCACACCAGTTTGCAAATTATACCCTTATTCCTCATGAGAAGAATCAGGGAACGGTAAAGAACCTCATAGATGGTCTGGCAAAGGCAAAGGGTAAATATGTCCGGGATTTTGGACCGGGGGATGCATTCTATAATGAACATACCCTGCAGCAGGTGTATGATTTTATGGAAGAGAACCGGTATGAGTCCTGCTTTGGACTGATGCGGGGTTATTGCCGCAGGGAAGATGGCGGTGTAGATTATGTGGAATTTCCGCATCCCTTTGATTTATCTCCATATAAGAACTGGAATGAGGATAAGATTGTAAAGAATCTGGTGCTGTATCGGGACAATGCTTCCGGTGCATGTACCTGTTATACCGTAGATTATTATATGACTTATCTTAAGAAGATAGAGGGAACGGTCATTTATGCAGAAGATATTTTTCAGATGATGGCAGGCTTAGATGGCAGACCGATGCATTTCTTCCCGGATTATCTGGTATGGTATGAAGCCGATACCGGAGTATCCACTAAGAAGAAAAGCAGCTTCTCGGAGCTTCTTGCACAGGATGTAGACCGTTTCTATGCCATGATTCAGGAGCAGTACAGCGATAATCCATATGTGAAGAAGCAGAAAAAGGTATTGGGATTATATAAAATCAGAAACCTTTATCTTCGTACTTTGTTACGGCTGTTCCGCAATCCGGATGCCATTCGTTATCTTATAAGCCATATGCTGCAGGCACGAAAAGGTGCATACCGGCCATCACATCAGCAGAAGGGATTTTTGGATAATCCGGAATTCGGCAAAGAAAAAGCAGAGTAAGGGTAAGAAAAGAATTAAAATAGAAAAGTGAAGCACAGCAATGTGGAAGAAGGAGAATGTCCATGGAAGTGATTAAGTACAGATTTCAGCAGCATGGGGATGAACGCGGTCAGCTGGTAGCATTGGAAGAGATGCGTGATATTCCATTTGAAATTAAGCGTGTTTACTATATGTATGATACCGTAGATGGTGTACGAAGAGGCTATCATGCACACCGGTGTTTAGAACAGATTCTGATTCCGATTCATGGAACCTGTAAGATTCATCTGGATAACGGCAGTGAGACGGCAGAGGTCTTATTGGACAAGCCATATGAAGGCTTATATATTGCAAATAATATGTGGCGGGAAATGTATGATTTCTCCGAGGATGCAGTGCTGATGGTACTGGCATCAGAATATTATGATGAAAATGATTATATCAGGAATTACGATAAATTCCTTGCATTTGTAAAAGAGGAAAATAAGGATAAGTAAAGGAGAATTGCCATGAAAATACCATTTGTGTCATTTGAGAAAATGCATGATGAAATCAAGGAGGAACTTACCGGAAAATTTCAGCAGGTTTTAGCAAAAAACTGGTTTATCCAGGGAGAAGAATTAGCAAAGTTTGAAGAAGAGTATGCTGCATATTGTGGCGTGAAATACTGTGTAGGTGTAGGTAACGGACTGGATGCACTGTTCCTTCCACTGAAAGCATATGGAATCGGGACAGGCGATGAAGTCATTGTTCCATCCAATACCTTTATTGCAACTGCACTGGCAGTTTCTTATACAGGTGCAACTCCGGTATTTGTAGAGCCGACTTTAGAGTCCTTTGACATTGACCCGGCAAGAATCGAAGAGAAGATTACCGATAAGACCAAAGCAATTATGGCAGTACATCTTTATGGACAGCCGGTACCAATGGATGAAATCATGGAGATTGCAAAACGCCATAATCTGAAAGTAATTGAAGATTCTGCACAGGCACATGGTGCACTCTATAAGGGAAAACATGTGGGAAGTCTTGGAGACGGAGCTGGATTCAGCTTTTATCCGGGCAAGAACTTAGGTGCATTAGGAGATGCCGGAGCTTTTGTAACCAATGATAAAGAGCTGGCAGATAAAGTACGTGCCCTTGGCAACTATGGTTCTGATTATAAATATCATCATATCTATCAGGGAAATAACTCCAGACTGGATGAGATGCAGGCAGCTTTCTTAAGAATTAAATTAAAGAACTTAGACCGCTGGAATGCAAACCGTATTGAGACAGCAGAGAAATATCTTGCCGGAATTAAGAATCCGGAAATCGCTCTGCCAACTGTAATGCCGGATACGAAGCATGTATTCCACATCTTTGCAATCCGCTGTGCACGCAGGGATGAATTAGAGAAGTTCTTAAATGAAAAGGGAATTGGAACCAATAAACATTATCCGATTCCAATGCATCTGCAGGGCGCATATGAAAGCCTTGGCATCAAAAAGGGAGAGCTTCCACTGGCAGAAGAGATTTCTGCAACAGAGCTTAGCATTCCGATGTATTATGGAATGACAGAGGAAGAAACCGGATATGTCATTGATGCAATCAATGCATTCAAATAGAAGAGGAGAGACTATGTTTCGATTTGAAAAATATGAGGACAGTTTAGAGGAACAGTGGGATAAATTTATCACAGAAAAATCCATAAACGGAACCTTTTTACAGAGCCGCCGGTTCTTCAATTATCATCCGGCAGGCAGATTTAAAGATGTATCTCTGGTAGTATATAATGAGAAAAATAATATCGCAGCCCTGATTCCGGCATGTGAATTGGAGCAGGATGGGAAAAAGGTATTTTTCTCCCACAAAGGAACCACCTTTGGCGGTATCATTATCGACAAGAAGCATCACAATGCAAAACATGTCGTGGTATTAGTAGAAGAATTAAAAGATTATCTTAAGGAGCAGGGCTATAACGAGGCTTATCTTAAGATGACTTCCGATATTTTCTCAGAAGTAGAAAGTGATTTATTCCAGTATGCATTCCAGCATGCAGGCTATACGGAGCATAAGGAGCTGAGTACTTATGTAAACTACGCGACTTATAAAGAGGCAATTCTTTCAAACTTTGCACAGGGAAAACGTACCAATGTACACAACTGTGAGAAGGAAGGTCTGGAATGCAGACCGCTGACGACAGATGATGAGATTAAAGAATTCTATGATATTCTCTGTGAGAACCTTTCCAAGTATGATACCAAACCGGTACATACTTTAGCAGAGCTTTTAGATTTCAAGAATGACCGTTTCCCGGAGGAATGTGGATTCTTTGGTATCTTCAAAGAGGATGAAATGTTAGCAGGTTCCATGATGTTTTATTTCGATAAAGTAGGCTGTGCCCATACACAGTATCTTGCTGCAAGACAGGCGTTTAATAAATTAAGCCCGATGACCTTTATGTATTATTCCATGATTGTGGAAATGAAGAATCGTGGCTATAAACGGATTTCCTGGGGAACAGCAACCGAAGATTTGGGTAATTATCTGAACATGGGACTGATTACCAGCAAAGAAGACTTCGGAAGCTCCTATTGTAATAACCTGACCTACTCCATTACATTGTAGGCACTGGAGGATAGTATGAAAGTAAGCGTCCTTGTGACTTTTTATAATCAGGAAGATTATGTGGATGAGGCATTGCAGAGTGTCTTTGACCAGAAATGTGATTTTGATTTTGAAGTACTGATTGGTGACGATGGATCTACCGATGGCACCATGGCAAAATTACAGAAATGGAAGCAGAAATATCCGGACAGAATGGAAATTTATGTGATGGACCGGGAACCTGGTGTGAAATACAACAGTAGCCAGCGGGCATCAAGAAACCGTCTGAATCTTTTGCAGTATGTAAAGGGAGAGTATTTTGCTTATCTCGATGGGGATGATTTCTATGTCGATGACCATAAACTGCAGAAGCAGGTAGAGATTATGGATCAGCCGGAAAATGCAAAATATGCAGTCTGTGCCCACAATGTCTATGCCTATGATGAGAAGACGAAAGAAAATACCCCATTTTTAAACTGCAATCATACGATGAAATTAAAGGGAACAACCTATTGGGGGCGTTTCTATTTCCATCCGGATTCTATTCTGATGCGAAGTGCCTATATCAAGGATATTCCGAAGGATGTGGTAGCAGATTATTTTAATGATAATACCATTACGTTCTGTTTTATTAAGCATGGGGATGTATATTATATGCCGGATATTATGGCGAGCTATCGTCAGACCGGAGACGGCATCTGGACGGGAAATTCCCGGTTTATCAACTATCTTAGAAATTTGATGGACTATGACTTGGAGCAGAAGATTGCACCGGAATTTATCCGCTACAGTCTCGTACGTCACTGGGCAGATATGAGTTTCATGCATAAATGTAAGGAGAAACCGGCTGGTGAGAAGGCTGCTTTCTATGAAGATAAGATAACAAAGGACGGACTTGACGTTTCAAAGGCATGGTTAGAATATGTTAAGACTGGAAAAATGTCTGATAAAAAGGCTTTGAAATTATACCGAAAAGCAAAGTTCTGGTATTTTGTCTGTCATGTAAAATGGCTGTTCATTGACAGTTTATTATTACACAATTAGGATATCTGGAATGGATGGAATCAAAGATGAGTGAGAAGAAAAAATTTGGCTTTGTGGTATTGCATTATTGCACTCTTGATATGACAAAGAAGTGTATTGCGGCAATTCAGGAGAAAATGGCACAGGCTGATTATGAAATTGTGGTAGTAGATAATGCGTCCGGCAACGGAACCGGTAAAGATTTAGCGGAGTGCTATAAAGACACAGAGCATGTAAGTGTTCTTTTGAGTAAGGAAAATCTCGGCTTTGCCAAAGGCAACAATCTAGGCTATGTATATGCAAGAGAAGAACTGCACTGCGATTTTATCTGTGTAATGAACAATGATGTGATTTTATTGCAGGATAACTTTGCGCAGCTGGTGGAGGCAGCCTATGAAGCACATCAGTTTGCAGTAATGGGACCGCATATTGAATTAAAGGATGGCAGGGAAAATGCCATGTATTATGAAATTGCATCCATTGAGGGTTTGAAAAAAGAACGCCATGTATATGAGACGAGATTAAAACACATTACCTCTTCCATTTATCCGCTTTGGAATCTTTGGGACAGAGCAAAGCTGCTGCTTCGCATCTTCCTTGGAAAGATTCATGTCATGCCGGAATTAAAGAAACATGAAGACTGCACAGAAGGCTCCTTGGAATATCAGGATGAGCTGGTACTGCATGGCTGCTGTCTGATTTTCTCGCCGATTTATCTTACAAAATATAAAGATGCATTCGTGCCGGATACCTTTATGTTCCGGGAAGAAGAACTTTTATATTTAAGATGTAAAGAAGCGGGAATACCGATGGTATACTGTCCGGAGGTAAGAATTCTTCATCTTGAGGATATCTCTACGGATTATATTTATAAGACCGAGCGTAAAAAAGAAATCTTTAATCTGGAGAATCAGATTAAATCACTTGGAATTCTCTTGGAACATTTAGAGGTAATGCAGAAGTAACTGCGAGGACATATTGTGAAAGAAGTAAAATCAATCAAATTTAACTTTATAATGAATCTGATTCGGGTTTTGATGACGATATTATTCCCACTGATTACCTATCCGTATGCAACGCGGGTACTGAATTCTGCCGGAGTAGGACGGGCTGCCTATGTAGCATCCATTGTCAGCTATTTTCAGCTGATAGCATCCTTTGGTGTCAATAATTATGCCATTACAGAGGGTGCAAAAATCCGTGATGATAAAGCAAAATTAAATAAATTTGCTTCGGAAATGTTTTTCATCAATCTGGTATTTACGGTGCTTGCCTATATCGGATTTGCAGGTGCGTTGTTCCTGCCGAAGTTTGATGGCTATGAAATGCTGCTGTTAATCAGCAGTTCTACGGTTCTATTTACCACCCTTGGTATGGAATGGCTCTATGAACTGTTGGAAGAGTATGAGTATATTACGATTCGTTCTGTCATTTTCCAGGTAGTAGCACTTGTAATGCTATTTGTGCTGGTACGGAATGAAGGTGATGTGGCATGGTATGTGGCATTGACTGCGGTATCTACCGTTGGCTCCGGTGTGCTGAATTTTATTCACAGCAGACATTACATCCATTTATTTGAAACAAGAGTCCATTGGGCTGATATCAAGGTTCATATGAAACCGATGGTATATATGTTTGGCGTTTCGATTGCATCTGTTATTTATCTCAATTCCGATATTACAATGTTGGGATGGATGAAGGGAGATAAGGATGCGGGAATCTATACAACGGCATCGAAGATGAATCAGGTTTTGTGTACGCTGATTAAATCTCTGAGTACGGTTATCATGCCCCGGATGGCATATTATCTTGAAAATGACCAGAAGGATAACTTTGACCGGCTGTTAAAACAGGCATTCCGTTTTATGATGATGTTAATTGTACCATGTATGGTGGGTATGCTTTTGATTTCGCCGGAAGTCATTCATCTGATATCCGGTAAGAATTACAGCGAGTTTTTCCCGAGTGTTATAACATCGAGAATTCTTGCCATCAATTTGTTCTTCTCGCCGATTAACGGCTTTATTGCATATCAGATATTTATGCCAAAGAAGAAAGAGAAGATTATTTTCTGGGCAACCTTGGGTGGCGCAATCAGTAACCTTATCATTAACTACCTGCTGATTCCGGTATTAAGCTACGATGGAGCAGCAATTGCTACCGTACTGGCAGAGGCAATGGTAATGTTAATCTGCATTATCTTAGGACATAAGATGATACCGTTTAAGGGAATGATGCAGGGTGTCTGGAAATATGTCATCGCATCCGTTCCGATGGTCATTGCATATGTGCTGTTTCAGAAGGTAACTTTCAGCAGTTATTTGATTTATATGTTACTGATGATTATAATTGGAGTAGTAACCTACGGCATTATGCTTTTAATCTTAGGGGATGAACTGGTGCGTGAAGAAGTACGCATGATATTTGGAAAATTGAAACACAATGAAAAATAAGGAGGATACACATGAAAATTGCAGTAGCAGGAACCGGTTATGTGGGATTGTCAAATTCCATTTTATTAGCACAGAATAATGAGGTATGGGCAGTCGATATTGTTGAAGAGAAGGTCGATCTGATTAATCATAAGAAATCTCCAATCGTCGATAAGGAGATTGAAGAATATTTAGCAGAGAAACCATTGAATCTGCGGGCTACCACAGATGCAAAGGCAGCATATGAAGGAGCAGATTTTATTATCATTTCCACTCCGACCAACTATGATGAGAAGAAGAATTACTTTGATACATCATCCGTAGAAGCCGTAATCAAGCTGGTTATGGAATATGCACCGGATGCAATTATGGTTATCAAATCTACAGTTCCGGTTGGCTATACCGAAAAAGTAAGAGCGCAGTTTGGTAGCAAAAATATCATCTTCTCTCCGGAATTCTTAAGAGAAGGAAGAGCATTATATGATAACCTCTATCCATCCCGTATCGTAGTGGGATATCCGAAAGAGGATGAAAGCTTAAGGGCAAAGGCAGAAGAGTTCGCCGGCTTATTAAAACAGGGTGCTATCAAAGAGGATATTCCGGTATTATTAGCACACCTCACCGAGGCAGAAGCAATCAAATTATTTGCAAATACTTATCTTGCACTGCGTGTTTCCTATTTTAATGAGCTGGATACCTATGCAGAGGTAAGAGGATTAAATACCAGACAGATTATCGAAGGCGTAGGCTTAGACCCGCGAATCGGTAACTATTATAACAATCCGTCCTTCGGATATGGCGGATACTGCCTGCCAAAGGATACCAAGCAGTTACTGGCAAATTATGCGGATGTTCCAAATGATATTATCGGAGCAATCGTTGCAGCCAATACGACAAGAAAAGATTTCATTGCACAGCAGATTTTAGATAGAAATCCTTCTGTAGTAGGTATTTATCGTCTGACCATGAAGACCAATTCCGATAACTTCCGCCAGTCTTCTATTCAGGGCGTTATGAAACGTTTGAAAGCAAAGGGCATTGAAGTAGTGATTTATGAGCCAACCTTAAAGGATGACAGCTTCTATAATTCCAAAGTAATCCATGACTTAGACGAGTTCAAGAAGGTGTCCGATGTTATTGTATCCAACCGTAACAGTGCAGACTTAGAGGATGTGCAGGACAAGGTATATACCAGAGATATTTATGACAGAGATTAATTTTAGAAAATAAAGCTGCCTGATTAGAACGACGAGATTAGCGCAGTGAGATTAGAGCAGTGAAAAAAGGAGACAAGATGAAACTGAGCCTTTATAACCTCAGAAAAGGTTTCCGATATTTAAAAAATTATGGTTTAAAGGAATTCTTCATCCGCCTGAAAGAAAAAGGAGAACCGGAGCAGATTTCCTATGCGGAATATGCAGCAGGCCATAAGGTAACAGAAGCACAACTTAAGATACAGACAAAAGAATCTGATAAGTGGTCCTATCGACCGCTTATCAGTTGTGTTTATATGGGAGAAAATAGAGAAGATGCGTTGGCTATGTTAGAACAGCAGAGCTATATCAACTGGAATCTAACCTGTATCGATAAGCTCTGTACCGGAAAAGAAATAGAGCTTTCCGGGGAATATGCAGCGCTTATTGAGGCGGGTGACACCATAGAACCGGATGCTTTATACGAGCTTGCCCATGCCATTGCTTTTCCAAAAGAGACAAAGCAGTCAGGAATTCACTGGGAAGAAATCGGAAAGCCGGATTTGATTTATACGGATGAAGATGTCAGATGTCCGGATGAATCAAAGACAACGGAGACAGCAGAGCCTCTTTTAAAGCCGGACTTCAGCCCGGATTATCTGGAAAACTACTGTTATATCAGACATTTATGCTGCATCAGAAAAACGGTATTCCTGCAGGCGCTGAAAGAAAATGACGGAAATCCTGCAATAGAAGAACTGATCTGCCGGGCGGCAAAGCAGTCCGATAGTATCATCCATATTCCCAAAGTGCTTTATCATACAAAGGCGGAGCATGCACCGAGAGTAGAACATGCCTCTATGGCAGTGGGTAGTCACGAAAAGAAGCAGCCACTGGTATCTATTCTGATACCGAATAAAGACGAAAAAGCTTCTTTGGAAAAATGCATCACATCCATTCGGCAGGGCAGCTACCGGAATTATGAGATTATCATTATAGAAAATAACAGTAAAAGCGAAGAAATCTTTGATTATTATAAAGAGCTGCAGATGCAGTATCCAGATATCCGCGTGGTAGAATGGAAACCTGAGATACCGGGTACTTTTAATTATTCAGCCATTAATAACTATGGAGCATCCTATGCAAAGGGTGAATATCTTTTGTTCTTAAACAATGATATTGAGATTATAACAAAGGATTACATGGAACGGATGCTTACCCTGTGCGGAAAAGAAAATACCGGAGCAGTGGGAGCAAAGCTTTATTACCCGGATGATACGATACAGCATGCCGGAATTGTCATAGGCATCGGTGGGCATGCCAGAGGAATTGCAGCCAATATGTGTGTAGGACAGGTACGCAGCGATAGTGGGTATATGTATAGAGCCAGCCTGCGGCAGAATTTAAGTGCAGCAACAGCAGCATTTCTTATGGTGCCGGCAAAGGTGTTCCGTGAGGTGGACGGATTCTGCGAAGCTTTATCAGTAGCATTTAATGATGTGGATTTGTGTCTTAAAATCCGGAAGAAGGGTTATCTTATTATATATGAACCATCTGTAGAAGCGTACCATTATGAATCAAAGTCCAGAGGACAGGAGGATACAGAGGAGAAAGTACGCCGTTTTCAGGAAGAGATTGAATATATGAGAACCCGCTGGATTGATATTTTAAAGCAGGGAGATCCCTATTATCATCCCGGACTGACCCGTTACCGGACAGATTATTCCCTGGGACAAAAGCACTAAGGCATTGCAGAATTTGTAAGAAAGTGGTAACTTTGTAACTGAGTATAGAGAAAAACAAGTAACAGGGAGGTAGAGTTACACATGATGAAAGTTTATATTTGTCCGAAATGTGGCTGGATACGGACGGTTTCAAGAAGAAATGAAGTGGAATGTTTTAAATGTGGAAATGAAAAGATGGTTCTGGCAAAGATTCCTTATGAGAAATATGGGAAGATGAGTGAGAAAGAACGGAAAGACTATTCGGAAAGCTGGCTGTATATTCACAGAAACAGCATTTGACAGAAGAAGAACATACTTTTTTCACAGAAAATTAAGAAAGAATTCGGTTGTACCTGCCAGGGTAGGACTGGTATAATATTCCTAAAAAGATGGCTTGTATTGCATAAGAGGGAATAGATTATGTATAAAAAAGAACGAAAAAGCTGGATGAAGCATCTTGACTTTACGATTCTGGATATTATTTGTCTGGAACTTGCATATGCCTTATCCTATTTTATGCGTTTTGGAAGAAAAAATGAGTTTTTAAATGAGGAATATCAGCGATTAGCGGTAGTCCTTATTTTGATTGATATCTGCGTGGTATTTTTCGGCGAATCCTATAAGAGCATTCTGCGGAGAAAGAATACGCAGGAATTTAAGCATGTTGTTGTTCATACAACAATCATTGTTGCTGGAATGATGGTATATGGATACTGGACCAGACAGTCTGACTTTTCCAGACAGATTTTCCTGATGTTTTGGGGACTGTCTATGATTTTTGAATTTGTCGGTCGTTCTGGGCTTAAGAATTTTATTAAGAAAAAGATGATGAATGACAGAAATCTGTCTGCCATGATAGTGGTAACGACAGATGAACTGGTGGAGAGCTGTCTTAAGGAATTTGAAAATCTGCCATATCGGGAATTTGCCGTGCGTGGAGTTGTTGTAGTGGATGCAATGCGTAAGGGAGAAACTATACGGAGCATTCCGGTGGTGGCAAATGCAGATGATTTCTTTGAATATGTAAAAAATAATGTGGTAGATGAAGTATTTATCAATGGCAATACGATAGCCAGCAGCCAGGCACTGGCAGATGATCTGCTGGAAATGGGCGTTACGGTACATTTTAATCTGGTACATGCTTCCAAGCTGATGCCGAATAAAGTAATCGAGCAGTGTGGAAATTATATGGTTTTAACTTCCAGTATGTGTATTGCAACACCACGTCAGTTGTTTTTTAAACGTCTGATGGACATTGTAGGCGGTTTTGTGGGATTGGTGATTGCCGGTATTGCTACCATTATTTTTGCACCGATTATTAAGAAACAGTCACCGGGACCGATTTTCTTTTCCCAGATCCGTGTGGGGAAAAATGGCAGGAAATTCCGCTTTTATAAATTCCGTTCCATGAATGTAAATGCAGAAGAACAGAAAAAAGAGCTGATGGGGCAGAATGAGATGTCAGGGCTGATGTTTAAGATGGAAGATGATCCGAGAGTATTTCCGGTTGGCAGGTTCATGCGGAAGTTTTCCATTGATGAACTGCCACAGTTCTGGAATATTTTAAAAGGGGATATGAGTCTGGTAGGCACAAGACCGCCAACGGAGGAAGAATTTGCCGGATATGAGGCAAGGCACCGGGCAAGACTCGGAATTAAGCCGGGGCTTACCGGAATGTGGCAGGTCAGTGGAAGAAGTGACATTACGGATTTTGAAGAAGTGGTACAGCTGGATACCTACTATATTACAAACTGGTCACTGGCATTGGATATTAAAATCTTGTTTAAGACCATTCAGGTTGTTATAACAGGAAAAGGATCGAAGTAAGCAATGGGATTAACGAAAAAGGCTGCATATGCAGTTGGAATGATACGCAAGCATGGACTCCGAGGACTGGCGATTAAAGTAATGGAAACAAAATATGAGCCCATAGACCATGAATATACGAAAAACTGGCAGAATTATATGGTGACAAAAGAAGAATGGAAGGTGCAGCGGAATACGTTGTTTGAACATATGCCGCTGGTTTCTGTTGTAGTACCATTATATGAGACACCGGAATGCTTCTTACGGGAACTGATAGAGGGCATGCTGGGACAGTCCTATGAAAACTGGGAACTGTGTCTTGCAGATGGAAGCCCTACCGATAAAATCGAACGTTTTCTTGCAGAAAATTATAAAGAGGATGCAAGAATACGTTACCGCAGACTGTTGGAAAATGGTGGGATTTCAGAGAATACCAATGAGGCAGTTGCGATGGCAATAGGTGAATATATCGGATTATTGGACCATGATGATGTGCTGGCTGCCAATGCCCTTTATGAAGTGGTGAGGATGTTAAATGCCCATCCGGATGCACAGGTGATTTATTCCGATGAAGATAAAATTGATGCAGAATCCGGGATACACAGCCGGCCACATTTTAAGACGGATTATAATCCGGAATTGCTGATGCATTATAATTATATCTGCCATTTTCTGGTGGTAAAGAAGACCATGCTAGAGAAGGTGGGGGATTTCAATCCCTGCTATGATGGTGCCCAGGACTATGAACTGGTGCTCCGCCTGACGGAGCAGACGGATGCCATTTATCATATTCGAAAGATTCTTTATCATTGGAGAATACACAGTGGTTCCACGGCAGGCAGTTCCCTGTCCAAGGATTATGCCTATGATGCGGGAAAGCGGGCATTGGAAGCTTACGTGCAGAGGCGGAAAATCCCGGCAGAGATTAAAGAAGCCCAGGGGCATAATTCTTATGAAGTGATTTATGAACAGGAAGTTCCGGAGCCGGAGCTTATTAATCTTGCGGAAATAAAGGAAAAAGATGCTTTAAATGAACTGGTAGAAAACAGCACAAGGGAATATCTTTTCATTTATGACAGCCGTCGCACCAGATTGCTTGGGGAGAGAGAACGAAAAGAACTGGCACAATATGCCTGTTTAAATAAAGTGGGACTGACAGGTGTCCGGTTTAAAAAACACCGGAAGTTAGTTTCGGCAGGCATTGGCGTATTACCGGATGGAAAGATGGGATATCTTTTTGAAAAACTTCCGGTCTGCTTCAAGGGATATTTCAACCGGGCAGTGCTTCCGCAGAATGTCAGCGCCGTTCCGCTGGAACAGTGTATCATAAAGAAAGAAGCATATCTTAAGGCTGGCGGAATTGCGCTGGATAAAGAACCGTTAGAGCGGGCAATAGATTTTGCCGGACGTCTGAAAAAAGCGGGATATCAGATTATGCTGGATGCAAAACTTACAGCAGTTTATAAGGGATAGAAAATGAAACATGTATTTATTATAGGCAGTAAAGGAATTCCGGCGGCTTACGGCGGGTTCGAGACATTTGTAGAGAATCTGACCGGACAGGCAGTCAGTGAAGAAATTCAGTACCATGTGGCGTGTATGTCCGACCATAATGAAGAATTTACTTATCATAATGCGAAATGCTTCCGGGTGAAGGTGCCGGATATCGGACCAGCGAGAGCCGTGTATTATGATTTGGCAGCATTTCGTTACTGCATTCAGAAAATTAAAAAAGAAAAGATAGAGGATGCCGTTGTCTATGTGCTGGCATGCAGAATAGGACCATTTGTGGGGCACTTTAAAAGGCAGCTGCACCGGTTGTCTGGTACACTTTATGTAAACCCGGATGGACATGAATTTATGCGGGCAAAATGGAATAAATGGATTCGTAAATACTGGAAATATTCGGAAAAGGGAATGGTAAAGCATGCAGATTTATTAGTCTGTGATTCAAAGAATATTGAACAGTATATCAGGGATGAATATCATAAATATCAGCCGAAGACCACATTTATCGCATATGGAACACTATCTTATAAAGCAGGTGAACCAACAGAGGAGTTGCTGGCATGGTATCAGAAGTTTGATATCAGAAAAGAAAATTATTATCTTATCGTCGGAAGATTTGTCCCGGAAAATAATTACGAGACAATGATTCGGGAATTTATGGCATCTGATTCCACAAAAGATCTTGTAATCATCACAAATGTGGAAGAAAATGCTTTTTATGAAAGTTTAAAAGAGAAAACCGGCTTTTTAAATGATAAGCGGATTAAATTTGCAGGAACCGTGTATGATGCTGCATTGCTGGCAGAAATCCGCTACTTTGCTTATGGATATTTCCATGGACATGAGGTGGGAGGAACCAATCCATCCCTTCTTGAGGCACTCAGTACCACAAAACTGAACCTGCTTTTAGATGTGGGCTTTAATAAAGAAGTGGGGGAAGATGCCGCACTGTACTGGAATAAGAAAAACGGAAATCTTGCCACACTGATTCAGAAGGCGGATACTATGGATGAAGCAGAGCGGGAAGAGCTTGGCCGGAAAGCGAAGGACAGAATGAAGAAATGGTATAGCTGGGAAGCAATTGTACAGCAGTATGAAACACTGTTTTTTACAGGAGAGGAAGAGAGAGAATGATATCGGTCTTAGTAGTAACCTATAACGGAGAAACCTATATCAGAGAACAGATAGACAGCATACTTAAAAATATCGGACTGGGTGATGAACTGGTGGTATCGGATGATGGTTCACTGGATACTACGAGGGAAATCCTTAAGTCCTATCAGGAACAGGATGCCAGAATCCGTGTTATGGAAGGACCGGGTGAAGGCGTTATTGCCAATGTGGAAGCAGGACTTAGGGCGTGCCGGGGCGATTATATTTTCCTTGCAGACCAGGATGATGTCTGGATGCCGGATAAAGTAGAGAAAGTCATGGAAGTATTCCGGAGGAAGAAAGCCATGGTTGTGGTTCATGATGCCAGAGTGACAGATGCTGCATGCAAAGAGACACTGATGCCGTCCTTTTTTGTTTACCGCCACAGTGGAAGAGGTGCGATTAAAAATATGATTAAGAATACCTATATGGGCTGCTGCATGGCATTTCGGAAAGAGGTATTGGATGCAGTACTTCCGATTCCGAAGGATGTTACCATGCATGATCAGTGGATTGGTGTGAAATGTGATTTGAAATATCACCGCACGGTATTTTTAAAGGAGCCATTGATTCTTTACCGGAGGCATGAAAAAAATGTATCTGATTTTTCCCATAACAGCGTAGGTGTAATGATTAAGAATCGATTAATTTTTCTGAAACGGATCTTAAGCTATCATGGATAATATTGACACAAAAAGTGTTTTGTTATATATTAATTTCAATTGTTTTGAAAAATGAATAAAAACTGTTTAACATCAGGAAAATAAGATAATGGAGATGACTTATGAGTACAAGTAGTAATAATAGAAACCGTAAAAGAAAGAAAATGACCAGACGTCAGAGAAGAAAGAGAAAATTGATGCTTTTTATAGTAGAAGTACTGGTTATCTTAATTCTTCTGGCAGCATTATTTGTAATTATTAAATTAAATAAACTCAATAATACCGGTGATTTGGATGAAGATAAGCTGAATATTAATATTGATGCCAAAACCCAGGAATTGTTAGATGGTTATACGAACATTGCATTATTTGGTATTGATAACCGCAGTACCGGCAAATATGAGTCCGGAAACAGTGACTGTATCATGATTGCAAGTATTAATAATGATACGAAGGAAGTAAGACTGATATCGGTTTACCGTGATTCTTTCCTGGCAGTAGATGATGATGACGATTTAAGAAAACTCAATGCAGCATATGCAAAAGGCGGTCCGACCGGTGCAGTTGCAGCATTGAATAAGAATCTTGATCTGGATATTAAAGAGTATGTAGCTGTGGACTTTAATGCAGTTATGGAAGTGGTAGATGCACTGGGTGGAATTGAACTTGATATTAGTTCCAAAGAAGCAGAAACCATGAAAATATATATCAATGAGATGAATGAGGTAATGGGAACCAATGGAACAGCCGTTTCCGGACCTGGACTTCAGACAGTGAACGGAATCCAGGCATTGGCTTATTGCCGTGACCGTTACAGCGGTGGTGATGACTACGGCCGTACCGAGCGTCAGAGAACCGTTATCAGTAAAATAGTCGAGAAGGCAAAAGCAGCCAGTCTTCCTACATTAAATAAGGTGATTGATGAATTATTCCCGGATATTTCCACAAGTCTTAGCAGTTCTGAAATATTGGGACTGGCAGCAGGCATCAAAGACTACGAACTGGCAGATACACAGGGCTGGCCATTCCAGCTTACGACAGAGCGTATGGGAGGAAAGCTTGGCGATGTAGTAGTTCCTACAGATCTGGAAACCAATGTAAATTTACTGCATCAGTATTTATTTGATGTAGAAGATTATGAGACAACACAGACCGTAAAGAATATCAGTAAATCCGTAATCAATGAGACTGGAAAGACTGCTTCGGATACAGTAAGGGATACAAATCCGTTTACGGCAGAGGACACAGAGGCGGATACCCAGACACAGTAAAGAAAGATAAATAAAAATATTCATAGGAAAAGCTGTCTGGAATAGGACAGCTTTTCTTTCGCAGGAAATAAGGAAGAGACGAAAAAGAGACGGAAAACGAATTCAGAAAAGTTGTTTCTTATATCATGACAGGAGGTTCTCCATGGCGGGAAGAACATCGGAAAAAGGGAATACAACAGGAAAAACAATATTCTGCTTTATCGGAAAGGTAATAGGAGCTGGAATTACAGCATTTGCAATTCTGGCGCTTTTTTGCGTATTTTATTACAACCCTCCGGTACATGAACCATGTGGAAATGGAGTGACCAGCTATGTAAGACAGGCAGATACGTTCTGGGCGAGAGGAACGGAAGGTTTTGCCATGGGAACTACAGATGACAGTGGTTATAACAACAGTTATCCGGCGGATGGAAGAAAGACTGCTATTTTAATGATGGGTTCTTCCCAGACGGAAGGACTGTATGTCAACGAGGATAATTGTGTATCTTATTTGCTAAATGAGAAATACGCCGAAGATGGAAGCAACCGGTATGTATACAACGTGGGAATGTCAGCCCATACCATTTACCGTAATATCAGTAATTTGGAAAATGCCCTTAAGGTTTATCGGCCTGCTGAATATGTTGCGTTAGAGACCGGAACACTGGCAATGAATCCGGTAGAAGCTGCGCAGGCATTGAACCATGAAATGCCTGAGCTGACAGCGGGAAGCGGAATACCGGCACTGGAAGTATTAGAAAAGAATCCTTATATCAAGCTGCTGTATCAGCAGTATAAGAATCTGCAGAGCCAGAACAATGGCGAAGCAGATGTAACGATTACGGAAAATGCAGGATATGATGTATTTGGTGATGACACCTATGCGGCCACGGAGGAACTGCTTGCCTATATCAGCAGGACAGCGGAAGAAGCAGATGTTCAGGCGGTGATTTATTATATTCCGGATATGACATTGACAGAGGATGGTAGTTATGAATGCTCTGCAAGTGTGGACACCAGAGATACTTTTGCAGAATTATGTGGAAAATATAATATTATTTTTGCGGACATGACAGATTCCGTAGAGGAAGCCTATGTGAAAGAGCATATCGTAGCCAGTGGATTTGATAATACAACAGTTGGCTATGGGCATCTTAATGCATATGGACATGAGCTTCTGGCACAGTGCATTTATGATGCAATCGGAGAGGAGGAGCAGAGATGAGTTTTGCAAGTGTAAGCTTTTTACTGTTTTTTCTTGTAGTGCTTCTTCTTTTACTTCTTGTACAGAGGGTGCTGCCTTTTGCGGAAATAAAGCGCCGCATCATATGCCAGGGAATCCTTCTGATAGCCAGTTATGTTTTTTATGGCTGGTGGAATATGCGGCTTTGCCTGCTTTTGATGGGAATTACCTGGATTTCCTTTTTTACCGCAGTTAAAAAAGATGAAAAGCATCTGCGGCAGAGCCGGATTTCTTTTCTGATTGGAGTAGGTACGCCTTTGGCGGTCCTTGGAATTTTTAAATATTATGATTTCTTTGTGACTTCCTTTTGTGATGTGTTTCATCTGACACCGGGAGTGCTGAATCTGATTCTTCCGGTAGGAATTTCCTTTTATACCTTTCAGGCATTGAGCTATACCATTGATGTCTATACCGGGAAGATAGAAAAAGAAAAAAGCTTTTTGCAGTTTGCGTTGTACTTAAGTTTTTTTCCACAGCTTGTAGCGGGACCGATTGTAAAAGCATCGGAGTTTCTGCCACAGCTTAAGGAGAACCGGAAGGTTACACTTGCGGGACTGGAAAGTGGAATACAGATATTTGTATTTGGTATGTTTAAGAAAGTGGTATTGGCGGACAATATTTCTGTATTTGTGGATGAAGTATATCGTAGTCCCCAGATATTTGGTTCCGGAACGGTTGCACTGGCAGTAGCAGCCTATGCCATTCAGATTTATATGGATTTTTCCGGTTATTCGGATATGGCAATCGGCTGTGCAAAATGTATGGGCTATGAATTACCGGTGAACTTTAACCTTCCATATATATCCCATAATGTCAGTGAGTTCTGGAAACGGTGGCATATCAGCCTTTCAAGCTGGCTGATGCAGTATCTTTATATTCCGCTGGGTGGTAACCGCAAGGGACGTATTCGTACTTATGTAAACCTGATGATAACGATGCTTTTAGGGGGACTCTGGCACGGTGCAGAATGGAGCTTTGTATTGTGGGGTGGTCTCCATGGACTGGCTCTTTGTATCCATAAGGGCTTCCGGAAACTGGCTGGGTATCAGAAAGGGCAGGAGAGAAAGAAAAATGTTCTGGTGGATACCTTATCCATCCTCGGAACGGACATTTTTGTCTGCATCTGCTGGATATTCTTCCGGGCAGAAAATGTGCCGAAGGCATGGCTGGTATTAAAACAGTTATTTGGCTTCCAGGCGGGCATTACACATCCGTACAGCTTTGCCATTGCAGCAATTATTATTCTTTGCATTGCAACAGTGGCTGCATATCTTAGGGCAGCAAAGAAAAAAGAAAAGACCGTCAATGGTTTTTATCCGGTTATGGATTTAAATCATTTCTGGTCTCTTGTGATTTTCTTTGTTGAGATAGGCCTTATCCTTGGTCTGGCTTATGTGAAGGGCAGTCCGTTTATTTATTTTCAGTTTTAGGTAAGGCAGTTTGTGTGTCTGCCATGGAGGTCTTTGGTGTCATCGGTTCATCAATAATGAATGGTGGACGGTTTCTGGTGGCATCATAAATACGCCAGATGTAGGAACCAATAATACCGATGGAAAGCATAATAATTCCCATACCCATTAAAAGTACGATTAATAATGAGGTATAGCCTTCTGCAGTTATAATTCCGGTCATTTTCCGGTAAATTGTAATAAAGAACAGAATGAGTGCAAAGAGAAATACTCCGGCACCGGCTGCAGTGACCATGGTAATCGGAAAGCTGGAGAATCCTATCAGGGAATCCGTGGCAAGTTTTATTTTTTTGTGAAGAGTCCATCGGGAATGTCCGATGGTTCTTTTTTTCCGGATATAAGGAACAGTTGCAGTCTGAAAGCCACTCCACAGGACCTGTCCCATAAGAGAGGTATTTTTTTCCTTCATTGCGACCAGCAGGTCAATGATTTGGCGGTCAATCAGAAAACTGTCAAATCCACCTTTGGGCATGGTGGGAAGTGCAACCTCCTTCATAATATAGGCATAAAGGGAAGAAACAGCTTTCTGTGTAAGAGGTTCCTCACGGTCAGCACGGGTAGCAAGTACTACCTTATTACCATCCCTGTATTTTTCTAACATACTTAAGATTAATTCGGATGGTTCCTGTAAGTCTGCAGCTTTGCGGACAGCACAATCGCCACTGCAGCGGGAGAGTCCTGCAAGAATGGCAGCATGTTCACCAAAATTACGGGATAATTTTAATGGGATAATATGTGTATCCAGGCGGGCAAGCTCGCAGATGACATCATAGGATTTATCTTTGGAACCATCATCAACCATGAGAATTTCATAGTCACAATCTAGTTTACATAAAACCTTTTCCCGCAGATCATTGTAAAGTGGAAGAAGGTTATCATGGTTAAAATACACTGGTATTACAATGGATAGTTTCATAACATTGGCTCCTTTCATAAACTATTACTTCTTGATTCTTTATTATGATAACGTATGTTTTTGTAAAATCAATAGGGTAAAGAAAGTCTTAAGAAAATAGTAAGAGAACTCTTAGTTGTCTGGATAAGTTTTCAGGAGTATAATACCAACGATTCATCATGAAGAAGAAATTAATAATGAAAAGGAAATGAGAATGGAAAAGACAAATCAGACTCTGAAAAGAGGGTACTTAATATGTTTATTTCTGGCATTGACAATTTGGAGTATGGCAACTACTTCCGGAAGCGGGCCGGATGAAGCAATGAAATATGATATCTGTAATTATATAGCGTCCCATGGAAAGCTTCCTGATGGAACGGACCCGGCGCTAAGAAATCCAATCTGGGGAATATCATATGGATTTACTCCGATTCTGTCATATATGATAAGCGGAGTTTTTTTGAAAATAGCTTTTTTATTTACCACAAATGCGTATTGGCTGTATGTGGCAGTCAGATTCACCAGTGTACTTTCCATAACCGGAATGGCATATTTGATGTTTCAGATAGGAGAGTACTTATTTCAAACCAATAGAAGCAGATTTTTGTTCGTAATGTCTGGAACCCTGCTGCCCCAGGTAATGTATCTTGGAAGTTATCTGAATAATGATTCCTTTGCATTATTTACAATTGCATGGATTATTTATGCCTGGCTTAGGGGCAGGGACAGACACTGGGACTGGAAAAGCTGTATCCTATTAGGAACTGGAATAGGGTTATGTGCATTATCTTATTATAATGCCTACGGTTATCTTTTGATGAGTATACCGTTTTTCTTTATTTCCTACTGGAAGGAAAGGCAAATAGAAGGTGAAGGAAAAAGAACTGACATGCATCGGATGTTCAGGATGGCAGCAGTAATTGCTATTGTAGCAATACTTTTAGCTGGCTGGTGGTTTATCCGGAGTGCAATATTATATGATGGTGATTTCCTTGGACTTCGAACAACGGATAAATATGGAGAAATGTATGCACAGCCGGGATTCCGTCCGTCAGAACGGCCGACGCCATATCATCAGGGCTGGTCATGGTACCAGATGTTATTTACTTCCGGCTGGCTGAGAACATCACTGATCAGCTTTATTGGAATATTAAGGACCTGCGACTGGAATCTGATGGGCAGGGGCTATCTGGGGATTGGAATACTTTTTCTTGCTGGAATCATTGGCTATCTGGCAGGCGGGTGGAAAAGAAAAATATTTTCGTCAGACAGACTGCTGCATATCACATTTCTGATATGCATGGTAATTCCATGCGGATTGAGTATTTATTATTCTTTTTATAGTGACTATCAGCCACAGGGGCGGTATCTGATGCCGATGCTGATTCCGTTTCTTTATTTTGTCACGACAGGACTGACTTTGGTACTTGAAAAGATACCACAAAAAGTAAATCGTATGTTATACGGTGGAATTTATATGTTTTTCATATTGATATCTGCAGCAAGTTTTTATTATGTTCATGCGCTGATATAGATTTCAAAAAAGGACTGGATAATCCCCGGTTTTTCTTATATAATGTCAAAAGGACGATAAAGACAGTTCTATAAAAGATAGGATGAAACAACAGCAATTGGAATAGAATGTAAAAGAAAAGCAGGAGGAAGAATTATGTGCGGAATTGTTGGATATATAGGGAAGAAACAGGCTGCACCAATTTTGTTGGATGGACTTTCAAAACTGGAGTACCGTGGTTATGATTCGGCAGGTATGGCAATCTTTGATGGGAAGAAGATTAACATGGCTAAGGCGACCGGAAGATTAAAGGTATTATCTGAGCTGACCCATGAGGGTGCTACCTTGCCGGGAACGGTTGGAATCGGTCACACACGCTGGGCAACCCATGGTGCACCGAGTGATATCAATGCGCATCCACATTTCAATGAAGCCGGTACGATTGCTGTGGTACACAATGGTATCATTGAAAACTATATGAAATTAAAGAAAAAGTTATCAGAAAAAGGCTATAAGTTTCGGTCAGACACGGACACTGAGGTTGTGGCCCAGCTGCTGGATTATTACTATACCGGGAATCCATTGGAGACCATTACCAAGGTCATGCATCGTGTGGAAGGTTCTTATGCACTGGGAATTATCTTTGCAGAGAATCCGGATGTTATCTATGCAGTCCGTAAGGACAGCCCTCTGATTGTAGGAAGAGGTGAGGGGGAGAATCTGATTGCATCCGATGTCCCGGCAATTTTAAAATATACCAGAGATGTATATTTTATTGAAAATGAAGAAATTGCCCGCCTCTCCGAGGAAAAAATAGAATTCTTTAATGTAGACGGGGAATCTATCGAAAAAGAATGCAAACATATCGAGTGGGATATTCATGCAGCAGAAAAAGGCGGCTATGAGCATTTCATGTTAAAAGAAATGAATGAACAGCCAAAGACCATAAGAGATACCATCAGTCCACGTATCAAGGATGGCAGAATTGTCATCGATGAGCTTGGAATGAGTGACGAAGAAATCAGAAATATCAGCAGAATTCACATTGTTGCCTGCGGTTCTGCTTATCATACCGGATTTACCAGTAAGTATATTTTCGAAGGAATGGCAAGAATTCCGGTAGATGTAGATGTGGCATCCGAGTTCCGCTACCGGAATCCGATTTTAGAGGATGGAGCCCTTGTCATTATTATCAGTCAGTCCGGAGAGACAGCAGATTCCCTGGCGGCACTCCGTATGGCAAAAGAGCGTGGTGTTAAGACCCTTGGTATTGTAAACGTAGTTGGAAGCTCCATTGCAAGAGAGGCAGATAAAGTAATGTATACCTGGGCTGGACCGGAAATTGCAGTTGCAACTACAAAGGCATACAGTGCACAGCTTGTGGCACAATATCTTCTGGCAATTAAATTTGCACAGGTTCGTGGTAAAGTTACGGAAGCAGAAGTAGGAGAAATGCTTCGTGACCTTAAGAAGCTGCCGGATCAGGTAGAAATGTTACTGAGCCATAAAGAGAAGATCCAGAAATTTGCCAACCGTTTCATTGCAGCTAAGGATATTTTCTTTATCGGAAGAGGAATTGATTATGCGATTTCCATGGAAGGCTCTTTAAAATTAAAAGAGATTTCCTATATTCATTCTGAGGCATATGCAGCAGGTGAGTTAAAGCATGGAACCATTTCCCTGATTGAAGATGGTACACCGGTCGTTGCAGTGGCAACACAGGATGCACTGCTGAAAAAGACCATCAGCAATATTGTAGAAGTGAAGACCAGAGGCGCATTTGTCATGGCAGTCACCAATGAAGGCAATACAGAGATTGAAAAGACAGCAGATTATGTCATCTATATTCCACAGACCAATGCATATTTTGCCAATTCACTGGCAATTATTCCATTACAGCTGTTCAGCTACTATGTAGCAGTTGGAAAGGGCTGTGATGTGGATAAACCAAGAAATCTTGCAAAATCCGTAACGGTTGAGTAATTTATAGAGCAATTGGAAAAGAAGATGCGGTTTTACTTAGAATTCTATTTCTATGAAAGGACATTTTATTTTGTGCACACTAAAATGCCAGCCGTTCTAAAATTTTGTTTTGCTTGCTTGTAAACTGTCTTTCCGTTGCTTTGACTTAAGATAGCTCCACCGTCCGTTGAATACGGATGCCACATAATGCCTGCAAGGGGCACTAAGGATTTCGGATAAAGTTTAATTCATCTGGCAACCGGCGCATATTCACATCCATGTTCAGATGCGCCTCGCTGGCACGTCCTGTGCCAGCGTTGCCGGGTGCCAGACGAAATCCTAAGTGCCCCTAACAGTCCTTATCAGGCATCCGTACTTCGACGAACGGTGGAGCTATCTATGTCAAACATTGGAAAGACTGTTTTTATAGCAAAAAGCAAAACGAAATATTAAGAACGGTGGTATTTCGGTGTGAAAATAAAATGTCCTTTTTTATAGAAAAAATTCTAATGTAAAATATATCCTCTTTTGCAGAGCTTTTTACAAATTAAACATAAAAGAAACATATTTTTCTCAATAAATAAACACAGAACTGACACAATTTATGGATATTATCATAATCAGAAAGTAACAAAGAGATGAAAGGAGTAATCTTTATGGAAAACAATTATAACAACAATTTTAACTCCAGCTCTCCTTATTCATATAATCAGACGAACCAGCAGACAGGAGACGGAACAAATACTTCATGGAGCAGTCAGGTGAACGGAAATACTTCACAGGGCTACAGTCAGGGAACCCAGTATGGACAGGGAAATGCCTATTATAGTCAGGGAACCCAGTATGGACAGGGAAATGCCTATTATAGTCACGGAACACAGCCATATGGACAGAATCAGCAGAAGAAAAAACGGAAAGAAAAAGTAAAGAAAGAACATGGTAAAGGTGGATTTGGTGTAAAACTTGCAAAATGTGCAGCTATTGCATTAGTCTTTGGATTGATTTCAGGAAGCGTATTTGCGGGAACAAATCAGCTGCTTGGAACGAAGTGGAGCAACTCTGAATCTGCTAAGACAGAGGCTTCCCTGAATAAGAGCAGCAGCGGAGATACCGTTAAGGCAGCAAATACTTCATCCAAAGCAGTAACCGATTTGACGGATGTCTCAGATATTGCAGATAATGTAATGCCATCTATTGTTGCAATTACGAATATGAGTGAAAAACAGGTAAGCACCTGGTATGGATATACTGCATCACAGCCACAGGAAAGCTGTGGTTCCGGAATCATAGTAAGCCAGGATGACCAGTACATCTATGTAGCAACGAATAATCATGTGGTATCCGGTGCCCAAAGTATTACCGTGCAGTTCTCAGATGACAGCACAGTAGCCGCAGAAGTAAAAGGAACAGATGCAGGAAGTGACTTAGCAGTCGTTGCAGTTCCGATTTCCGATATCAGCGCAGACACCTTAAGTACCATTAAGGTTGCAACCCTTGGCAATTCTGATGACTTAAGTGTAGGTCAGGCAGCAGTCGCAATCGGAAATGCGTTAGGTTATGGGCAGTCTGTTACAACCGGTGTTATCAGTGCATTGAACCGAGAGGTGTCCGTAGAAAATGATGACGGTTCTACCACCACCAATGAACTGATACAGACTGATGCGGCTATTAACCCTGGTAATAGTGGTGGCGCATTACTGAATGCCAAGGGTGAAGTAATCGGTATCAGTTCTGTAAAATATTCTGATACCAGTGTAGAAGGTATGGGCTATGCTATCCCGATTAATACAGCGTCTCCGATTATTGAAAAATTAATCAACCGGGAACAGGTGGATGAATCCCGTTCCGCATATCTTGGAATCTCAGGTGTAGATGTATCCTCCGCCGTTGCACAGACCTATAATATGCCGGAAGGAATATATCTCTATCAGGTAAAGGAAGGTTCACCGGCAGAGCAGGCAGGCTTACAGGCAGGAGATATTATCACATCCTTTGATGGAAGCAAGGTTTCATCTACAACAGAATTAAATGATGCGATTAAGTATTGTGCAGCAGGTGATTCTGTAGAAGTTGTATTTGAACGTCAGACAGATGGACAGTATCAGGAACAGACGGTAACCGTAACTTTAGGGCAGAAAAACTAAAAACGGATAACAAAAGGTAACCCTTAGTCATCTATAAAGCAAAGCCACCGATAAGGCAGATAAAACAGCAGTGTCTTAAATATGTTGAAGAAAACATAGACACTGCTGTTTTTTTACTTTACAGGAAATTGCTTTCCTGTAAAGTAAAAAACGCTCCGCGAGGATGCACACTGCGGCGTATAAGGTAGATGTCGCAAGCGACCGCCGCAGGCGCGAGAATGTGCCAAGGCACATTCTTTGTTACGCAAGTAGCGAGAAAAAGTCTGGCAGAAAAGAAGGAGCCAGGTTTGTTTGAGCGAACTTCTTTTCTGCCAGACTTTGGTGAGCGCTGCGAGAACTTTAGAAAAAATTAATAGTTGTTTCGGGTATTTTCTGATATGATAGAAAAGTAAGAAAAATAAACTTATGAGGAAAGTAAAAGATGAATCCATTAGATTTTAGCAGAATAAAAGACGAGGCACATCCGGAGGATTTTTTAAGTGAGATGAAACCCTTTGGGGATTTGATGATGTATTACCGGTGTGCCATGATGGAAGTGGAAACAAAGTTTAAGGTATTAAATGAGCAGTTTTCCACACAATATAACAGGAATCCGATTGAGTCCATAAAAACAAGACTGAAGAAACCGGCAAGTATTATTGAAAAAATCAAACGGAAGAACATTGGATTTTCCATGAAAGCAATTGAGGAGAATATGTTTGATATTGCGGGAGTGCGTGTCATCTGTTCTTTTCAGGAAGATATTTATACTATGGCAGATTTGCTGCTGCAGCAGGATGATATCATTCTGGTAGAGAAGAAAGATTATATTGCACATCCGAAGGATAACGGATACCGTAGTCTGCATCTGATTGTAGATGTGCCGATATTTTTATCGAACGAGAAGCGCCATATGAAAGTGGAGGTGCAGCTCCGGACCATTGCCATGGATTTCTGGGCGAGTCTTGAGCACAAGCTTCGCTATAAGAAACATATTAATAATTCAGAAGAAATAGCAGATAAATTAAAGCATGTTGCAGATGTAATTACAGAAATGGACTGCGAGATGCAGGATATCCGTCATATGATAGAATTTATAGACGATAATACAGAATCGTAGTATACTATAGATATCTGGCACAAGGAGGAGGTAATAAGATGACAGAGGGTGGATTTCTGATTTTCCTTGGAATTTTAATCTTATTTGTAATAATTGTAGCTGTAATAGCGGTAGTAGCCGCAGTATCCGGGGCCGCAGCGGCAATTGCAGATGAGGACAAAGAAGAAGAGTAGAGAAAAAGAACGTTCCTGAATGGAAATTATTCCAGACGGGAACGTCCTTTTTTGTCTTTTACAATGTTATAAATCGATACCAAGTCCTTCAAAAAGCACTTTCATAGAGTCTATTTCAAGAATCAGAATCATGGCACTTTTAATCTGGGTATGGGCAAAACTTAACCGTTCATCAATAAAGAGAACCTGATAATCCAGTCTTGTAAATTCTTTTTCCGGGACAGCCAGAATTTCACCAATGGTACCAAGATGGTTCTGCGGTGGTTCAATATCAATAAAGGTATTTGTCATTTTTGCAATAGAATTTACATAAGCAGCAGTTGTGATGTTTGCCATTTCGCGCAATACGGATAAATCCATATCATTCAGTGAATCAATGGAATCGACATTTTTTTCATAAAAGGTGTTGATAAGCCGGCTGGTAAATTCTTTCTCCACAATCTGAAGCATAACACCATTCATATCACCTTTTACATTTACAGTCATACCAATAGCAGTTTTATCTGCCCCACCAAGATAATCTGCAGCTTTGGCATAATCCATCAGGCAGATATTTGGCACTTCAATATCTACCGGTGTATTTAAGAGGCCTGCCAGTGCAGTAGCAGCATTACCGGAACCGATGTTGCCAATTTCAGCTAGAACGCTTAAATGCATAGAATCCAGTTCTTTTAAATTTAGCATAGACATAAAAACTCTCCCTTTGTCATTACAGTATAAATTTTTCTCGTTTTCGTTTATTATAACATAGGATACAGGCAATGAGAATGGATTTTTATGGCATTTCGAAAGGAATTATAAAGAATTTTGAAGAATAAAAAACTCACCCTTGACAAAAGTGCCTGGCAAATTTAATATAATGCCTAGAGATAAAGGTAATGAGAAAGAGGAGTACATCGGTACGGTTCTAAGAGAGGACGGCTCATCGGCTGAAAGGTTGTCTGAATACGACAGATGGAAGGTAGCTTTCGAACCGGAAGACCCAGAAAGCCTGTAACCGGAATCATATAAAGAATTTCAACAAGGCATAAGTTTTCCCGGCACTCCACGTTACGGAGAAGAGATATGCATAGATACTATGTATAACGAAGGTGGTACCGCGCTGATTCGCCCTTCTTATCCAGTTGGATAGGGAGGGCTTTTTAACTTTACAGAAAATTGTTTTTCTGTAAAGAAAAACATGTGCCTTTAGAACAGCAGTATTTCCTATCAAAAGTCCTAAACCTTTCAGATAACTGAAATGTCTATGAATAAAAATAATGCTTTTACAAATTACGAAACGTCCAATTTAGAAAAAGGAGAACAATTATGAGCAAAGAACTTGCAAAAACCTACGACCCAAAAGGGATTGAAGACCGACTTTATAAGAAATGGGAAGACAATGGATATTTCCATGCACAGGCTGACCGCAGCAAGAAACCGTTTACCATTGTAATGCCGCCGCCAAATATTACCGGACAGCTTCATATGGGACATGCATTGGATAATACCATGCAGGATATATTAATCCGTTACAAGAGAATGCAGGGATATAATGCATTATGGCAGCCGGGAACAGACCATGCAGCCATTGCAACAGAGGTAAAGGTTATTGATTCCTTAAAGAAGCAGGGAATTGACAAGAATGACCTCGGAAGAGAAGGCTTCTTAGAAAAATGCTGGGAGTGGAAGGATGAGTATGGCAGCCGCATCATCAACCAGTTAAAGAAAATGGGTTCTTCCGCAGACTGGAGCAGAGAACGTTTTACCATGGATAAAGGATGCTCTGATGCAGTTCTTGAAGTATTTATAAAATTATATGAAAAAGGTCTTATTTATAAAGGCTCCCGTATTGTAAACTGGTGTCCTGTCTGCAAGACATCTATTTCCGATGCCGAGGTAGAACATGAAGAACAGGATGGCTTCTTCTGGCATATCAATTATCCGGTAGTAGGGGAAGCGGGAAGATTCGTAGAAATCGCAACCACCCGTCCGGAGACTTTATTTGGTGATACTGCAGTAGCAGTAAATCCGGATGATGAACGTTATCAGGATATTATCGGAAAAATGTTAAAGCTTCCGATGACAGACCGTGAGATTCCGGTTATTGCAGACTCCTATGTAGATAAAGAATTTGGAACCGGATGTGTAAAGATTACACCGGCTCATGACCCGAACGACTTTGAAGTGGGAAAACGTCATAATCTGGAAGAAATCGTTGTTATCAATGATGATGCAACCATGAACAGCAAAGCCGGCAAATATGCGGGCATGGACAGATACGAATGCCGGAAAGCACTGGTAGAGGATTTAGAGAAGGAAGGACTTTTGGTAAAAGTTGTTCCGCATTCCCATAACGTAGGAACCCATGACCGCTGTGGCACAACCGTAGAGCCAATGATTAAACAGCAGTGGTTTGTAAAAATGGATGATTTAATCAAACCGGCAGTAGAAGGTGTAAAGAATGGAGATATCAAGCTCCTTCCAAAACGTATGGAGAAAACCTACTTTAACTGGACGGATAATATCCGTGACTGGTGTATTTCCAGACAGCTCTGGTGGGGACATCGTATTCCTGCATATTACTGTGATGAATGCGGAGAAATGGTAGTATCTAAGAACGCACCGGAGAAATGCCCGAAGTGCGGCTGCACCCATATGACACAGGATCCGGATACTCTGGATACCTGGTTCTCTTCTGCATTATGGCCATTTTCAACCTTAGGCTGGCCGGAGAAAACAGAAGACTTAGATTATTTCTATCCGAATGATGTATTAGTAACCGGATACGATATTATTTTCTTCTGGGTAATCCGTATGATTTTCTCAGGATATGAGCAGATGGGCAAAGCACCATTCCATACTGTATTATTCCACGGACTGGTTCGTGATTCCCAGGGCCGTAAGATGAGTAAATCTCTTGGAAATGGAATTGACCCGTTAGAGGTTATTGATAAATATGGTGCAGATGCCTTGAGACTGACACTGATTACCGGAAATGCACCGGGAAATGATATGCGTTTCTACTGGGAGCGTGTAGAAGCATCCCGTAACTTTGCCAATAAAGTGTGGAATGCATCCCGTTTCATTATGATGAACTTAGAGGGCATGGAGGTAACAGAGCCTGCAATTTCTGACCTGGCACCGGAAGATAAATGGATTCTTTCAGCAGTTAATACATTGACCAAAGATGTAACAGAAAATATGGATAAATTCGAACTTGGTATTGCAGTACAGAAAGTATATGACTTTATCTGGGATGAATTCTGTGACTGGTATATCGAGATTGCCAAAGTTCGTACTTATAAGAAAGACGAGGATGCCAGGGCTGCCAACAGTGCACTCTGGACACTTCGTACTGTATTAGGACAGGCATTAAAATTATTACATCCATATATGCCATTTATCACAGAAGAAATCTACTGTACCTTAAATCCGCAGGAAGAGACCATTATGCTGGCTGACTGGCCGGTTTACAAAGAAGAGTGGAATTTCTCGGCAGAAGAAGAGATGCTTGCTCATGTAAAAGAGCTGGTAAAAGGCATCCGTAACTTAAGAACAGAGATGGATGTTCCACCATCCAGAAAGGCAAAGGTATTTATCGTATCTGAAGACAAAGCACTTTGTGAGACCTTCGAGAGCATGAAGAAAACATACCAGAATCTTATCAGTGCCAGCGAGATTGATGTCCAGTCCGATAAGGCAGGAATCGGAGAAGATGCAGTATCCGTAGTTATTCCGGGAGCTGTTGTATACATGCCGTTGGAAGACCTGGTAGATATGGAAAAAGAAAAAGAGCGTCTTTTGAAAGAAGAAGAGCGTCTTAAGAAAGAACTTGCCCGCTCCCACGGCATGTTAAATAATGAGAAGTTTGTAAGCAAGGCACCTGCTGCAAAGATTCAGGAAGAGAAAGATAAGCTTGCAAAATATGAGCAGATGATGGCTACCGTACAGGAGCGTCTGGCTCAGATGAAATAGTTACAAAAGTTAAAAGACAGGTATTGTCGATTCGCCGCAGTTTCTGCGGCGAAAACTTTTTATGGAAACAGGATAACCTCTTGAAAAAATTTTCCACTATATTATACTTAGAAAAGTGGTGACAAAAATGACTTATGAAGAGATTTGCAATTATATATATGAAATACCAAAGTTCACAAAGAAAAACAGTTTAGAGCATACGAAAGAGATTCTGCGGAGGCTTTCTATCAGAGAGCATCAGTTTGAAATCATCCATGTGGCAGGAAGCAATGGCAAGGGAAGTGTGTGTGCATTTATCAATCAGGTGCTGGTGGAACATGGATATGAAGTGGGACTCTTTACTTCTCCGCACCTTGTATGCATGGAAGAACGTTTCGTAATCAATGGCGAAAAGTGCAGTCAGGAAGAATTTGTAGAAAGCTTTGAGGCAGTGCAGAAGGTGGTAGAGCAGATGGAAGCAGAAGGACTGCCGCATCCAGCATTTTTTGAATATCTTTTTGCCATGGGCATGTATCTTTTTCAGAAGCGGAAAGTACATTATCTTATTTTAGAGACCGGACTTGGCGGAAGGTTAGATGCAACGAATGTATTTGAGGAACCGTTGCTTACGATTATTACATCTATCAGTCTCGAGCATACACAGATTTTAGGAGATTCCATTGAAGCAATTGCAGGAGAAAAGGCAGGGATTATCAAAGAAGGCGTTCCTGTTATCTTTGATGGAAGTAATGAAACAGCGGCAGAAGTGATAAGGCAGACTGCAAGGGCAAAAAGAGCACCTTATTACTGTATTTCTTTAGAAAGTCTTAAAATTCATAAAATAACCGGGAAAACTATTGATTTTTGTTATACCAATGGGTATGATGTTGTTGATTTGAAAATCCCGTTTCCGGCAGAATATCAGATGATGAATGCGTCACTGGCATATCGGGCGTTATCTGTCCTTCAGGTGGAAACCGGAATTGGAAAAGCAGAGATTATCTCTGCAATGGAACATACCAGATGGATGGGCAGAATGCAGCAGGCAGAGCCATTTATCTATTTTGATGGAGCACATAATGCAGATGGTATTGCCCACTTTGTGAAAAATGTGCAGAAGATTGCGGAAGAAAAGCCAGTTCTTCTTTTTTCCATGATGGAAGAGAAGAATCATAAAGAAGCAGTAAAAGTACTGTGCAAGGAAGTTTCGTGGGATAGTATTGTACTGACCCGCATCCCGGACAGCCGTGGAATTGACCCATTGAAATTGCAGGATGAATTTATGGCAAACGGCCGGGAAACAGTAGTAATAGAAGACTGTGCACAGGCATACAGATATGTAAAGGAATACAGGAAGGACAACCAGATGGTATTCTGTGCGGGTTCCCTGTATTTGATTGGAGAATTGGAAAAGATAGCAGGAGGAAATGAAGCATGATAGATTTTGAAGAAGAATTAAAGAAATTCAAACCAAGCCTGGAAGTAGAAGAGGCAGAGGAAGCTATTTACAATCAGGACTTAACGGATATGACAGACATTTTAAGAGAAATGATGAAAGAAGCAAGACGACAGTAGAATTCGTTAAGTGAGGTAAAGTATGAAATGTTATAATTGCGGAGCAGATCTGACAGGGGACAACCGTTGTCCGAACTGTGGAATTGACGTAAAAGTATATAAGAAAATTGTGATGACCTCTAATTATTATTATAATCAGGGATTAGAGCGAAGCAATGTCCGTGATTTATCCGGAGCGATTGAAAGTCTTAAGAAGAGTCTTCGGTTTGATAAGACGAACATTCAGGCAAGAAATCTCCTGGGACTGGTACTTTTTGAGACCGGTGAGGCGGTATCTGCCATGGGTGAATGGGTGATTAGTAAGAGCCTTCAGCCAAAGGATAATGATGCAGGACGTTATCTGGACGCTGTGCAGAAGAATCCGGCACAGTTAGAAACGGTAAATCAGACCATTAAGAAATACAATCAGGCATTGTTATATTGCAGACAGAATAGTACAGATCTTGCAATTATCCAGTTGAAGAAGGTATTGTCCTTAAACCCGAAACTGGTAAAGGGACATCAGCTGCTGGCTCTTTTGTACATGAAAGAGAATAAATTCGAGCAGGCAAAGAAGTCATTGCGGGCAGCTATGAAAATTGATTCCAGCAATACGATTACACTGCGTTACATGAAAGAGACCAATCAGATGCTGCGCAGTGCCAACAGCGGTAAGAAGAAAAAGAAAGAAGATGACCTTATTTCCTATAAGAGTGGAAATGACCTCATTATCCAGCCGACAAAATTCAAAGATACTTCAGGTTTTGCCACAATACTGACCATTTTGCTTGGGGTGGCAATTGGTGTTGCAGTCACCTGTTTCCTTGTAGTGCCAAGTGTAAGACAGAAGGCAAAGAGTGATGCCAATACGTCAGTGGTTCAGGCAAATGATACCATAACCACGAAGAATCAGCAGATTACCAATCTGGAAAATCAGATTGATGACCTGAACCAGCAGGTGTCTTCTGCAAAAAGCGATTCCGAGGAGACTTCCAATAAGATTAACAGCTATGACCAGCTGCTTTCAGCATATAAATCCTTCCAGGAGGGAGATATTACAGCAGCAGGAGATGCACTTTCCGGTGTGAAGGAAGAAAACCTTTCCGATACCGCAAAGGAAATTTATCAGAATATCAACGCAACTGTAAATGACCAGTATCTTCAGGTGACTTATGCAGACAGTTATCAGGCATACAGTAATTATAACTATGAAGAAGCGAAGACCGGATTTGAAAAGGTAGTAGAGATGGATGAGGCATACCAGGATGGCAATGCGATTTATTATCTGGCACAGACCTACCGGAATCTGGGCGAGAATGAAAAAGCCATCGAATACTATCAGAAAGTGATTGATGGTTATCCGAATACGGAACGTGCAGCCAATTCTTCCCGCTATCTGGAAGAATTACAGAATGCAGAACAGTAACAGAATAAAGAAAAACAGTTTACAAAAGACGTCAGGCAGATTGCCGGGCGTCTTTTGTAGTTTACAGGAAATTGCTTTCCTGTAAACTACAAAACGCACCGCGAGGATGCACACTGCGGCGTATAAGGTAGATGTCGCAAGAGACCGCCGCAGGCGCGGGAATGTGCCAGGGCACATTCTTTTTACGTAATGTATATGGAGGATAGAAGAATGGAATTTAAGTATGAATTAGAAAATGGATGTCTTACCATCCGGGTGCCAAAGGAGTTGGATCATCATTGCGCCACACAGCTGCGGGCAGAGGCAGATTTACTGATTGATTCTTACCGGGTTAACAAACTGGTTTTTGATTTTGCCGGTACAGAATTTATGGACAGCTCAGGAATTGGCGTGGTAATCGGAAGGTGCCGGAACATGAATTACAGCGGCGGAAAAGTGGTGGCAGAGAATATGAATGAGCGGATCCGGAAAATTTTTGTGGTATCAGGTCTGCATAAACTGGTTCAGATGAAAGAAGGGGAGAAGAAGTAGGTATGAAAATGGAGGCTGTAAATATGGAAAGAAGAAATGAGATGAAACTGGAATTTGAGGCATTATCCGTAAATGAAGGATTTGCCAGAGTAGCGGTAGCAGCATTTTGCGCCCAGATGAATCCCACACTGGATGAGTTAGAGGATATTAAAACTGCGGTATCGGAGGCGGTAACCAATGCCATTATCCATGGCTATGAAGAAAAGGAAGGAACGGTAGTGATGCAGTGCTGTCTTTCCGGAAGTACCGTACATATTACCGTAAAAGACAGCGGGAAGGGAATTGCGGATATTGAACGGGCAAAGGAGCCGTTTTTTACGACAAGGCCGGAGCTGGAGCGGTCCGGTATGGGCTTTTCTTTTATGGAGGCTTTCATGGATGAAGTAGAAGTACGGTCAAAGGTCGGAGAAGGAACTGTTATAAAAATGAAAAAAAATCTGGTGCGGGAAAGTTAAGTGGAGAATGGAACAGACAATTGCTTATATCAAACGGGCACACAAAGGGGATAAGCAGGCAAGAGATACGCTGGTGCTTGGAAATCAGGGACTGGTCTGGAGTGTGGTACAAAGATTTTTAGGAAGAGGACATGATAAAGAAGAACTGTTTCAGATTGGATGCATCGGACTGATGAAGGCAGTGGATAAATTTGATGTAAGTTATGAGGTATGCTTTTCCACTTATGCAGTACCGGTGATTATGGGAGAAATCCGCCGCTTCCTGAGGGATGATGGCATGGTGAAGGTCAGCAGGAGCATGAAAGAAAAAGGCTATCTTATCAGCAATGCAAGAAAGGAACTGACAGACATGCTTGGAAGGGAGCCGGAGTTAAAGGAACTGGCAGAAAAAACCGGGCTTTCGGAGGAAGAGATTGTCCTTGCAGTGGAAGCCAATGGAGAAGTAGAATCCATTTACCAGAGCGTCTATCAGTCAGATGGCAGTGAAATCTATCTATTAGACCGGTTAAAGGATAAGAAGAATGCGCAGGAAGAACTGGAAAATAAGCTTCTGATAGAAGAATTGCTGCAACAGTTATCCGGAAGGGAGCAGCAGCTGATTAAGATGCGTTATTTTGAAAATGCCACGCAAAGCCAGATTGCAGCAAAGCTTGGCACCAGTCAGGTGCAGGTCAGCCGCATGGAGAAGAAAATATTACTACAGATGAGAAAATATATGAGCCAGGGTTGACAAACAAAGGGGGTGGAAATATACTAAAAAAGGATTAAGCAAGATTCCCTTGTCAAAGTGTTCCGGCTTTGATGGGGACTTTTTTTTACAGGAAAAGAAGAGAAAGGAAGTGGAAAGATGATTAAGTACTATTGCAGTGAACAGAACCGTATCACCGAAATTGAATCACCAGGGGAGGATTGCTGGATATCCCTTGTAAATCCAACAGAGGCAGAAGTCGCAGCAATGGTAAATCAGTATGGAATTGATGCAGATGCCATGCGTTCTGCACTGGATACGGACGAGCGCTCGCGTATTGAAACAGACGAGAATTATACCATGGTATTGGTTAATATCCCGAATATTGAAACCCATAATGATAAGGAACTTTATGATACTATTCCACTTTCTATTTTTGTGGTAAAAAAAGCAGTCATTACAGTAAGTCTTGAAAAGACTCCGATATTAGAAGCATTTGCTAATGGTACGGTGCGGGATTTTAATCCTGCCATGCGTTCCCGCTTTGTGCTTCAGATTTTGTACCGGACATCCTCTCTTTTCTTACAGTACTTAAGAAGTATTGACCGCCAGAGTGAAATTGTGGAAAACAAGCTGCACAAGTCCACACAGAACCGGGAGTTAATCGAGCTTTTGAAACTGGAAAAGAGTCTGGTTTACTTTACGACAGCACTCCGCTCCAATGAGGTGGTACTGGAAAAATTATTTAAAAATGACAATATTAAAAAATATCAGGAAGATGAAGAACTTCTTGAGGATGTTATTGTTGAAAACAAGCAGGCAATTGAGATGGCAAATATTTACAGCGGCATTTTGAGCGGAATGATGGATGCTTTTGCATCAGTTATTTCCAACAATCTGAATGTGGTAATGAAGGTGCTTGCCATAATTACAGCTGTACTTTCTGTTCCGACTATGATATTCTCAGCATATGGCATGAATGTGGCTGCAAAGGGAATGCCGTTCGCAGAGAGTCCTTATGGATTTCTTATTATCGTATTAATCGCAGTGGTATGCAGTCTCATTGTTGCATTAATCTTTGCTAAGACAAAGATGTTTAAATAAAAGTAGGGGATGGAAGGTAATATGTACGACAATTATGTGTTTGACCTGTATGGAACACTGGTAGATATCCATACAGAGGAAAACGATGCTAAGGTATGGGAAAAACTGAGTCTGTTTTACGGATTTCATGGAGCTTTATATGCCCCGCAGGAATTACAGGAATCTTATCTGGCATTGATTCAAAGCAAAGAGACAGATTTAAAGGGAGAGTTGGAAAAGGAGCCACACTATGCCCATGAGGCATTTCCGGAGATTCGCATTGAAGAAGTATTCAAAGAGCTTTATGCGAAGAAGGGGATAAAGGCTGATGATGCACTGGCAGTTCATACCGGACAGTTCTTCCGGGTACTGACCATGGAGTATGTGCGGATTTATGATGGCGTAAGAGAATTATTAAAAGCATTGAAAAAATGTGGTAAAAAGGTATATCTTTTATCCAATGCCCAGAGAATCTTTACGGAATATGAGATGAATTATTTGGATATTACAAAATATTTTGACGATATTTTAATTTCATCCGATTATGGAACCAAGAAACCAGACATCCGTTTTTTTGAACAACTGATAGAAAAGTATCATCTGGATGTGAAGAAAACACTGATGATAGGAAATGATGTACGCTGTGACATCAACGGGGCAAAAGAGGCAGGTCTTGATACTTTTTACATTCATTCGAATATTTCTCCAAAAGATGACCAAAAGCCGGACAGTACCTATTACCTGCCTGCAATGGATATGAAAAAAGTAAAAGAACTTATCCTGCAAAACGCTTCCGGTACTCGCGGGGTGTAACATAAAAGCGTTTCTTAAACAGCCGGTTGAAGTAAGAGAGGTTGTCAAAGCCTACTTCAGCGGCAATGTCTAATATAGAAGCTTCAGACGAAATAAGCAGCCGGCTGGCCATGGTCAGCCGGTAATCATTTAAATATTCTGTAAAAGTAGTTCCCATGGTATTTTTGAAAAACTTCATAAAATGAGACTGGCTTAAGTCCAGCGCATCTGCCATTTCTTCAATGGAAATTTTACTGGCATAATTTGTCTCAATATATTTAATGATGCGTTTCATCTTTTCCAGGGATTTCTGGTTCTTGCGGGAGACGCTTGTTTCGCAGCAGTTAGAGATCAGAATGGAAAAGAGCAGGAAAAGCTGTCCTTTAATCACAAGCTGGAAGGCCGGGGGATTGGTCCTGCAGACTGCATCCGCAGCATTGATACAACCGGCAACCTCGTTATAGAATGGCATACCCGGTGTAAAATGTGTGGTAAGCCGCAGTGTGCCGTCTAAAAGCGGTGTAAAGTAGCGACTGTTACAGATGTCTGTCTGTTTGGCAAGGAGCATTTCCAGTTTAAAAATAATATTAATATATTCCATTTTGTAATCGAGATACTGTTCAATGGAATGAACCTGTCCCGGAAGAATCAGAAGAATACTTCCTTCCTGAACCGGGTATTCTTCCAAATCTACGGTAATCAGTCCGCAGCCTTTTTTGATGTAGATAATTTCCGTTTCATCATGCCAGTGGGCAGGCACCCGCTCAAAATCTAAGGGAATTGAACAGGGATAGGTGATATATGGGAAACTTTCTGAACCATGTGATTTTTTTTCCTGGTAATTTTCATATTCGAGAATATTCATGGGAAACGCCTTTCGTCAAAATGTACAAAAAAGTGATTTTTTCTAAAATCTCCGAAATATGATAGTATTGTACCACTTTTGACCGGTATATTACAAGAAAATGTAAAAGAAATGTTAGATAATGCATACATAAGAGAACGAACTGAATTCAAATTTTACGGAGGGTCAAAAATGAATTTACAGGAAATCGTAACAAAGAAATATAACAAGGGAATTGCTGATTGCTCTAATGAAGAATTATACTTCGCATTATTAGAGATGACAAAAGCAATGGCTGAGAAGAAAGAAAACCACAACGGAAAGAAAAAATTATATTATATTTCCGCAGAGTTCTTAATTGGAAAACTTCTCTCCAACAACCTGATTAATTTAGGTGTATATGATGAAGTAAGAGATGTACTTGCAGCAAATGGCAAAGACATCTGTGCAATTGAAGAGGTTGAGCCGGAACCATCACTTGGTAACGGTGGTCTTGGAAGACTTGCAGCATGCTTCCTTGATTCTATTGCAACATTAGGATTAAACGGTGATGGAGTTGGACTTAACTATCATTACGGATTATTCAAACAGGTATTTGAAAACAACCTTCAGAAAGAAACCAAGAATCCTTGGATTCAGGATGAAAGCTGGCTGACAAAGACAGATAAGAGCTATCAGGTACAGTTTGGTGGATTTAATGTAATTTCAAAATTATATGATATTGATGTTACCGGATATGAAAACACAACCAACAAGCTTCATTTATTCGATATCGAAACAGTAGATGAGAGCATCGTTGGGGATGGAATTGACTTTGACAAAGAGGATATCAAGAAAAACCTGACATTATTCTTATATCCGGATGACAGCGATGACAAGGGACGTCTCCTTCGTGTTTACCAGCAGTACTTCATGGTAAGCAACGCTGCACAGTTAATCTTAGATGAGGCAGTAGAAAGAGGATGTAACTTACATGATCTTGCTGATTATGCAGTAATCCAGATTAATGATACCCATCCATCTATGGTAATTCCGGAGATGATTCGTCTGTTAATGGAAAGAGGAATCGGCATGGACGAGGCTATTGCAATCGTTTCCAAGTGTTGTGCATATACCAATCACACCATCTTAGCAGAAGCATTAGAGAAATGGCCAATCTCTTTCTTAGAGAAAGTTGTTCCACAGTTAATGCCAATCATCTACGAATTAAACAACCGTGTAGTTGCTAAATATGATGACAAGTCTGTATACATCATTGATGATGAAAAACGTGTACACATGGCTCATATGGATATCCACTACGGATTCAGCGTAAATGGTGTTGCATACCTTCATACAGAAATCTTAAAAGATTCTGAGTTAAATAACTTCTACAAGATTTATCCTGAGAAGTTCAACAACAAGACAAACGGTATCACATTCCGTCGTTGGTTATTACACTGTGATAAGGGATTGACATCCTTAATCGAAGAACTGATTGGACCAGGATTCAAGAAAGATGCAATGGAACTGGAAAAATTAGGACAGTTCGTAAATGACGATGCAGTATTAGACAAATTGCTTGCAATCAAGACTGAGAACAAAGTTGTTCTTAAGAACTACTTAAAGGCAACACAGAACATCGACTTAGATGAGAACTCAGTATTTGATATTCAGATTAAGAGATTACATGAGTACAAGAGACAGCAGATGAATGCACTCTATGTAATTAACAAATATTTTGAAATCAAAGCAGGAAAGAAACCGGCAAGAAAGATTACCGCAATCTTTGGTGCAAAGGCAGCTCCGGCTTACATCATTGCAAAAGACATTATCCATTTAATTCTCTGCTTACAGCAGTTAATCGCAAATGACCCGGAAGTAAGTCCATACTTACAGGTTGTTATGGTAGAGAACTACAATGTTACTTTAGCTGAGAAATTAATCCCGGCAGCAGATATCCATGAGCAGATTTCCTTAGCTTCTAAAGAGGCATCCGGAACATCTAACATGAAGTTCATGTTAAATGGTGCAGTAGCAATCGGAACCATGGACGGAGCAAACGTAGAAATGCATCAGTTAGTAGGAGATGATAACATCTACATCTTCGGAGAGTCTTCTGACGAAGTAATTGAGCATTACGCAAAAGCTGATTATGTATCACGCAAGTATTATGATAATGATGCAGATATCAAACGTGCAATCGACTTCATCGTAAGTGATGAAATGAAAGCAATCGGAAATGCAGAGAATTTAGAGAGACTTTTCAATGAGTTAATCAACAAAGACTGGTTCATGACTCTTCCGGATTTCGAATCTTATCGTGCAAAGAAAGATGAAATGCTTGCAGATTATGAAGATAGAAAAGCATGGGCAAAAATGATGCTGACAAACATCAGCAAAGCCGGCTTCTTCTCATCTGACCGTACAATTGAGCAGTACAACAAAGATATTTGGAAATTAGACTAAATTTTGATAAAAGTATTCTCCAACCTTTAAAAACAATGAGGGACAGATAGAAATATCTGTCCCTTGTTGCGTTTTATGAAATACGACTTAGAGCTTCAATCCCTTTAACAGTGCGCCAAGGCTGGTAGAAGCACTTTCATCAGAGGTGTAGGCGGATAAGTCTTCTTTTTCTTCTACAGAAGTATCTACCATTTCTTCTTCCAATGCACGCATGCTTAAGCTGATTTTGCCGTCGTTGGTATTTAAAAGCTTGGCTTTTACATGCTGTCCTTCCTTTAATACTTCGGAAGGCTTATTAATACGGCGTTCACAAATCTGGGAAATGTGGACAAGTCCCGTAAGTCCGTCCCCAAGGTTGATAAATGCACCATATGGCATCAGGCTTTCCACGGTTCCTTCTACAATACTGCCCGGAACTAACATGGCAATCTTATGATTTCTTTCTTCTGTTTCTTTTTCAAGAGCAACGGATTTACCGGAGAGAACCAGCCGGTCATCTTCCTCATCGACAGTAATGACACGGACTTCTAATTCCTTTCCAACATAGCTTTCTGTATCTTCTACATAGGCAGTGGTAATCTGTGAAGCCGGAATAAAACCGCGAATGCCATAAAGATATGCAACCACACCGGCTTTTACCGCTTCAATGACCTTTACGGTAACAACGGTTTCGTTTTCCAACAGCTCTTTTAACTTATCCCAGGCAAGCACTTCGTTGGCTTCTTTCATGGAAAGTAAAATGTTGCCTTCTCCATCATCCCGGCGGATGACCGTTGCTTCTAAGACATCTCCCGGATGAATGTGCTCGTCAATGACAAAGGATGGGTCGTTGCTGACGTCATCTGCTTTGATGATTCCCGGGGCATAATACTTTAAGTCCAATGTGATGGCGTCTTCATCCACAGAGATAACGGTTCCGGTTAAGATGTCTCCTTCGTTGATTTTCCGGAAGGAAGCCTCAAGCTCTGCTTCAAAGTCCTGCATGGTTTCTTTTGCTTCGTTTTCTGACATAGTAAAACCTCTTTTCTTATCTGATTCTGGTTAGGCGATTGCGAAAGGGGACAGGAGCTGCCGGAAGAATATTACGGGATTCACAGGGGATTTATCTTTATCCGGTATGAAATGCCAACAGTTCTTATAATGCGTGTTTTTCTTAATTGTAAACTGTCTTTCCGGTTGCTTTGGCTGAATATCGACGCTGTCCGCCGGGCACAGATGCCACATAATGCCTGCAAGGGGCACTGGGAATTTCGGCATACTTTTTCTTTTGCCTGGCAACCGGCACAAATTCACATCCATGTTCAATTGTGCCTCGCTGGTACATCCCTGTACCAGCGTTGCCTGTTGCCAGACAAAATTCCCAGTGCCCCTAACAGCCCTTATCAGGCATCTGTGCTTCGGCGAACCGTTTCGATATTCTGACAAACATTGGAAAGACTGTTTTAATAGCAAAAAGAAAGACACGCATTTTAGAACTGTGGTATTTCGTAGCGAAAGATAATCTCCTGTGAATCCGTGATATTATTGGGGCAATCATCTTTCTGTCCCGCTTCGCAATCGCCTAACCATATGCATGAGAATAACTCATGATTTTTCTTGCAGTGTATCACAGGAAACGAAGAAAAACAAGCCGGGGCGAGGTTGAAAGAAGAGCCTTAATTTGCTATACTAAAGCGGATGAAAGCGAGGCAATTATGAAGAAAATAAAATATATGGCAGTTGTACTTGCAGCAGGACTGTTGCTGGCCGGCTGTGAGGAGGATGAGACACAGAATAATAAAGATGCATATCGGCAGATAGGCATCAACTGTATGCAGGAGGGTGACTATGAAGGAGCCGTTGATGCATTTCAGAATGCACTGGACCAGTCACTGGCAGTTGTAGGAGAAGAAGAAATAGATACCTGTTATTATAAAGCAGCAGCACAGTATGCCGCAGGAAAGAAAGAGGATGCCATTGAGACATATCAGGCATTAATCAATTATGACAAGAAAAATGCCCAGGCATATTTCCTGTTAGGAGAACTGTACCGGAAAGAAAATGACATGGATAAAGCAAAAGAAAATTTTAATCTGGCAGCACAGTATGCTGGCACTGACTATGAAATGTATATTGCTTTGTATCAGGAGTGTTATGCCGCAGGAATGCAGACCGAAGGTCAGGAGTATCTGAAAAAAGGTATTGAAGCAGGTGGTAAATCAGCGGAGGACTATGCCCAGAGAGGCAGAATTTATCTATTACTGGGAGATTATGATAATGCGGAAACAGAGCTTACGACAGCCATTCATAAAAAGAGCACGGAAGCTTCTTTGTATATGGCACAGCTCTATGAAGTGAAAGGCGAAGATGAGAAGGCAGCCGGATTATATAAAGAATATATTGATGAAAATCAGGATAATCCGACAGCATTGATCTGTCTGGGAGGAATGGAATTAGAAAAAGGTAATTATGACAGTGCAATAAACTATCTTAAGATGGCACTGGATTTAGATGCAGGCTCACAGAAGCAGGAGGCGCAGCGTAATCTGATACTGGCATATGAACAGAGCGGAGATTTCGCATCTGCAAAAAGCGAGATGGAGGATTATACAAAGAATTATCCGAATGACGAAGAAGCTGCCCGGGAATACTTGTTTTTGATGACACGTTAAGCAAAAAGGGCAAAATGTATGGGACAGGGAAACGAGAGAAAAGGGCAGAGAGGAACAATACGAAAATGAGCGAAACCTATGAGATTATCGTGCTGGATTTAGATGGCACCTTAACTAATTCAAAGAAAGTCATTACACCAAAGACGAAAGACGCACTGATGCGGATTCAAAAAGAAGGGAAAAAAGTAGTGCTGGCATCCGGCCGTCCTACCGGGGGCATTGTAAAGCTGGCAGACGAACTGGATTTGAAGAGCTATGGCGGATTTGTACTGGCATTTAATGGTGGAAAGATTATTAATTATGAGACCGGAGAGATTGTATACAATAAGACAATACCGGTAGAACTGGTGCCGGCAGTGTATGAGCAGGCATGCAGACTGGGTGTGGGCGTGCTTACTTATAAAGGAAATACCATCATCCATGGAAACGGAGTGAATAAATATAGCCGTAACGAGGGAAAAATTAACGGAATGCCGATAAAAGAGGTAGATAATTTCGCAGAATATGTAGATTATCCGGTAAATAAATTCCTGATGACAGGAGAACCGGAAAAGATTGCAAAAGCACAGGATGTGATGCGGCAGACCTTTGGAGAACAATTAAACGTTTTCCGCTCAGAACCGTTTTTCTTAGAAATTGTTCCACCATCCATTGATAAGGCATATTCTCTTGGAAAACTGTTAGAATATCTGGGAGAAAAGAAGGAGCAGATGATCTGCTGTGGAGATGGCTTTAATGACAAGTCTATGATTGCATTTGCCGGGCTTGGTGTGGCAATGGCAAACGCACAGCCGGAGGTAAAAGAGGTTGCAGATTATATTACCACTTCCAATGATGAAGACGGAGTGGCACTTGTAATAGACAGATTCATGTAAGGAAGGCGTATGGCATGCAGAAAATAACAGAACTATTGTCAAAGGGAAAATCACCATATCATGTAACAGAATGGACAGGAAAGCAGTTACAGGAGGCAGGGTATGAAGAATTAAAGCTGCAGGAATCCTGGCAGCTTCATGCAGGCGGTAAATACTATGTAAGACCGTATTCCGGTATGGTAGCGGCATTTGCTGTTCCAGAACAGCTGGATAGAAAGACGGCGCTCCGCCTGATGCTGGCCCATACAGATTTCCCATGTTTTAAAATAAAACCGAATCCTGAGGTGAAGACGAAGGATTACAGGCAGTTAAATGTGGAGCCATATGGCGGTATGCTCAAAAATACATGGTTTGACCGTCCACTTGGAATTTATGGGAAAGTGGTATTAGAATCGGAACATCCATTTGCACCGGAAGTAAAGCTTTTCGGAAGTGAGGAACCATCAGCAGTGATTCCGTCATTAGCACCACACCTGAACCGTGAGGCAGGCGGAAAACAGGAATATGATATGCAAAGAGAACTGCTTCCACTGTTTGGAATAGAGCGGGACGGAGACGTTACGGAGAATTTCTTTACGGATTACTTAAAAGAGCATCTTGGGGCAGAGGTAAATGAGGTTTTAAGCTATGATTTATTCCTTACCAATATGGATGAACCGGAATTAATAGGAAGTGATAAGAAGCTTCTTTCTTCTCCGAGAATCGATAATCTGGCATCGGTAGCAGCAATTGTGGAGACAATGTGTGAAAAAACAACCGGAGATTCACTGGTTGTAGCAGGACTATTTGATAATGAGGAAATCGGCAGCCGTTCCAAGCAGGGAGCAGACAGCAGTCTGCTTAAGGATATCATAATGAAGATTGGAGCAGCCTTTGGAATGGCAGAAACAGAGATAAATGATATGCTCCGGGGAGGCTTTCTCTTGTCTATAGACGGAGCTCATGCCGTACACCCGAATTACACAAATAAATCAGATATTACGAATGATGTGATATTGGGAAAAGGAATTACCGTTAAGACTTCTGCCAGCCAGCGGTATCTTTCTGACAGTGAGGCAACAGCGGTGGTGATGCAGCTTTGTAAAAAGACAGATATTCCATATCAGGTGCAGGTAAACCGTTCTGGCATGCCGGGTGGACAGACCCTTGGACCAATTGCGGTTTCCTACCTGCCAATGCAGGGGGCGGATATTGGAATTCCAATGCTTGCCATGCATTCAGCAAGAGAACTGGCAGATATGGGAGATTATCAGGCATTGGTAATGTTTTTGAAAATATTTTCTGCATAAAGAAATTGCAAAAAAGGTTGGACTTTTTGGAAAAATATCACAAAATGTCGTTGACAATCGGCAGGATTCAGTACAAAATTAGTAGTATAACGTAATGCACAGAAAGTGCATTGATTGGAGGAAATATATGGCGTTGGGAAAGAACAAAAAAATTGTAAATCTGGTTCAGTCAATCAGTGAAATGAAAGAAGAGAATTATGCTGCAGGTTTACCGGAACTGCAGAATATGTATGAGCGAATGAACGCTGGCAGACGTCAGCTTGCACAGGTATATAGGGAAGATATGAAGGCAGTTATGACAATGAGTGCTTTGGGTCTGAAAGTTGGACATGATACCGTAAAGATGACAACGGCAGCAGAAGATGTCAATGCAGCAACAAAGACAATCCATGATGCAACAGCAGAAACATCCAGTATTGCAGAGGAAGTAAGAAATGCCCATGAGGGTCTGACCAATACAATTATTGATGTATCAGAGAAAACTACGGATATTTATAAGAAGATAGAGAATGGCCAGGAAGAACTGACCGCTATCCGGGATTTATCCAAAGATGCAATCTCAGAATCCACAGAAATGAAGAAGAATATGGATGCATTGATGGATGTTATCAATCATATGAATGAAGTCATTGAAGGCATCAATGCAATTTCCGAACAGACCAACCTGCTGGCATTGAACGCATCAATCGAGGCAGCAAGAGCAGGAGAAGCAGGAAAGGGATTTGCCGTTGTAGCGGAAGAAATCCGTCAGCTGGCAGAGGGAACCAAGCAGTTAACCGGAAATATGGGTGAATTCGTAGAAGGAATCCGCGATGCTTCTGAGAAGAGCTCTAAGAGTGTGGATGTTGCAATTACATCTCTTGACAATATTGATCAGAAAATTAATGCCGTATGGAATATTAATGACGAGAACAAGAAAAATGTTGGAACCATCAGCGAATCTATTGGTTCCCTTGCTGGTATCAGTGAAGAAATCAGCAGCTCCATGAATGTGCTGGAAACCCAGGTGTCCTGTATTGAAAACCAGTGCAGTAATCTCAGCAATGATGCAGAATTGCTGACGGTTATAAATGGAAATTTAAAAGGTTCGGTAGAACCATTAGCCCAGGTTGAAACGGGTATGGATAATGTGGCGAAGGTTATAGGAGAAATGAGCCATGATGCATTTTACCGTATGGATAATGCAGTTTTTGATGCTTATGTACAAAAAGCAATGGAAGCACATAGGGCATGGCTTGAAACTTTACATACCATGGTAACTGAGAAGAATGTCCTTACGTTACAATTTGATGATACAAAATGCGGCTTTGGCCATTTTTACTATTCCATGCATCTGGAAAATCCGGCAATTGCACCGGTCTGGAATGCACTGGCAGAGAAACACAGAAGATTCCATGGCTATGGAAAAGAAGTGCAGCAGGCACTGTTCGATGAGAATGCGGAAAGAGCAGAAGAAATTTATCAGGAAGCAGAGAAATGCTCAAATGAATTACAGAATGATTTTGCTGCAATTTTAAATATTTCTGCAGGATTATCCCAGAACGGACAGAGTGTGTTTGCATAAACAGAAAGTAAGAAAAGGATATTTTATGCCTGAATTTTTTGAAAATAATGAAATGAAAGAAAGAGTCATCCTGGTTGGCGTAAGCAGCCAGGATGGCGATGATACAGAAGACTCCCTGGATGAATTGGAGGAGCTGGTGAAGACTGCCGGAGCAGTAACGGTGGGCAGGGTAATCCAGAACCGTCAGACAATACATCCGGGGCTTTATATTGGTAGCGGAAAAGTAGAAGAGCTGCTGGATGAAATTGCATGGACCAATGCAACAGGAATTGTCTGCGATGACGAACTAAGCCCGGCACAGCTTCGGAATCTTTCGGATGCCCTGAACGTAAAAGTGATGGACAGAACTTTAATTATCCTTGATATTTTTGCAGCCAGAGCATCTACCAGTGAAGGAAAGATACAGGTGGAACTGGCACAGCTCCGTTACCGCATGAGCCGTCTTTCCGGTATAGGAAAGAGTATGTCAAGGCTGGGAGGCGGAATTGGAACGAGAGGTCCGGGAGAGAAAAAGTTAGAGGTAGACCGTCGTCTGATTGCATCAAGAATCAGCCAGCTCAAACGGGAGCTGGAGGAAGTGAAACGGCACCGGGAAGTGAATCGTGTGGCAAGACAACGGAATCATGTTCCGGTGGCAGCAATTGTAGGGTATACCAATGCCGGTAAATCAACTCTTTTAAATGCTCTGACCGGAGCTGGAATTCTTGCAGAGGATAAACTTTTTGCAACCTTAGACCCGACTACCAGAATGTTAGAACTTCCGGGAAGCCAGAAGCTTTTGCTTACGGATACGGTAGGGTTTATCCGGAAACTGCCGCATCATCTGATTGATGCCTTCCGTAGTACTTTAGAGGAAGCTAAGTATGCAGATTTTATCATTCATGTGGTGGATGCATCCAATCCACAGGCTGCCAAGCAGATGCATATTGTATATGAGACATTGCACCAGTTAGAGGTTACAGATAAAAAGATACTGACATTGTTTAATAAGCAGGATGCTATTACAGACCGGGAACCATTGCGGGATGGCAGGGCAGATATTACTTTACGGGTATCTGCAGCAAGAGGTGATGGCCTAGAAGAACTGAAAGACTGTCTTGCCCGGATACTGCGGGAGAACAAGCGCTATCTTGAGACAGTGCTGCCATATGACAAGGGTGGATTGCTGCAGCAGATAAGAGAAACAGGAGAATTAATAGCAGAAGAATATCTGCCGGAGGGAATCCGTATAGAAGCATATGTACCTCCGGCGCTATTTGAGAAAATACATGCATGAGCAGATTGCCCCAGAACTGCTTGTATGCTAAAATAGGAGCAACAGGAGGTATTCCACATGACAATCTTAATAAAAGGTGGCCGCATTTTAGATCCGGCTACGAAAACAGATGATGTAATGGACCTTTTCATAGAAGATGGAGTCATTACAAAAAGAGGGAAAAATATCAAAAAAAAGGCAGAGAAGACTATTGATGCCAAAGGACTGTATGTAATGCCGGGACTCGTTGATATGCACGTGCATTTGCGGGATCCAGGATTTACCCATAAGGGCGATGTTGAAACAGAAACCCGTTCCGCAGCAAGAGGCGGATATACCACGGTACTTGCAATGCCAAATACCAGGCCGGTGGTAGACAATGCTGATGTAGTACGTTATGTACATCATAAGGCAGAAAGTGTCGGACTGGTGCATGTATTACAGGTTGGCGCTATAACAAAAGGACAGCAGGGAGAGGAATTAGCTGACATCAAAGAGATGGCGGAGGCAGGAAGCCCTGCAATCAGTGAAGATGGCAAATCAGTCATGAATTCACTTCTTGCAAGAGATGCCATGCTGGTAGCAAGAGACTGTAACATTCCGGTACTGTCACATTGCGAAGATAAGAATCTGGTTGGCTCCGGCGTGGTCAACGAGGATGAGAATGCAAAACGTTGGGGACTGGCTGGAATTACCAATTCCGTAGAAGATATCATGATTGCAAGAAATATCCTGTTATCCAAAGATACCGGTGCACACCTGCATCTTTGCCACTGCTCCACGAAGAATAGTGTAAACATGGTGAAATATGCCAAGTTAGAGCATATTCCGGTATCCGCAGAGGTATGTCCGCATCATTTTACACTGACATCAGATGATATGGCAGAGGGAGATACCAATTATAAGATGAATCCGCCACTCCGCCGGAAAGAGGATGTGGAGGCATTGAAAAAGGGACTTTCCGATGGAACCATGGAAGTCATTTCCACAGACCATGCACCGCATACCGCAGATGAAAAAAATAACAGCATGGTAAAGGCTCCGTTTGGAATCGTTGGAATGGAAACTGCAGCAGCACTGACTTATACAGAACTTGTGCTGGGGGGATACTTAACACCGATGCAGATGGTAGAGAAGATGAGCTATAACCCGGCACAGATTCTTCATTTGAAGAAGGGAACTTTGGAAGAGGGAAGTATGGCAGATGTCATGCTTTTTGATCCAGAATGCACTTATGCCATTGATAAGAACAAGTTCTGGTCGAAAGCAAAGAATACACCATTCCACGGCAGAAAAGTAACCGGTAAAGTAATGATGACTATCTGTGAAGGCAGAATTGTATATGATGCAGCAGAAGAATAAGAAAAAGAAAGGCTTAAAGATATGATTAACAAATTAATTAAAAAAATCGAGAAAACCCATGCACCAATCGTTGTCGGCTTAGACCCGATGTTAGATTATGTTCCGGAACATATTAAGGCAGCAGCATTTAAGGAGCATGGTGAGACTTTAGAGGGTGCAGCAGAAGCAATCTGGCAGTTTAACAAAGCAATTGTAGATGCCACTTATGATCTGATTCCTGCTGTAAAACCACAGATTGCCATGTATGAGCAGTTTGGAACAGAGGGTGTGAAAGCATATCAGAAGACAGTAGATTACTGCCACTCCAAAGACCTTGTGGTAATCGGAGATGTAAAACGTGGCGATATCGGTTCTACATCCGCAGCTTATGCAGTGGGACATCTTGGTAAAGTTCAGGTGGGAGGTAAAAAGCTTTCTGCTTTTGATGAAGACTTTGCAACAGTCAATCCATATCTGGGTTCAGACGGAATCAAGCCTTTCCTGGAAGTATGTAAAGAAGAGAAAAAAGGTATCTTCATTTTAGTTAAGACCAGCAATCCATCCAGTGGAGAATTCCAGGACAGATTAATTGATGGCAGACCACTGTATGAATATGTCGGTGAAAAGGTAGCGCAGTGGGGCGAAGAAGTCATGGGAGATAACTACAGCTATGTGGGAGCAGTAGTAGGAGCAACCTATCCGGAGATCGGAAAAGTCCTTCGTAAAGTAATGCCAAAGAGCTTTATCCTGGTTCCGGGATACGGTGCCCAGGGTGGAAAAGGAGCGGACTTAGTACATTACTTCGACGAAAACGGACTGGGTGCAATTGTTAATTCATCCCGTGGAATCATTGCCGCATATAAGCAGGAAGCTTATGCATCTTTTGGAGCAGAGCATTTTGCAGATGCATCCAGAGCAGCAGTAGAGGCAATGATAAAAGATATCGATGGAGCTTTACAGGCAAGATAGGAGAAGAAGATGGCAGAGAAGTTTAAAGAACAGGCGATTATTATCCGCCAGGAAGAAATTGCGGATGACATTTACAGTATGTGGCTGCGTACGGAAGAGATTGCAGCACATGCAAAAGCAGGTCAGTTTGTATCTGTATATTGTAATGAAGGAAGCAGACTGCTTCCAAGACCAATCAGTATCTGTGAAATTGATAAAAAGGATAATGCCATCCGTCTGGTATACCGTAAAGTTGGAAAGGGAACAGAAGAGTTTTCCGGTATGCATACCGGCGGAATCCTTAATATAACAGGACCGCTGGGAAATGGATTTCCGAAGAAAGAAAAGAAAGCGTTCTTAATTGGCGGTGGAATTGGTATTCCACCAATGTTAGAGCTGGCAAAAGAATTGGACTGTGAAAAGCAGATGGTACTTGGCTTCCGGGATGAACTTTTCCTGATGGATGAATTTCGTGAAGAAGGGGAAGTCTATGTGGCAACTGAGGACGGAAGTGCCGGGACAGAAGGAAATGTATTGGATGCCATTCGTGAAAATGGGCTGACAGCAGATATTATCTATGCCTGCGGACCAAAGCCGATGCTGGCAGCTATTAAGGAATATGCAAAAGAGAAACAGATTGAGTGCTGGATTTCCATGGAAGAACGTATGGCTTGTGGAATCGGAGCCTGCTTAGCCTGCGTGTGCCAGTCTAAGGACAAGGACGAACATTCCAATGTCAATAATAAACGTGTATGTAAAGAAGGACCGGTTTTCCGGGCTGAGGAGGTGGAACTTTAATGAATACAAGAGTGAATCTGGCAGGAGTATTATTGAAGAACCCGATTATGACAGCATCCGGAACCTTTGGCTCCGGTCAGGAATACAGTGAATTTGTAGATTTGAATAAACTGGGTGCAGTAGTGACAAAAGGTGTTGCCAATGTACCATGGCCGGGGAATCCGACCCCTCGTGTGGCAGAGGTATATGGTGGAATGTTAAATGCTATCGGTTTACAGAATCCTGGTATTGATGTATTTGTACAGCGTGATATTCCGTTTCTTACCCACTATGACACACGCATTATTGTAAATGTATGTGGTAAAACAACCTCCGATTATATAGAAGTTGTGGAAAGACTCTCCGATCAGCCGGTAGATATGCTGGAAATCAATATTTCCTGTCCAAATGTCAAAGAAGGCGGTATTGCCTTTGGACAGAATGCAGCTTCTGTAGAAGAAATTACAAAAGAAGTGAAAAAATATGCAAGACAGCCGGTTATTATGAAATTGAGCCCGAATGTAACGGATATTACAGAGATGGCAAAAGCGGCAGAAACAGGCGGAGCAGATGTGATTTCCCTGATTAATACACTGACTGGAATGAAGATTGATGTAAACCGCAGAAAATTTGCTTTGGCAAACAGAACTGGTGGGATGTCCGGACCGGCAGTGCATCCAATTGCAGTGCGTATGGTATATCAGGCAGCCCAGGCAGTGAATATTCCGATTATCGGAATGGGAGGTGTACAGAGCACGGAAGATGCATTGGAACTGATACTGGCAGGAGCAACCGCAGTATCTGTGGGAACTGCAAACTTTACCAATCCTACCGCAACGATTGATATTATCAATGGTATACAGGATTATATGGAAAATAATGGAGTTGAAGATATCAATGAACTGATTGGTGCAGTCACTGATTAATGGGACTGTTTTTGATGCTGCCGGAAGAATATCACGGGATTCACAGGGGATTATCTTTTGCTACGAAATACCGCAGTTCTAAAATGCGTGTTTTTCTTTTTGTTATGAAAACAGTCTTTCCAATGTTTGTCAGAATATCGACACAGTTCGCCGAAACACAGATGCCTGATAAGGGCTGTTAGGGGCACTGGGAATTTCGTCTGGCAACAGGCAACGCTGGTACAGGGATGTACCAGCGAGGCACAATTGAACATGGATGTGAATTTGTGCCGGTTGCCAGACAAAAAGCAACGCATACCGAAATCCCCTGTGCCCCTTGCAGGCATTATGTGGCATCTGTACCCGGCGGACAGCGTCGATATTCAGCCAAAGCAACCGGAAAGACAGTTTATAATCAAGAAAAACACGCATTATAAGAACTGTTGGCATTTCATACCGGATAAAGATAAATCTCCTGTAATCCCGTGATATTATTGGGGCAATCATCTTTTTGTCCCCTTTCGCAACCGCCTAAAGTAATGTAATTGCCAGAAAGGATAGAAACAGTGGAAAAGATTTGGAATTTCTTTGAAAATCTTGATGAACTTGTATATGTCTCAGATGTTGATACATATGAACTTGTGTATATGAACCGGAAAACACGGGAAAACTTTGGATTTCAGACCCAGGAGGAAATAAAAGGAAAGAAATGTTATGAGGTGATGCAGCATAATGCCGCCCCTTGTAGTATGTGCAATAATCAGGAACTGGTAGAAGGTGAGTTTAAAGAATGGAAGTATTATAATCCGGTTCTTGGCAAACATCTGTTGTTGAAGGATACTATGCTGGAACAGGATGGTCGACGTTACCGGGTAGAAATTGCACTGGATGTCAGCAACGAAGAAAAACAGGGAAGTCTGATTCAAAACTATGAAAATATGGAGGCTATTATAAATGAGGGCATAAGAATTTCGTTAAATGCCCCTACATCAGAACAGTCGCTGGAAATTATCCTGGAATATCTTGGAAAGGCATTGAATGGAGAACGTACCTATATTTTTGAAAAAAACTTATTGGGAAATGACGATAACACCTATGAATGGGTAGCGAATGGTATCAGGCCTGAGAAAGATAATTTGCAGAATGTTCCGGCTGAAGTATGCGAGAACTGGTACCGCAATTTTAGGGAAGGCAAAAATATTATCATTGGTAATCTGGAAAATATACGTGAGAGTGATCCACTGCAGTATGAGAATCTGAAACAACAGAATATTTCAACGCTGGTAGTAGTTCCACTGTATGAAGGTCAGAAAATCATCGGTTTTTATGGAGTTGATAATCCTCCCGAAAAAATGTTGGATTATACTTCTAATATGCTTCAGATTATGGGATATTTTATTGTCTCCAGCATCAGAAGGCGTAATCTGGTGCGGGAATTGGAACGGATGAGCTATAGTGACCAGCTTACGAAACTTGGAAACCGGTTCGCCATGGAACAGTATGTTACAGATGCATCAGGGACTTCATGCTTTGGTGTGGTGTATTGCGATATTACAGGACTGAAAAGGGTAAATGATACTTTAGGTCATCAGGCAGGTGACCAGCTCATTCTGCGTGCCGGCGAATTACTCCGTGAGGAATTTTCAGACTATGGACTGTTCCGTATTGGAGGGGATGAACTTCTGGCACTGTGTGCAGGTATCGGAGAAGAGGAACTGAAGCAGCGGATAGAACGTATGAAGGCTGGCATGAAGAAAAAGGATGTAGTAATGGCAGTCGGATCAGTATGGCAGGAAAGCTGGGAACGTGGATTTGACCTCTTGCTGATGGAAGCTGAACGCAGAATGTATCAGGAAAAAGCAGCTTATTATAATAATGCCGGTATAGACCGGCGCCATTAAGAAAAATGCATTGAGGTTTTCAGGGAAGTATGGTAGCATAAGAAATTAGGTAAAAGAAAAAAGTGATATTTCACTGTTGACATATTCAGGAGGTTTCATACATGGAAGCATATAAGAAAGAGTTTATAGATTTCCTACCTGCTCCTTTATCTTAACCCTTGTGAATGCCCTCAAATGCTTGATTTTACAGGCTTTGAGGGCATTTTTAATTTGAGAGGAAACTATCGTAACTTATCATAAAATGGTGTAATTTGATGAAAAAAGTGTGTAGTAAAGTGTGTAGTAATTCGTAGGAAGGATACGCTAAATATCAAGAGTGGCAGTTGATTCGTCCATGTGTTTGTAGAGATACAGATGCATGGACTTTTTTATTTTGGTTACCGGCACAGATGCCGGAGAAAGAGAGGATTATATGACAGAGAAGATTAGAGAATACAGTATGAACGGAGCACTGATTATCGGTGTGGATAATGGCTACGGAAATATGAAAACAGCCAGAAGATGCTTTAAGACAGCAATTGCAAAGTATGACAGCGCACCTGTGTTAAGCAGAGATTATATCGAGTACGATGGTGGATATTATGTCATTGGAGAGGGAAGAAAGGGTTTTGTGGCAGATAAGCAGACTGATGACGACAATTATATGCTGACACTTGCGGCTATTGTAAAGGAACTGGAAGCAAGAGGAATGACAGACTCTGTAAACAGGGCAAGGATTCATCTTGCAGTTGGGCTTCCTCTGAAATGGGTGCAGGCACAGAGGGAGGACTTTAAGAGATATATGCTTAGAAACAGCAGCGTAGAGGTCGGCTATAAAGACAGACTTTATTATATTGAATTCGCTGGCTGTACAGTTATGCCGCAGTGTTACTCGGCAGTGACAGAGAATCTGAAGGATTTTGCAGGGGTGACACTTCTTGCAGATATTGGAAATGGCACCATGAATTTGATGTATCTGAATAACGGTAGACCAATGGAAAGCAAGGCATGGACCGAGAAGCTTGGTGTGTTCCAGTGTTTTCAGAAGATTCACAATATGGTGCAGGACAAAACGGGAGACAATCTTATGGATGATGTAATTGATAATATTCTTCGTAGCGGGAAGATTGAACTGCCGGAGCCACATGCATCACTCGTGGAAAAGGCAATTTGTGACTATGTGGAGGAGATTTTTCAGAAGCTTCGTGACCATGAATATAATGAGAAGCTGATGAAGGTTTACTTCATGGGTGGCGGAGCAAGACTGGTAGAACAGTTTGGAAGTTATAATCCGGACACCACCATTTTTAATCATGATATCCGTGCTAATGCAAAGGGCTATGAGTATTACTGCTATATGCTTTTAAGACATCAGGAAAGAGCAGGCAGAAGGTAGGTGAGGCAATATGACAAAGCACTACAGGAATCACAACATCCGTTTCAATATGACGGATGAGGGAGGCGTGCAGGCGTGGGAACGCCTGCACTCCGCTGAAGTGGAACAGGACTTTAAGTCGCAGAATGCTTTTGTGGTGGCTGCGATTAATGATTATTATGAAAGGCATCTTGCCAAGAAAAACGATCCATATCTGGAGAGTCGGGAAAAGGAAGATGCCTTTGCAGACAGACTGGTGCAGACTGTGGAGCAGAAGCTTCTTTCAAATCTTCCGGCACTTGCAGCCATGTATCAGATGCAACAGCAGGCATTTTTTCAGGCAGGACTACAGGCTGGTGGGATAATGTCTTATCCGTATCAGCAGGGAAATCCGGGAGCTGAGGCATCGGTGGGGGTAAAGCTAGTTACGGAACCGATACAGGGCAGTGAACAACCGATAGAAGTTGTAAAGCAAGAACTGTCGGAGCCAGAAGAGAATGAGTTTCTGGATTACTCGTTTGGTGTGTAAATTATGGATTCGTGTTGATTTTCAATTGATAAAAGAAGAAGTGGCATGATATAATTAACCACACAATGAGTGTGTGAGATAAAGGTTCAGATACCACTTCGAACGGTGGAAGAGTGGGAAGCGGGTCGAAGAAAGCCTCCTGAATATATTCCACGGTTGAAAAAGTATCAGATTATGTATGAACAGCAATTTGGGAAGCAAAACAAGAAGGAACACGATGATACTGTTTGAGGTCACAGTTTGTGACCTCAGAATGAGTACACAGATTGTAGACTTGAAGTCGCAATTTGCGACTTCAAAAATGGATTGGAGGATTCGATGGCAAAAGATAATAGTGAATTGATTGACGTAAATTCAGATGTAAAGGATAGGGTTATGGAAGTGAGTCATATTCAGAGTCTTATATATGTTATTAGAGGAAAACAGGTAATGCTCGATAGTGACTTGGCAATTTTGTATCAAGTTGAAACAAAAACTTTTAATCAGGCTGTAAAAAGAAATATTGAAAGATTTCCTGAGAATTTCAGGTTTCAACTAAAAAAGGAAGAGTACGACTCTTTGAGGTCACAATTTGTGACCTCAAAAGAAGGGAGAGGTGGAAGAAGATATCTGCCATATGTTTTTACAGAACAAGGTATTGCAATGCTTTCTGCGGTGCTGAGGAGTGATATTGCAATACAAGTCAGTATCAGGATAATGGAAACATTTGTTGAAATGCGTAAATATATGGCAAACACGTCACTTTTGTATGATCGCATGAATGCAATAGAAGAAAGACAGATAACTTATCAAAATGAAACAAATGAGAAATTTGATAAAGTATTTGCATATATTTCTGACCACGAAGAATCACAGCAGAAAATCTTTTTTGATGGACAGATATATGATGCGTTTAGCTTACTGATAGATCTGGTAGCTAGTGCAACGAAAAGTCTTGTATTGGTCGATAATTATGTCGATGTGGGAACTTTAAATATTCTGTCCAAGAAGAAAGAGAATGTATCGGTAACGATTTACACAGTTAGAAAAAACAGATTGTCAGAAAAAGATATTGAAACTTTCAATCAACAGTATCCCAAACTTGAAGTGAACTACACAGGTGTATTTCATGACAGGTTTTTAATCATTGATGACAAAAAAGCGTATCACATTGGTGCATCATTAAAAGATGCAGGAAAGAAATGTTTTGCTATAAGCTTATTAAACGATTCTGGTGTGATATATGATATTTTACAGAGGCTGGATATAGAAACAGAAGAAAACGAATCATAAAGAGGGATAATGACTTGGGGTGGGTAACACCCAAGTCCCCCCCCAAGTCACCCCCCCAAGTCTAACAGACTGATATTACAGAAAGAATTCTATTGTTTTGTAATGAGGGTAGAAGCAAGAAGGATATAGCCGATGATAATCAATTCAATTATCCAAGTAAACATCGGCTACATTCCCGGGTACAATTGCAGTAAAGACAGAAAGACACACCATCCCCTTTGTAGATGGTGTGTCTTTCTGTCTGGGGGTCTCGGGGGCGTAGCCCATGAGCAGGTAGCACCGATGGCGCAGACAATGAGGCGGAAATAAAATCAGGGTACCGGAGGGGACCCTGATTTTATTTTTGACGAGTTGGCAAGCCAGCGGTACTACCTGCCTATATCATCCCCACCACATCGGAAAGGGAATAGAAGATTTCAATAAGTAGTAGAGATGTGAAAAAAAGCAGTCCGAAGCGGTAAGCGAAGGGCTGCTTTTGTCTGTCTGACGGAGTCTTTTTTCCGTCAGGCAGACCTGTGGGGATGATGTGCCCTGCTGACGAAGCATCGCTTACACAAAGGCTACGAAGAAATACCAAGACGGATGCAGATGATAGCGGTTCTTATGGACAGTATAGCTATAACAGATACAGTTTAGACAACATCTGCAACCAAATGGCTACAAAGCAGAGCAACAGTAGAACCACAACAGGGGCATGACACTGCAATTTACCGGTGCAGACCACAATTTCTATTAGTATGTAGCCATAATCCGGTGCAATCGTAGCCAAAACACAATAACTGAAAATACCAAAAAATGAAGCCATGAAACAATTGGAAGAAAAGGCAGCAATGCCAATTCAACCAATGAGTTTTGTGGCTTTTTTTACAGATAAAAAGAAGGAGGACACTATGGGGAAACGAACAAGAGACGAGGTAATCTATTCTCGTGTGGATTACCGTGTAAAACAGGAATTTGAATCACAGATGAAGGAGAGCGGATATAAGACTTCCGCTGATTTCATCGACTATCTGCTCCGGGGCAACAAGGGCAGGCAGATTGACGGGACAACATTAAAGCAGTTTATGGAGGTCATGAATGAGGTCTGCTACGAACTGAAAAAGCAGGGAGTCAATATCAACCAGCTGGCAAGGAATATCAATGCCTATCCGGATTTGATATCCATGACAGCATTTGAACCGTTCCAGAGAGTATTCCGGCGGTTGGAAGACTCAGTATTAAAACTATATGAAAAGGTGGTGAGTTAGATGGCGGTATATGGAAATGTCAATGTAAAATATGCTCCATGCAAGTCTGTGGCACAGCTTCACAGTGCTGCAGATTATATTCTGGGGAAGAAGAAGGAACAGCTAAGTTCCAGTGTTATCAAGACAAAGTCGGAGTTATATAATGCTTTTGGCTGCAATCGGGATAACTTTGCAAACAGTGTCCTTATGACAAGGAAAATGCATCAGAAGAAGTATAGCCGGTTCTTCCCGCGGGACATTCTGGCACAGAAGCTATCAATATCCTTTCATCCGGAGGACAATGATAAGCTGACTTATGCAGAGGCTTACAAGATGGCAGAGGACTTTGCTCGTGAGTTCTTCTGGAAAAAGGGATTTGAGGTATTGTTTGCGGTTCATGTGGATACGGAGCATGTTCACGTGCATTTTCTGGTAAATAACTGTAATCAGAAGGATGGTTCTTCCTTTCGGAGAGGTCCGAAGGAGCTGGTGGAAATGTCGGAATATTTTGGAGAACAGTGCAGAAGCCGGGGCTTGACACACTCTGTCCGTGACAGCTTCTACAATCCGGATAAGACCAGGGAGGAACGCACCTTAGCGGAAAATCATATGCAGAAAAGGGGAAAACTTTCTTTCAAGGATGAAATGCGTGTGTATATCAGACTTGCCATGAATGATCCGACCACGCAGAACATTCATGATGTGGTGAATATGTTAGAAAGAACCTATCATATGAATGTAAGGCTGAAAGGTAATACCATTAGCTATGCCCTTCCCTATCGTAGCAGTAATGGAGGCAAGGTAAAGGCAGTACGAGGCAGTAAGCTTGGTAAGCGATTCACGGTTGCAGGCATCAGGGAATATATGAAACAGAAGGAAAAAGAGGATTGGTTTGATTATCCAAGGCAGGAGCAGGACATCGAGCATTCCAGTCAGTCCATGAAGGATTATCCCAGATGGGAAGAGGATGAGGAGGAAGTGAAGGAGTCTGCTTCTAAGGCTAAAAAGCAGATACCAACACAGGAGTCACAGCCGACCAGAAAACCGGATGTTTCTGTATATGAGGCATATGACGAGTTTCAGGAAAAACATGAGATACCGGAGAATGACGAGTCTTTCTTTTATGGTGCTGCATTTGATGACTTCAATAAAGAGTGGCAGGGACTTGATGCAGGCGCAGGCTCGGTAAGTACTGAGTTTGGCACAACAAATAACTCAACCGACGCAGAACCATATAATGAGGATGAGTTAGACGAATTACTTGATAACAATTCGTCAACGGTGCCGGTTCAAAATAAGCCGTTTCCATCTCCAGCAGAATACCGCAAGCTCTCTCTGGAAAAACGTGCTAAACTTCTTCCGCCACCTTCTGATGACCGAATTGAAGAACTAAAGAAGTATCAGGACAGAATGGGATATACCGAAGAATCCATGCGGAGTATGCGTTACAAGATGTCTGTATATGATGATTTTACCGAGGAATATGATTATCGTGTGAAATACAACAGAAATCATTCTTCAGAGGAGCAGCTAAAAGCACAAGCGGAACAGCAGATAATCACACCGGTTCGTAGACGTGGGCGTGGCAGATGACAAGGCTTTGATTGCCTTTCAAACTCACTTTCGGTAAGAAAAACTCCATTGCACATAAAATGATTTTGAGCTATAATTTTAATGGATTTTTGTATGAAAGGCGGGTATGATATATTACCAAACATTATGCTGGTAGGAGCAGAGCAAGAGTTATCACAGACGGGAAAAGAACACCGTTTGAAAGAAGCTATTGCCCCCGTAGCGGAAAAGTATGATTATATCATTATAGACACGCCGCCCTCTTTGGGTGTGTTGACCGTAAACGCATTTACGGTGGCAGGTGATATTCTGATACCGACCACAGCGGGCATATTTGCCACAACAGGAATTAACCAGCTTAACGAAACAGTAAGGAGCGTACAGCGGTACTGCAATCCTAATGTAAAGATAACGGGTATTCTGTTTACAAGGTTCAATCCGAGAGCAAACATCAGCAAGCAGATAAAGGAACTTACGGAACAGTTGAGCGAGTACATTTCTGCACCGATATATAAGACCTATATTCGGTCAGCGGTAGCGGTAGAGGAAGCACAGGCAAACAGAACAGATATATTTGAGTATGCGGAGAAGTCCACCGTATCAGAGGACTATAAAGCCTTTATAGAGGAATTTTTGAAAGGAGAGGTAGAGAGTAATGGCAGGAAAGGCAAAATTTGACCAAGAAGCGGCGTTTAAGTCGATTATAGGTGCAGGAGCAAGCGAGGGTTCAGAGAAGCCAGTGGCAAAAGGCAGACCAAAAGCGGAGTGGGAAACAAAGAAGCCCATAAAAAAGCGTGTGAGCATTGGAACGAGGGTGGCTTAGCAAAGGTTTGGATAGATAAGGACGGGTATCTTTGTATCGAATATGAAAGCGGCGAATGGTGGCACTACAACGATAAAGGAGAGTGGTGGTAGATGAAAGTAGGAAAGTATCAGATAGGACGTTTCCATGCGATTATTCGCAAGGAATACGCAGACGGAAGTGTTGACTATTGGCAGGGATATAAGACATTATTAAATGAAGAATGAGGTGAAGAGAATGAATAAGAAACAAAAGAAAATATTTTTTTGTGTTTGTATGATTTTTTTTCTGTTTTTAATTGTTACTATATATTTATTGAAGCAGAAATCACCATATGAATATTTGAAAGAACAAAAAGGAATGACAGCACAAACTACTGCAAATGAATGTTTGGAAGAAATTCGATTCGACAATAAATATATAGTGTTTTTCATAAATGAGAATGGAAATCTATCATGTGCAGTTATGAAGAAGAAGATATTTTCTTATGAAATATTAAGAATTAGTGGAGAACTATCACAGAGCAAGAATAGTAAAAATTATTTATTTAGTTCATACGAAGATAATGGATATAAATGGATTGATTGGGGTGTGATAAATGATAGTGATATTGAATCAGTATTATCTAATGATAACAAGATGAATATTATTGATAATTTGCAGTATTCATTTAGAATATGTTGGATTATTGGAAACGGAGAAGAGAATACGCCACCAGAGCATGAAGAAATAAAAATAGGTAGTTCAATTTGAACTACCTATTTTTTATGGTTAGTTTAATAATATATTCCGGTAATATTGCAAACTAAAGGCCATTGATTTTTTACATTACTTAATGTAAATCCAGCCGAAACGCTATCACTTCCTACATTCATAGAAACACTACCTGTTGTTTTTTGATAGGTATGAATATATTTTAAGACAGCTTCTGCCGTGTTACCATTTCCAGTCATAGTATTCTTTTTGATATTAATAGTTGCATTTATATTTTTATTATAATTTGCAAAATGGTCTTCAAAAAGACTTTCTTCAAAAGACCATACTCTTCCACCGTTTGCGATAGAGTCAACCATTGTAGGATAAGTGACTTTTCCAGTTAAATCAGTCGCCGAGCATGAAGATGAATTTGTAGTAAATAAACCAGACCAAGTAATTCCCATAAAATCTTTACCTATGGCTGGATTTTTTTCTGAACTTGTAAAAGCCCCAAAGTCCCAATTTGCGTTTCCATTTAATTTACATGAGACGCTTTTTCCAGAGATAGATTGAGAACCAGAAAAAGTAAGTGTTAATTTTCCATAGGTTCTTTTAGCAGCACGACTTGTAGACATTGTGTTAATGTTGGAGAAATTATCAATACCAATATTTTCAACTTCGTCTTTAGATAAAAGACGACTATTAGAAACATAAATATCTTCATTTTTATCGGTAGCAAGAGTTTCTTCTACAAAAACTGTTGCTGTTATCGTATCAAGTTGCTTTGATTCGTTGTTAAGTGAATAGTTATTAGGTGCAGGTGATGTTTCTGTTACAATATAAGCATCTGGAAATTCTGGGGAGTAAATTATATTGTTAGTTTTTGTTACAGTATCATTTGAGATATTATTAGATTCTTTTGCAAATGTCGTTGTAGACATTCCCATAACCATAACAGCAGTAAGTGCAAGATTTACAAGTTTCTTAAAATGTTTTTTCATCATAGGCAATACCTCGCTTTCTTTGAAAAATCAATGGTTTACATAAGTCATCATTGCATATTGTCAATATTTTGTCATGTAAAAAATGAAAAATTCTGTAAATTTATAAACGCAATAATGATATAACAGAAAAATGTGATTGTACTTGCATTGTCAAGATAATTATTTAATAGGAATATTGATAATAAATTATATATAATATATAATTTATAATTTATGTATAGTAAATATGAAATAAGTTATTTATTTAAAGAAAGAGGAAAGGGAGTGAAGCTGAACGAGAGATTACTTTTTAATCATTTTTTTAATAGTGGTGCTGGTTCTGCTTCTTCCGTTTATCCTTTGGTGGAAGCACAGGCACAAAGAAACAGATAGAAAGGGGAACAGTAAAATGTAATAGGGTGAATGATTATAGCAAAAAGACCAGTATCAATATATGATTTTAAGGCTTTCGGGGCTGCCATTAAAGCCGCGAGAAACGAATACGGAGAAAGTCGCAAAAAAGTAAGCGACGAGTTATATATCTCCCCGCGCTATCTTGCGAATATCGATAACAAAGGACAGCAGCCGAGCCTACAAGTTTTCTATGACCTCGTTACCCGTTATGCTGATATTTGGGTGTGTTCTGACTATATGTATCATTGTTATGGCAATACCTAATGCGTGCTGATTAGTATTTTTTTATATTGCTCCGCAAGCTCTTTCTTTCCCCATCTCATATACAAACTATACAAATAACGAGCAGTACTTTTGGAATAATCATTATCAGGGTTCTCGTTCATAACAGCATGAAAGACGGCATCTGCGTTAAGCAGGTGCTGTTCTGCTATCACAGGCTGAGAACGGGTATAAGCAATGACACCACGATAGAACTCGCACATACCATAATCAAGGTTATTTCTACCCATAACTTCATCAATGGTGGATTCACAGAAATCAATAATTTCCAGAGCAGAATCATATTCCTTATTCTGCACCAGCATGTTAGCAAGTGAGAGTGTCTGCTGCAGGGTATCATTATTCTCTATCAATCCAAGACTGGCATATTCCCTGCGTACTGTGAAAGCTGTCTTGAGTTCTGATACGGCTTCTTCCAGTTTCTTCCGGAACAGATAAGCTGTAGAGAGGTTGTTGTGCAGGTTTGAAAGCAGATTGGCGGAACGGGCATCCGCAGTATTGGTCTTATGGTAATTTTCCATGAGGGCAATCGCCTTTTTATATTTCTTAATGGCATTATCATATTCCTTGCGTGGGAACAGAAGCTGTGCTTTGTAATCTAATAATAATGCTTTGTCACAGGCAGAAATGTGGTTGGTTTCTTGCGTAATATCTGGTGTGCCTGATTTATCTGAATTATACGATTTACTCGTTTCATCCGACTTGCCCGAATCATTCATAAGATTCATCACATATTCTATACGTTCTACCAGCTCCGACAGATAATCGGTATCCAGATATTTGTCAAAGTAAGGGTACATATCCTGTAAGAACAGTAGATAGTAAGCCCTGTTATCTAGGATGATGTGTCTGTTGATGCTTTTCAGACATTCCATGACAGTCACCGGTCTTTTTACATCCAGACCGTGAGCAAGGCAAATCAAATGCAGGTGATTTAACATCACATGGCAGTCTGATACGGTTGGAATGGTCTCTGCGATTGCCACTTCCTGAATGAGAGGATGGAGTGCAATCGTCTTATTTTCGGTATCTTCACTGATAATGCCATAGCGTATCAGCTCATTAACATTTTTGAGAGAATCCAGTTCCAGCCACATTTTGAACGCACTTTTATAAACTCCTGATACCGGCAGGAGTGAGAGGTTACGGAGGATATCAATACTGTCCTCATTTAATCTATTAAGCTTCATCAACATGCGAAGGTGTCCTATCATACTGGCATAGGAGAATTCATCATCCTTGAATACCTCGATTTCTTCCATGTTCTGCCCGATACCGCAGGAACGCAGCTCCTGTAACAATTCTTCCGGTTCCATGCCGCTGGCTTCTAAGGTAAGAGCAGCCATGCAGACAGTCAGGGTATGACAGTTCACTTCTTCTATAATGGCAGACACACTGTCCGGATCACGTTTTGCAGAAGGACAATGCTTGTAGAACAGTTCTGTCAGTTCTTTTTCTTTATCCAATTCCTTTATTTCTATAGAATCATAATTCTTAAGTTTGCATCTGCTGGTAATCAATAGCTGCATATCATTCTTCATCAGTTCCTTTAAGAAGGGTTCGTCCTTTGGAAGCACATTGAAGTTGTCCAGAATCAGCAGTGTATCTGTGTGGAGTCTCTGCATCACCTTATAGTGATTCTGAAAACGGACTTCCTCATTCATTTCTACGGAATCATCTGCAAATGTAAGGTTTGCGATGTCTTTTCTCAAATCACCGGTGTAATACAGATAAATGATATTGGTGTACTTTTTACGGTTCGTCTGTGCATAGGCTTTGGCAACTTCGCTTTTTCCAATGCCTGCCATACCAGTAATGAATAAGACGGATTGATTGGAAAGATGGGATGCGATTGCTTTTATCTCATCCTTTCGTCCAATGAATGCCTGATTGCAGGAGGGAAGCTTATTGCAAAGAATCACTTCCGAAAGGTCGGGAGAATAGAGCGCACCTGTGCTATGGTCATTCAAAATCGCATATCTTACCACAGAGCAGAAAAAGGCTGCATTATCCGGCTCCTGAATCAGTGCATCAGCCATTTCCTGCCCGATGGTTTTTATACTGTCTGTAATCAATTCCTCCATCTGGATTCGAGCCTGTGCTTCGTTCAACAGGTTCGGAATAATCTTATCTCTGAAATCATCCTCCATCGTATCCCATTCATCCTCATCTTCATAAGTCTTTAGGATATCTATAGGAATCGGGCGGGCGCCATTGCACCAGCGGCTGTACATCGTCGTGTCATCTGCGATTAATTCCGAAGCTGTCAGAGTATCATCCAGATATGCAGAGAACAGACTGCGTACAAGCTGGTGCTGCGGGTAGGTTTTCTTTTTATTTTCCAATAATACACCAATCACATTGGCGAAGGTCAGTCTGTTTCTCATCTGTGTGCTCCTTTCAGAGAGGATTTATCAATCCCGCTATCTATCTTATCTGTCTTTCTATATTTTCATTCTTTGAAAAGTTTCTATGTCAAGTCGCGGTCAAGTGACCGTCAATTATTTTATTCTCTATATTTTACTACAATTAACTTACAAAACGTAGCCGGGCGGCATCAGAAATGAAGCAAATCGGCTACAACAATCATAACACAAAACAAACTTATGTTCTACAAGAATATCGAAATGTTTTAACTGTACATTGAAAACTTCATGAGTTGTATTCACAGTCAACGGACTTTGCGATGATACTTAAAGCAATTTAAGCGGAGCAAAGAACAGACACTTCCGTCAAGGGTGGGAGATGATCTCGCGCAGGAGAGGCCCACAGGCAGGTTTCAGTAGTGAGAAATCGGTGCTAAAGAATCCAGACAGTGGATACGTAGAAAACCAAACTAAGAGTACTGGAACAATCTTACTTTAGGAACCGCTTATTGCGGGTAGGAAAGAAGGTGGTTAATGAGAATATTACGAGAGGAGGCAGGACTACCATGAAAACAGAACTTGATACAAGAGCGTTATTAAATGTAAAGGAAATGTGTGAGTACCTTGGTATTGGACAGACGAAAGCAAGAGAATTGCTTTCCAATCCGGCCAATGGTTTCACGGTAAGAATCGGTAACAGACTATATGCTCATAAGGGCAGATTAGACCACTGGTTACTGAATCAGATTCTTTCATAAATAAGAACACGGAGGAGTTTCAAAATGAGAATTCAATTTTTGAAACGGATTGATAATTGTAAGGTTTTATGGTAGAATAGGGACGATATTTGGAATCCTTCCTATTCTACACTTAGGAAGGAGGCATAAATGGGTAAATCCCTTAATGGTAAAGAATTAGGTAAAGGCTTATCACAGAGAAAGGATGGTCTTTATCAGGGAAGATTCGTGAATCGTTTTGGCAAGAAGCAGACGGTTTACGCAAAGACGCTGAATGAGGTAAGACAGAAGCTTAGAAACGAACAGTATGAGGATGAAAAGGCACTCAATGTTGTTGCGAAGGACGTAACGCTTGACGAATGGTATGAAATCTGGATGGATACCTGCAAGAAGAATTGCAGAGACTCCACCAAGGAGACATACGCAGGTCATTATCGCAGAATACAGAAGGCTCTGGGATGGAGAAAACTCACATCCTTGAATTTACTGATTATGCAGCAGGCGATTAACGAACTGGAAACAGACAATGAGCGTAAGAATTCGAAAAAGATACTGGTCGATATGCTGGAGAAAGCAATAGACTCTGATTTACTTATCAAAAATTCTGCTAAGCAGATCAATACTGTGATTTCTAAAGAGGTTAAGAAAGAACGTAGAGTATTAACGGTAGGTGAAACGGAGCTTTTTTTTAGCTATGCGAAGGACACATTCTACTACAATTTATATGTAGTGGCAATCGACACAGGAATGCGTATTGGTGAGTTGATGGGGCTTCAGTGGTCTGATGTAGACTTTGAAAAGAAGGTTGTACACGTCAGACGTTCCTTATGCTATTTCCGCAAGGATGGCAAATATGTCTTTGAATGGCATGATACCAAGACGCATAACAGCAAGCGAACCATTCCCTTAACAACAAGAGCTATGGAAGCTCTGAAAAAACAAAGAGTTCGCGGGCAGGAGATTCTGCTTAAGAACGCACAAACAGCACAGGACGAATACAAGAATCTGGTTTTCGTAACCAGAAACAATCGACCTACACAGCAGTTCATCGTACAGGAATGTATGGATGTAACAACGAGACGAATTCAGAAGGAACACCCGGAATTTGAGAGGTTCTCTCCTCATTGTTTCCGTCACACCTTTGCAACAAGGGCAATCGAGAACGGAATGCAGCCTAAGAGCGTGCAGAAGCTTCTCGGACATGGCTCCTTACAGCTGACAATGGATTTGTATTGTCACGTAACAGATGATACCTTGTTTGACGAGATGAGGAAGATGGAAGCGGTGTAAAGTGTGTAAAAAGTGTGTAGTAAAGCAATTTGAGACAATAATAAAGGCGTGAAAGCCTTATAAACAGGAGGTTTTAAGATAAAATGGAACAGTATAAGCAGGAATTTATTGAATTTATGGTGGAGAGTGAGGTTTTGAAATTTGGTGACTTCACATTAAAGAGTGGAAGAAAGTCTCCATTCTTTATGAATGCAGGTGCATATGTAACCGGTTCACAGTTATCCCGCCTTGGAGAATATTATGCAAAAGCAATTCACGACCACTATGGTACCGATTTTGATGTGCTGTTTGGACCGGCATATAAGGGAATTCCGCTTTCTGTTGCAACAACAATCGCATTCAGCCGTCTTTATGGCAAAGAGATTCGTTACTGTTCTAACCGTAAAGAAGTAAAAGACCATGGCGATACCGGAATTTTGCTTGGAAGCAAAATCAAAGATGGTGACCGTGTTGTTATTATTGAGGATGTAACGACATCCGGAAAATCTATTCAGGAGACATTCCCAATCATTCAGGCACAGGGAGATGTAACCATTCTTGGACTGATGGTATCCTTAAACCGTATGGAAAAAGGACTTGAGACAGACAAATGCGCATTGGATGAGATTCAGGAGAAATATGGTTTTCCTGCAAATGCAATTGTCAGCATGGCAGATGTGGTAGAGTGTTTATACAACCGTCCTTGTCAGGGCAGGCTTATCATTGATGATAAGATGAAAGAAGCAATTGATAAATATTATGAGCAGTATGGGGCAAAATAAACAGCAAAAATGAAATGGGGAAAAGGAATTGAGTCAGAAGACGAGAAAACTGCTTCGTATCGGAGCATGGATTTTATTCGTAATATATCTGGGTCTGCTTTGCTATTTCCTGTTCTTCTCAGAAATGATGGGAAGAACCTATTCCGAAAGAAGCTACCATTATAATCTTATGCCCTTAAAAGAAATCAAGCGGTTTATTATTTACCGGAAGGTACTGGGGACGAAAGCAGTCTGCTTTAACCTTCTGGGAAATATTGTCGCTTTTATTCCTTATGGAATGCTGCTGCCATTACTGGCACATAATCAGAGAAAGTTCTACCGGATAGTGCTTTTGAGTTTTGACTTCAGCCTGCTGGTGGAACTGGTACAGCTTGTATCCAAGGTAGGAAGCTTTGATGTAGATGATCTGATTTTAAATACCATCGGCGGGGCAATTGGATATGTTGGATTTTTGCTGGCAAATCATATCCGGTGTCACAAATTTGAGCAGAAAGAATAGACTTCGGTACAATATGGTATCGGGAGAAAGAACATGAGAAAAAGACGAAGAGGATACAGAAAATATAAATTTACAGAAAAAACACTTTCGAAAAGAGGAATTACAGCACTTGTTCTGGCATTACTGTCACTGGTCAGTTTTGTGGTGATGGTAGTTCTTGCATTCAGAAGTGCCGGTAATTTAAGCATATACATAGCCTGCTATGGAATCCTGGCTTTTTTTGCAGCATTAGCCGCAGTGATTCTTGCAATTATAAGCCTGAAGGAGGAAAATTCATTTCGCAGCATTCCGTATGCTGCTACATTTTTCTCGATTTTTTCACTGCTTATCTGGATAGCTGTCTATGCAGGCGGTATTCTGTTGTAGGCAAAATTAGAAATATAAAGGATATAAAGTATGGAATATCAGAATTTAAACGCAGAAGAAAGAGAAGCAATTACAGAACGACTGGATTTGGTAACGGAACGGATACATGAACTTGCGGCAGAACCGGAGGTTTGTGAGCCGTTCCGTGCTTATTTTAAAGGAACGGCAGCATTTATTGTAAAAACGGAAGAAGTATTGCGGCAGGTATTAAATGACAGCTTCTGCAGCCAGAGCAGGGAAACATTACAGAAGATAAATGAAGCATTGTATGAGGAGATTTTGCCGGAACATTATAAAGAAAGCTATGCCAACCCGGATTATGCCTGTATAACCCTGGGCGAGGAATACGGTACACTGCTTAGTATGCTTTACGCAGAGCTTCGGAGCCTGATTCCTTATGCTTATGAGGGCGATGTGGAAGCCTATACCTGCTTCTGTGAATTGTTTATCCAGGTTTATACCTGTTTTAATGACGAAGAGGGAACAACCCCGAAAGAAGTGCAGCAGGCAATTTACTGGTTCTTCCACGATTATAGTGAATTGTTTACCGAGCGCAGCGTCTGTGAAATGGTAGATGCCAGCCGGGATTTCTTTACCCGGATAGTAATGGATTCTGATTTACAGGATTTAAAATACCTTTATTATTATGGAGAACCAGTCGGAGAAAATGAAATCCGTATGGCAGAGTATATGAACCAGCTTCCGCAGGAGAAGATTCAGGCAATGGCGGATACTTATACGGAAGGCTACCGGATTGGCTTTATTACCACCGGAAAAGACTTATCCATAAAATCTACCGTAAATGTGGAATATGCCATCGGAATGGAACGTATGGTGCGGGCAGCAATTGCTAATTTTGAGAAGATGGGATTAAAACCGACGATTTACCGGGATGCGTTTTCTTCCTTCCGTAACCGCGGCAATTCCAAGCGGGGCTGCTATGCGGCTTCTGTGAACCGTCAGTTTGATTATGACCATAAAGCAGATAAAGCAGTATATTTAGATAAAGCCTTTGTGGAACGCCGATTAGAGACACTCCGGACTGTATATGAAGATAAGAAAGAACTTGCAGCAGGCTACGCAGGTCCGGCAGTAATCGAAGTGTTCGGAGAACCGTTATTTGAACCGGAAAATAAAAAAACTGCCTGCCATTACAGCGACAAGCAGAATGAATTAAATGTCTATTATGCGTCACAGGCTGGGCAGATTACCAATCAGTATATTAAGGGAGAGGAAAGAAGCTTTACGATTATTGCTTATCCGCTCCCGCAGATTGGCAGCAACTTTGAAGAAATCTTTGATAAGACGGTAGAATTAAATACACTGGATTATACCCTGTACCGGGATATGCAGGCGAAAATTATTGAAGTATTAGACCAGGGAGTCAGGGCACATATCAGAGGAAAAGGCGATAACGAAACAGATATGACCGTGGAATTATACCACCTTAAGAATCCACAGAAAGAGACTATCTTTGAAAACTGCGTGGCAGATGTCAATATTCCGGTAGGGGAAGTATTTACTTCACCGGTGCTGACCGGAACCCACGGAGTACTGCATGTATCTTATGTCTATCTTAACGGACTCCGGTATGAGAACCTGAAAATGACGTTTGAAGATGGAAAAGTTGTGGATTACAGCTGCAGTAATTTTGACAGTGAAGAAGAGAACCATAAATATATTTATGATAACGTGCTGATGCACCATGATACGCTGCCGTTAGGGGAGTTTGCTATTGGAACCAACACCACGGCATACCGGATGGCAAAGGACTTTGATATTGCAGATAAATTGCCGATTCTGATTGCAGAGAAGACAGGTCCACATTTTGCAGTGGGAGATACCTGTTATTCCCAGGCAGAGGATACGCCGGTTTATAATCCGGATGGCAAAGAAATTGTGGCAAGGGATAATGAAATCTCAATTCTTCGGAAAGAAGACGAGAGTAAGGCATACTTTAACTGCCATACGGATATTACGATACCGTATGATGAATTAGACTGCATTTATATTGAACGGGCAGATGGCAGTACCGGGGATATTATAAGAGATGGCAGGTTTGTAGTACCGGGCACAGAAAAACTGAATGAGCCGTTGGAAAATAAGACTTCATTTCCGGCGTAAAACAGTGTATACTAAAAGGACAAGTATCTATGAGAAAAGGAGAAAGAAAATGGCAAAAGTAGGAATTGTAATGGGCAGTGATTCAGATATGCCTGTAATGGCAAAAGCAGCAGATATTTTGGAACAGCTTGGAATCGAGTATGAGATGACAATTATTTCCGCACATCGTGAGCCGGATGTATTTTTTGAATATGCAAAGAGCGCAGAGAGCAAAGGATTTAAAGTAATTATCGCAGGAGCAGGAATGGCAGCACATCTTCCGGGAATGTGTGCAGCAATCTTCCCTATGCCGGTAATCGGAATTCCAATGCATACCACATCTTTAGGCGGAAGAGATTCTCTTTATTCTATCGTACAGATGCCGACCGGTATTCCGGTAGCAACCGTTGCAATCAATGGTGGCGCAAATGCAGGAATTCTTGCAGCAAAGATTCTTGCAACATCAGATGATGCATTATTGGAACGATTAAAAGAATATTCTAAGAATTTAAAAGAGCAGGTAGAAGCAAAGGATAAGAAGCTTCAGGAAGTCGGCTACAAAGAATACATGAAATAGCAGGCGTAAGTGAGTCAGTATGCCTTTATCGTTGACGAGCGGTGAAATCATTAGATAAGAATAGTGAAATAGAGGAAAAAGAAAAGGGTAGAGAGAAAAAAGTTTTAAAAATAAGGTTGAGGAGAATACGAATGAAAACAACACTGATTATTATGGCGGCAGGCATTGGCTCCCGTTTTGGCGGCGGAATTAAGCAGCTTGAGAAAATGGGACCAAATGGCGAGATTATTATGGACTATTCCATTTATGACGCGGTGGACGCAGGTTTTGATAAGGTTGTATTTATCATTCGCAAGGATATTGAGGCGGATTTTAAAGAAATCATTGGAAACAGAATCGGAAAACAGGTAGAAGTAGATTATGTATTCCAGGATATCAATGATATACCGAAAGGCTTTACAGTGCCGGAAGGCAGAACAAAACCATGGGGAACCGGTCAGGCAGTATTATGCTGCAAAGGCGTAGTGAAGGAACCATTTTTAGTCATCAATGCAGATGATTATTACGGAAAAGAAGCATTTGTAAAGATGCATGATTTTCTGGTAAATCATGAAGAGGATAAGGAAAGATTCCGCCTTGGAATGGCTGGATATATCCTGAAGAACACACTGAGTGATAACGGAACCGTTACCCGTGGTGTCTGTGTGGTAGATGAAAAGAGTGGCTATCTTGAAAAAATTTTAGAGACACACAGCATCTATGCCGATGAAAAAGGAAAAGTACATTGTGAAGAAGCTGATGTGGCAGAATGGATTCACCCGGATGTAAATGTATCTATGAACATGTGGGCTGGCTATCCGGATTTTATTGATTATCTGGAAGAGGGCTTCCGTGAGTTCTTAGCACATATTGAAGACAATCCGATGAAGAAAGAGTATCTGCTGCCAAATATTGTGGAATTGCTTTTGAATCAGGATAAGGCAACCGTAAAAGTTTATGAGACAGCAGACCGCTGGTTTGGAGTTACTTATTTAGAGGACAAACCATTTGTTGTGGATTCCATCCGCGGACTGATTAAAGACGGTGTCTATCCGGAAAATCTTTGGGCATAGAATTGGAGGATTGTAACATGAAAAAGAAGAGAATTGTGATTGCATTAGGACATGAAGCATTGGGAACAACACTTCCGGAACAGAAGAAAGCAACCAAGCTTACCGCAAAAGCAATCGGAGATTATATTAAGGATGACTGTCAGGTAGTTCTTTCCCACAGCAATGGACCACAGGTGGGAATGATACATACTGCAATGGCTGAATTCGCAAGAATTTATCCGGAATATACTGCTACTCCGATGTCTGTCTGCTCTGCTATGAGTCAGGGCTATATCGGATACGATTTGCAGAATGCCATTCGTACCGAATTATTAAACCGTGGAATTTACAAACCGGTATCTACTGTTTTAACACAGGTAACCGTAGACCCATACGATGAAGCATTTTATCATCCAACCAAAATTATCGGCCGTGTCATGACAGAGGAAGAGGCAGAAGCAGAAGAGAAGAAAGGGAACCATACGGTAAAACAGGGCGATGGATACCGCCGTATCGTGGCAGCTCCAAAGCCAATGGACATCGTAGAAATTGATGCCATCCGTGCACTTTCCGATGCAGACCAGGTAGTAATTGCCTGTGGTGGTGGCGGTATTCCTGTATTAGAGCAGGATAATAATCTAAAAGGTGCCAGCGCAGTCATTGAAAAAGACCTTGCAGCAGGCAGACTTGCAGAGCTTTTAGATGCTGACCAGCTCATTATCTTAACCAGTGTTGAGCATGTGTGTTTAAATTATGGCACAGCCAATGAACAGCCATTGGATGAGATGACGGTAGAAGAAGCAAAACAGTATATGGACGAGGGTCAGTTTGAAGAAGGAACCATGCTTCCGAAGATTCAGGCAGCAATCGATTACATCGGCAATTCTGCAGTCCGTTCCGTACTGATTGCAAACTTGGAGGAAGCATTAGATGGTGTCAGCGGATTAAAGGGAACTTTGATTCATAAGTAAGATGATATAGGGAAATGTGAGGGAATCTATGAGAACATCAGAAAGAAGCACATTCCATAAGGGCAGCAGGCACTCGGCAGTTACCGTATGCCTGTTGCTTGTTATGTGTCTGGTATTTCTGACCGCTTGCGGGAAGGATAAAAAAGACGATACAGTTGCGAATGTGAATACCGAAGAAACATTAACAAATACAGAGGTACCAACAACAGAAAGTGTAATTGACACCGAAGAAGTTGTAGATACGGAAACAGAAACAGAGACGGAAACAGAGCATGTTCCGGCAGTATTGAATCCGGATACGGTAGTTTATGCAGAAGAGACTGTTTATACGACAACAAGAGTCAATGTGAGGATAGAACCTTCTACCGATGCAGAGGTTTATAAGAAATTATCTGCGGGAAAAGAACTTATCCGCACTGCAAATGATGGAAGCTGGAGCCAGGTTTCATTGGATGAAGGAACTTATTATATGGCATCCGATTATTTGACCACAGAGAAGCCGCAGGAGCCGGTAGCATTGACTGGAAGTGCAGGAACCGGAATTATATCCGGAAGCGGTGGACATGTCATCTGCATTGACCCGGGACATCAGAGCAGAGGAGACAGTACACCGGAGCCGGTAGCACCGGGATCTTCTGAGACCAAGGCAAGAGTAACCGGAGGAACATCCGGCGTTGCAACCGGACAGACAGAGTATCAGCTTAATTTATCCGTCAGCTTAAAATTGCGGGATGAACTGGTAGCAAGAGGTTATACCGTAGTCATGACAAGAGAAACCAATGATGTGAATCTCAGTAACAGCGAGCGGGCAGCCATTGCAACCAATGCGGGAGCAGAAGCATTTGTCCGTATACATGCCAACGGATCTACCAACAGCGGAGCCAATGGGGCTATGACAATCTGCCAGACGGCGTCCAATCCGTATGTAGGAAGCTTTTACAGCCAGAGCCGTTCTCTTTCCCAGAATATACTGGATAGTCTGTGTGCACAGACCGGTGCAAAGAAGGAATATGTGTGGGAGACTGATACCATGAGTGGAATTAACTGGAGTACCGTACCGGTAACAATTGTAGAAATGGGATATATGACAAATCCCACCGAAGATTCCAATATGGCAACGGACTCTTATCAGACTCAGATTGCACAGGGAATCGCCAATGGGATTGATGCTTATTTTGCCGGTAATTAGGCAAGATAATTAATGACAGCAAAGAGAATGAGATCTTCTTTTGGAGAAGCATTTGCAATGCTGTGGGACTCTCCGCTTTTGCAGACGCAGGTATCACCGGCTTCTAAAGCAACGATGGTTCCGTTATCGTCATAGGCTGCATGACCGGAGAGAATGGTGATGATTTCTTCTTCCCCTTCATGCATATGCTTTCCGAGAGAACAGCCCGGTCTTAAGATGAGTTTTGCAATCATCTTGGCTGGGCTTTCATAGTCTATAGGATTGACGGAACGGATAATCTCAACAGTGCCGGTTCCGCCTTTCATATTTTCGTTAAAAATATGTTTTAATTCAGATGCTCTATGATACATATATTACCTCCTGAATAGTTGTGCTATGCATTACAGTATAGCCAGTGAGCAGTCAAATGTAAATATGTATTGTGATAGAAAATTATTGCCAATAAGAATGAAAAAGAAATACAGGAGACCTTTATGAATTTATTATCAGCAGAGAATATAACCAAGACATTTACCGGAAGAAAGTTATTTTCCAATGCCTCCTTTTATTTGCAGGAAGGAGAGAAAGTCGGAATTGTGGGAATTAACGGAACCGGAAAATCCACTTTACTGAAAATGCTGGCAGGCTTAGAGGAACCGGATGCTGGAGAAATCACCAAGGCAAATCATGCGGTAATCCGCTATCTTCCGCAGATGCCGGAATTTGGAGAAGAAGAGACTGTTTTAGAAAGTGTACTGGTAACGGCACACCGGAAGAATCAGGCAGATGCTTCCGGGGAAGATTATCAGATGTGGAATTTAGAGAGCAAGGCAAAATCCATGCTCACAAGACTTGGCGTATATAATTTTGAAGAAAAGACGAAAAACTTATCCGGTGGAGAAAGAAAACGTCTGGCTCTTGTGGCAGTGCTTTTAACACCCTGCGATATTCTGCTGTTAGACGAGCCTACCAACCACCTGGATGCAGATATGGCAGAGTGGCTGGAAGGATACTTAAAGGGCTTTAAGGGAACACTGATTATGGTAACCCATGACCGGTATTTTCTGGACAGCGTATGTAACCGTATTGCAGAAATTGATAAAGGCTCCATTTACAGTTATCAGGAAAATTATTCCGGTTATCTGAATCTGAAGCAGGAGCGCATGGATATGGCAGTTGCCGGGGAACGGAAGCGGCAGTCCATCCTTCGCAAGGAGATCGCCTGGATGCAGCGGGGCGCAAGGGCAAGGTCTACCAAGCAGAAAGCCCATATCAAACGTTATGAGAATCTTAGAGACCAGTCGGGACCACAGTTTGATAAGCAGGTGGAATTGAGTTCGGTTTCCAGCCGTATGGGAAAGACGACGGTAGAGCTTCATCATATCAGTAAATCCTATGGAGAAAAAAAGCTGATTGAGGATTTTTCCTATATCTTTCTTAAGAATGACAGAGTCGGATTTGTGGGACATAATGGATGCGGTAAGACCACTTTGATGAAGATTATCGATGGCAGGGTAAAGCCGGATGCCGGAGAACTGGTTATCGGACAGACCATAAAGATAGGCTATTATTCCCAGGAGATTGAAAAGGATGCATCGGCGGGAGTTGCCTATATGGATCCGTCTTTAAAGGTTATTGAATATATCCGCAATACTGCAGAATATGTCCGGACAGAGGATGGACTGGTGTCCGCATCAGCCATGTTGGAGCGTTTCTTATTCCCACCGGAAGAACAGTATGGCGTTATCGGAAAACTTTCCGGTGGAGAAAAGCGGAGACTGAATCTGCTTCGTGTATTGATGGAAGCACCGAATGTACTGATTTTGGACGAGCCGACCAATGATCTTGATATTACCACACTGGCAATTTTAGAGGATTATCTTGATAATTATGATGGAATCGTCATTACGGTATCCCATGACCGGTATTTCCTTGACCGTATCGCAAAGCGGATTTTTGCATTTGAACAGGGAAACATAAGACAGTATGAGGGCGGTTATACGGATTATCTTGCCAAGCGGCCGGAGGAAGAGACTGCAGCAGGAAATGCAGGCACAGAGACTTCCAGGAAAAAAGCAGACCAGACGGAAAACGCAGATGCCACAGAGAATGACGAAAAGAAGGATTCCAAGGCGACCTGGAAGAGCGGCAGGAAGTTGAAATTTACCTGGCAGGAGCAGAAGGATTATGAGACCATCGAGGACGATATTGCAGCTTTGGAAGCAAAGTTAGAAGAACTGGATGAGAAGATGGGAAGCTTTGCCAGTGATTTTGTAAAATTAAATGAGCTGACCCAGGAGAAGATAAAAGTGGAAGATGAATTAGAGCATAAGATGGAACGCTGGGAGTATTTAGAAGAACTGAATGCCAGAATAAAGGCTCAGGACAAGTAGGAGATAAGGCTATGGAGAAGGAAAAAAACAGTAAGAATATTATGGATTATGCAACGGTTACACTCTTAGATGCAGAGAATGCCATTGAAATCATCGACCAGACAAAGCTGCCTGGAACGATAGAACTGATCCGGTTAAAAAGTGCGCAGGAAATCTGGAATGCCATTTATTTATTGAAAGTCCGTGGCGCACCGGCAATAGGTGTGGCAGCAGGCTTTGGCATTTATCTTCTGGCAAAAGAAATTGAAACAGAGGATTATGAAGTCTTTTATGAAGCTTTTCAGAAACAGAAAGAATATTTGAATTCTTCCCGTCCGACCGCAGTCAATCTCTCCTGGGCATTAAACCGGATGGAGAAAGTCTGCATTGCAAATAAAAATAAGCCGGTTGCAGAGATAAAAGAATTGCTTCATAAAGAAGCCATTGAGATTCAGGAAGAAGATATCCGGGTCTGCAAAAGCATCGGAGAACACGGACTGGCACTGGTGAAGCCGGGTGATGGTATTTTGACCCATTGCAATGCCGGACAGCTTGCCACCAGTAAATATGGAACTGCTACAGCACCGATTTATCTGGGGGAAGAAAGAGGTTATCATTTTCATGTATTTGCAGATGAGACAAGACCTCTTTTGCAGGGGGCGAGACTTACTTCTTTTGAACTGCATGCAGCAGGGGTGGATGTGACCCTGATTTGTGATAATATGTCAGGCGCCGTTATGAAGCAGGGGCTGGTACAGGCTGTATTTGTAGGCTGTGACCGGGTGGCAGCCAATGGAGATACGGCAAATAAAATCGGAACCTCCGTTGTGGCAACGGTAGCAAAGCGGTATCATGTACCTTTTTATGTCTGTGCACCGACTTCTACCATTGACTTAAATACAGCAACCGGAGATGACATCTGCATCGAAGAGCGTCCGGCAGAGGAAGTGACGGAGATGTGGTATCAGGAGCGGATGGCACCGGAAGGCGTCAAAGTATACAATCCGGCATTTGATGTGACAGATCACGATTTAATCAGCGGAATTGTAACAGAGTATGGAATCGCAAGAGAGCCATATACGGAGAGCTTAAAAGAAATCCTTTCGAAGAGAAATGCATAAGGTATCAATTTTTGTGCAAACTGATATCTTGAAAAGTATCTATCAGTAAGGTATGATAGTAATAATGAGGTTTTAATAAAAATATAGGCGGTGTCGATCACGTACACCGCCTGTTTAGCGAAAAGAGGGAATAGAAATGGCAATAAAGTTTCAGAAAGAGCCAATGAATGCACATTCATCCATAAAGCATGTAATCGGCGTAGTCAGCGGTAAAGGTGGTGTTGGAAAATCTTTTGTCACAGCATCCATGGCAGCCGCTATACGTAAGAAAGGTTATGAAGTAGGTATTATGGATGCCGACATTACCGGACCATCCATTCCAAAGATGTATGGAATTCACGGAAAAGCAGTCGGAGATGGAAAAGAGATTCTTCCGGCAGTGGCAGAAGACGGAACCAGGATTATGTCTGTAAATTTATTGGTTGATACAGAAGAAACGCCGGTTGTATGGCGTGGACCAGTCGTTGCCGGCGTAGTAAAGCAGTTCTGGAGTGACGTGGTATGGGGTGACATTGATTACCTTTTCGTAGATATGCCACCGGGAACCGGAGATGTTCCACTGACTGTATTCCAGTCTCTTCCGGTAGAAGGAATCATTATCGTAACTTCTCCGCAGGAACTGGTTCAGATGATTGTAAAGAAAGCATATAACATGGCAGGGATGATGAATGTTCCTGTCCTTGGAATCGTTGAAAATTACAGCTATTTAAAATGTCCGGATTGTGGAAAAGAGATTTCCTTATTTGGAGAAAGCCATATTGATGAAATCGCAGCAGACCTTGATTTGTCCGTTCTTGGAAAACTTCCATTGGATCCGGCATATGCAAAAGCTGCCGATGCAGGACAATTTTATACTATGGACAACCCATATATTGCCAAAGCAATTGAGGCGTTGGAACAAATTTAGATAATAACAGGTAATCTGCCATTTCGGTGGGTTACCTGTTTTATGCGGGAAATAAAAAATATGTTTCCCGTAGTTAAAGCGATGCAGCATAGCAACAGAAAAATGCATGAAAAGCACCGCAGACGTGGAAAATAAAATTCCACGGATATCAAACATTATATTTTAAGGAGGAGCTTTCGTTATGAACGAACGAAAAGACGCAATTCGCGACGCACGGACACTTGGTGTTCCGAAGATGCTGTTGTTAGGACTTCAGCACATGTTCGCAATGTTTGGCGCAACCATTCTTGTGCCGATTCTGGTGAACAGCTATTTTGAGGGAGAAGGCCTTTCCGTACAGGTTACTTTAATCTGTGCCGGTCTTGGAACTTTATTCTTCCACCTTTGTACCAAATTAAAAGTACCTGCATTCTTAGGTTCATCCTTTGCATTCTTAGGAGGATTTTCTACGATTGCACAGTTGGATACCGGAGTCTTTGCAGACATGACCATGGGAGAGAAGCTTCCATATGCCTGTGGTGGTATTGTTGTTGCAGGAGCTTTATATCTGATTCTTGCACTTGTTATCAAGGTCGTAGGAGTAAAGAAAGTAATGCGTTTCCTGCCACCTGTTGTAACAGGACCAATCATCATCTGTATCGGCCTTTCCCTTGCACCATCTGCAGTAAACAATGCATCCACCAACTGGATTCTTGCACTGATTGCACTGGCAGTTATCATTATCTTTAACATCTGGGGAAAAGGAATGTTCCGCATTATCCCGATTCTTTTAGGTGTTGTCATTTCCTATGCAGCAGCACTGATTATGCAGGCAGCAGGACTGACTAATCCGGATGGAAGTGCTATCTTAAACTTTACCGAAGTAGCATCTGCAAGCTGGGTAGGACTTCCTCCATTCCAGTTATGCAAATTTAACCTGACTGCAATCTTGGTTATGGCACCAATCGCACTGGCAACTATGATGGAGCATATCGGAGATATGTCTGCAATTTCTGCAACTGTTGGTGAGAACTTCATCGAAGATCCGGGACTTCACAGAACCTTAATCGGTGACGGACTTGCAACCGCATTTGCAGGTATGGTTGGTGGTCCTGCAAATACTACATATGGTGAGAATACCGGTGTATTGGAATTAAGCCGTGTGCATGACCCTAGAGTGATCCGTATTGCAGCTGTATTTGCAGTTATATTAAGCTTTATTCCGAAAATGGCTGAAATCATTGGCTCCATGCCATCTGCAATCATCGGTGGTGTCAGCTTCATGCTTTATGGTATGATCTCTGCAATCGGTGTCAGAAACGTAGTAGAAAATCACGTTGATTTTACCAAATCCCGTAACTTAATCATTGCAGCAGTAATCTTAGTCAGCGGACTTGGATTTTCCAATGGACTTACCTTTACCATTGCAGGAACCAGCATTACCTTAACCGGACTTGCAATCGCAGCTTTAGCTGGAATTATCTTAAATGCAATCTTACCTGGTAAAGATTATCATTTCGGAGATGATCCAAAGGCAGATGCCAACCGTGGACTTGACATGAATCCGATTCAGGAAGAAGATATTCAGTAAGTAATAAAAAGCAATTTATGTAGAAAGAAACAGGTCATATTCAGCTTGTGAGGGCTGGGATGACCTGTTTTGCGTTGCTTGGGAATGGCTGGAGTTTAGTTTTTTAATATTTCATTAAGTTGTTTCGAAATCAAAGGAAACACGGTATACTATAAGCAGCAGTAAAAGTGATGAAAACGTACGGAAAGAAGAGGAACATATCATGTTAGAACAGTTATTACATATAGATGGGCAGATTTTATTATGGATACAGGAGTATCTGCGATTCCCGGCACTGACTTCCGTGATGAAGGATATTACAAATCTTGGAAATGCTGGAATCTTATGGATTCTGATAACCATTGTGCTTTTGTTGGACAAGAAGACGAGGAACGTAGGCTATATGTCGGCACTGGCTTTAATTGGTTCGTTAATTGTAGACAATATTTTACTTAAAAATCTGGTGGCAAGAACCAGACCCTATGAAGTGGTTGATGGATTGAAGCTTTTAATTGAAAAGCAGCCAGATTATTCTTTCCCATCGGGACATACCGGAAGTTCTTTTGCATCAGCAATTGTATTATGGAAAGAGCTTCCTAAAAAATATGGAGTAATGGCATTAATTGCAGCTGTTCTGATTGCATATTCACGGTTATATGTAGGGGTGCATTATCCGTCGGATGTGTTGGCAGGAGTGGTGATTGGAACCGTACTGGCGTTAGTTTCGGTATGGCTGGTAAAAAAGATTCAGGGACAGAAGAAACTTGTGAAATAAAAAATGTTTCTAAACCGGATGAGAAAAAAGTAGAGTCAGGAAGCAGACTCAAAGCAGGAGGAGAAGGATGGAATTACAGCAGGCGGTGGAATTATCAAAGCGGGTTCAAAATGAAATCAAAAAAAGCGTAAAAGGAAAAGATGATTGTATCCGGAAGGCATTCTGTGCAATTTTAGCAGGAGGACATATTTTAATTGAAGATGTACCGGGAGTGGGAAAGACAACGCTGGCACTGGCTTTTTCGAGGGCATTGTGCCTTGAAAATCACAGGGTACAGTTTACACCGGATGTACTGCCGGCGGATATTTTGGGATTTTCTATATATGATAAGGAGCAGGGCGGCTTTTATTATCATCCGGGTGCAGTCATGTGCAATCTGTTTTTGGCAGATGAAATCAACCGTACTTCTCCAAAGACCCAGTCAGCCCTGTTAGAGGTTATGGAAGAGGGAGAAGTGACGGTAGATGGCATCAGTCATCCGGTTCCGAAACCATTTCTTGTAATGGCAACCCAGAATCCAAAAGGAAGCACCGGAACGCAGATGCTGCCGGAATCCCAGTTAGACCGTTTCATGATTTGTATGAGCATGGGATACCCGGATTTGAAAAGTGAGATTGAGATTGCCAAAGGAAAGAGCATCGGACAGAGCTATGAGAGCATAGAAGGTGTGATGACAGGGGCGCAGCTGCAGGCAATGAAAGAAACCGTAGAAAATATTTTTATACATGACAGAATTTATGAATATATGATGGCGCTGATTCATGCCACCAGAAAAAATCCTTATATTGAGCTGGGCGTCAGTCCGCGTGGAATGGTGGCACTGACGAAAATGGTGCGTGCCAATGCATTTTTAAAAGAGAGAGATTATGTGATTCCGGCTGATGTAGAGGATGTTTTTTATGATGTCACAAAGCATAGAATCGTATTAAATACCAAAGCACGGGTCACCGGGGTGTCCGGGGAAGCAGTTCTTGAAAAAATTATGGAAGATACCACAAAACCAACTTCATTTAAGGGAAAAGAGTAGCCTATGGCAACAGGACTGATACTTGTACTTATTGTTGGTGCATTAGGATATCTTGGAATCATTTATACCAGCCCGGCATTGATGCTTTTGTCGATTTGCTGCGGAGTAATGCTGTTTTTAGGCTATGGCTATATTTTATATATGATGCTTCGGGTAAAATGCCGGATTCAGATTCCGATTGTTATGGCAGAGCAGGAAGAAGGCGTTATGATCTGTGCGGTGACGGAAAACCGGAGCAGGCTGCCATTGCCGAAGGTGGTATACCGGATGGATTATCAGAACTCCTTTGGCAGGAAAAAGAGAAAGTTATCCATACAGACGGCGGCGGATGCAAAGAGCAGCAGCCGGATGAGCGTGGAGGTAGCAGCAAAAAGCAGTGGAAATTATACATTCCGGCTGGTTCGGGTAAGATTTTATGGCCTGCTTGGAATCGGCTATCTGACCAGGTATGTGCGCTATGAGGAACGGCTTTCCATTATGCCAAAGATAACACCGGTAATGATAGAGGTGGGATTAGCTTCCCGGTATTTTCAGGGAGAATCGGAAGTATATGATGATAAAACCGGGGGAGATGACGTATCTGAGGTATTTCAGATCCGTTCCTTTCAGCCGGGAGATAAAATCCAGAATATTCACTGGAAATTATCGGCAAAAGAAGATGAACTGATGGTGCGGGAAAACAGCCAGCCGATGGGCTGTCCGGTGGTGATTCTTCTTGACATCAGCGGAGGACAGAAAGAGACGGAGAAGCAGAGAAACCACTTTTTTGAAATGGTAATTTCGATTTCTTTTGGACTGGTGGAAAAACAGTGCCCTCATTATATCGCATGGTATGATGAAAAGGAACATGACCTCATCCGGGTAAGGGTAGATAAGGAAGAGAAGGTATATTATTTTATTCTGCTTTTGTATGGAGCGGTTCAGAGCCGGGAAAAGATGGATATTGCACTTTTATATCAGGAGAAATACCGGGGTGAGACAGCAGTTACAAAGATAGAAATGAACCTTGCAGGAAAACTTATTGTGGCAGGAACGGAAATAGAAGATTTCGCAAAAGCGGAGATTAGAGTATGAGAAAAAAGAAGAAAACATATGCATCGGTTATGAAAAAGACCGGAAACATACGGTATTCGCAGAAAGGACGGCGGGCAGGAAAAATTGCATTGCCGCCGCAGGTCATGCGTGTGGGAATGCAGAGCCTGCTGGCTGTACTTTGGGAGCTTTCCATGTTCTTTATATTTGGAGACATCTTTCTGACTAACCGGTTTGGAAAGCCTGTATTGATATGGGTTTCTGTTTCTGCGGCAGCATTGACGTTTTCTTTTTCCTATTTTAAGAAGGCGGACAAGTGGCTGCTGCCTGTGGGAGAACTGCTGGTGGGACTGGTGCTTGGCAGGAAGGAACTTTATCCCGGGATGGCAGGACTGATCCGGCTGGTAGTGCAGAAAATCAATATGTACTATAATGTGCAGATTGTATCCGGATTTGAACGGTATCTTGATTTAAATCCGGTGGTAGCAGTAACAGCATGGCTGTTAGTTATCTTGTCTATTCTGCAGATTTATTTTCTGGTGGTAAGAAAACGGCTGGCTGGAGTGTTGATTCCACCGCTACTTCTTATAATGCTGGATTTTGCGGTGGGCTATGCACCATCAAAGCGGGCATTGATTTGTTTCTCACTGGCTGCGGCAGGAAGCTTTGGTTACCGGGCTGCCGGCCGGGTGGAATTAAAGCAGTTGGAATATCTAAGGCAGAAAGCAGTATGCCTTTTTCTGGTGGTGGCGGTAGTTGTTTCTTCGCTGGTATTTAGAGTGGCAGAACCGAAAGCCAAAGAAATGGTGGCAAGAAGAAGTGAAATTGAAAAAAATGCGCAGGATATGGTAACAGAAATGGCAATGACAGCTGCCAATCTTTTGGCAGAAATTCCTTTTGGTAAAGATATTTTCTCCTTCCATCAGCCGGGACGGGTCAGCAATATGGCACCGGAATTTGAGGACAAGCCGGTTATGGAAGTGACTGCTTATCAGATACCGGATGATACGGTATATTTAAGAGGTTATGTAGGCGATTATTACAAAAATGGAAGCTGGAAGACTTATGATTCCAGTGATTTTGTGACTGCCATGCAGGAAGCAGACAGCAGTCTTAAGGAACAGACCGCGGGACAACAGGTACAGAATATTCTGGCATATACCCAGAGCTATTATACCTATTACTGGGATACCATTTACCGGGTGCAGTATTTTGATGAGAAAGACCCCTATGCATACCTGCCATACTATACGTTGGCAAGCTATTATCAGGATGAACGGCAGCCCGCCGGGGTTCTTATGGATGGAGACCGTACTGTGCTCCGAAATGGCAATGACGTTCTGGAAGTAGACGGAACCATAAGAAACAGCATGTCACATCTTTATATGAATGCTTTGTTTACAGCAGATTTGGCAGATGGTGCTTATGTGGACCGGAATGAGACACTGAGCGAATCGGAAGTAAATGAAATTATAGAGAATATGAATAGCTGGCGGTATGATTTGGCTGGGTTTAACAGCAAATTACCGGAAGACGAATGGGCATTTATAAAGAGATATAATGAGTATACGGAAAAATATACGTATGTGCCGGAAAATCTCACAAGAATCCGGGAACTGGGAAATCAACTGGAAGCGGAGTATGAAAGAGATTATTCGGATTTTGTAGATAACCGATTTACTGTGAATGGTACTTATTATGATAATATTTATAACTTTAAGGAAATCTATGCAGTCTATCTGGTGAAACGGGAACTGGCGAAGTGTAACTATAATCTGGATTTGGACAATGTGCCATGGGGACAGGATGTAACAGAACATTTTCTGTTTGATACGAAGGAAGGCTTCTGTCAGCATTTTGCCAGTGCGGGAACACTACTTCTGCGGCAGATGGGAATTAAGGCACGGTATGTCAGCGGCTATGCTGTAAGTACATCGAAGTTTAAGAAGGACAGTGATGGGAATTATACGGCAGAGGTTCTTGATAATCAGGCACATGCCTGGACGGAAATCTATATAGACAGTGTTGGCTGGGTGCCGGTGGAGATGACGCCGGGAAATAAAACCGGCATTGACCGTCTGGAGATTCAGCAGGAAAGTGACAGCATTACCATCCGGATGAATGATGGCAGAACAGCTGACCTAATTACGCTGGAGCGAAGTGATTATCAGGACAGTTCCAAAGATGACAATCAGTCGGATTTATCTGGCAGCGGAATGCAAAATACGGAAAATCAGAATACAGAAAGTCAGGGTACAGAAAGTCAGAACACAGAAAGTCAGAACACAGAAAATCAGGATACGGAAAATCAAAATACAGAAAATTTCATGCAGGATGGCAGCAAGACAGGAAAACAGAATCAGAAGGAAAGCCGTTTAAAGGTCATTTTGATTGTTGTGGTAATCATCATTCTGCTTTTTGCAGCAGGTATCTGGTATTACTTAAGAAAGATAGAAGGAAAACGGAAGAATGGAATACATAGTTACAAGCGTATCATCCGTTGGAATTCGAACCAGATTTATCGCATCTTACGGCGGAAGGGCATTGTAAATGCTAAAGTACAATCCGACCGGGCATTCAGGGAACAGCTTTTAAATTATGGGGGCTGGAGCATGGAAGAAAAGGAGCGTTATCTTCAGATTCTTGAAGTGGCAGCGTATAGCCATAAGAAACTTACCAGAGAGGATATGCAGTTTGTACAGAAGCTTTACCGGAAGTTAAAAGAATAAAAACAACAGCCGCACCAGTGTATACACGGATACGGCTGTTGAGCTTGGAATTATACGGTTTCCGGTTCGTCGTAATCAACACCAAAGGTTTCTACGGTAACGGTTTTCATTCGTTGGTCTTCCATTGGACGGTCGCTGTAGTCGGTTGCAACTTCTGCGATTTTATTTACCACATCCATGCCTTCGATGATTTTACCGAAAGCAGCGTAAGCACCATCTAAGTGTGGAGCATCCTTATGCATGATAAAGAACTGGGAGCCGGCAGAGTTTGGCATCATGGAACGAGCCATGGAAAGAACGCCTGCAGAATGCTTTAAGTCATTGGCAAAGCCGTTCTGTGCAAATTCACCCTTGATACCATATCCTGGACCGCCCATTCCGGTTCCTTCCGGGTCACCACCCTGAATCATAAAACCGTTGATGACACGATGGAAGATAAGTCCATCATAAAATCCCTTGTTGACAAGGCTGATAAAGTTATTTACTGTGTTAGGAGCAACCTGCGGATATAATTCCGCTTTCATAATATCTCCGTTTTCCATTTCAAATGTAATAATAGGATTCTGAGCCATTGTAAGATACCTCATTTCTGTTCATTGAATTCATCCTGCATAACAGAATGTAGTTCTACTATAGCGGAAAAAGGCTTTTTTGTAAAGAAAGAGAGAAGGAAATATGTGCCACTGGAATACTGTAAACTGGAACTGTATCATACGAAAAGAAACATTAGAAGAAAAACTTTCTGAAGAAGAGAAACATGCATTAAGCCGCCTGCAAAAAGAACTGTCAGAGCAGAAAAAAGTGGAACTTCTTTTTACAGATGCTGATTTGGAAAAAGATATCACATTTTTCCTGAGCGGACATCATGTAAAGCCGGAGGAATGTATGCTGCTTGCAACAGATCCGGAAGAAGTGGCATGGGCGAAAAAGGAGGCAGATTCTGACTCAGACCAGCTTACCATCATTGGCTATGAAGTGCCGGATTTTTCAAAACAGATGCCTTTAAGCAATGTGGATATGCTGCTTCTTGGACTGGAAGAAGTGGACACAGAATTTTTACTTCGGACATTTCAGCGGAAGCATCACCTGCCGTGGCGGATACTAGAGACAAAGCGGTGCTATCTGAGAGAGATTACGTTAGATGACATGGACGATTTATTTGATTTATATAATAAGAAGGGAATCTCCGATTATATCGAGCCCCTTTACGAAAGGCAGGAAGAGGAGGAGTACCAGAGAGCATACATTGAAAATATGTATGGCTACTATGGATATGGCATGTGGCTGGTAAAGGGAAAAGACACCCATCAACTGATTGGAAGAGCCGGGATCGACTATCGCAAACTGCTTGACGAAAAAATTATCGAGATGGGCTATGTCATTGCACCGGAATACCAGAGGCAGGGTTATGCATATGAGGTCTGTCAGGCAATCATGGCATGGGTAAAAAATAATCTTGAATTTCGAAGAATTGACTGTCTGGTGGAGCCGGGGAATGAAGCATCGTTGGGACTGCTTCATAAACTTGGCTTTCAGGAAACAGAGAAGATAAAACAGGATGGAAAAATATTCCGGCATTTCTGGTATTTTTATCCGTGATTGGAAAGTTAAACGGTAGGAGACATTTTTATACATAATATAAATCTTTTTTTCATATATAGTACAAAGCGAAAATGTATCCGGAACATGATATAAAAAATAAGTTACGGATACAGACGCAAGGTACGAAGATGGATGGAGGATATATGGGAAAAGAGAAGGTGGCAGGAAAAGGAAATCTTTTTACGACAATGGGCAAAGTGTTGCTGGTCATGTATATTCTGACGGGAATACTGCTTTTTATTCTGGCGGCAGTCTTATATAAAATGGAATTAAGCGAAGCTGCGGTAAATATCAGCATTATCATAAGCTATATTGTAGTGGGATTTGTCGGCGGCTTCATCATTGGAAAGATTAAGAAGAGCCGGAAATATCTGTGGGGAGCCGTGATGGGGCTATTATATTTTGCGGTGCTGCTCATTGTGTCCCTGATATTGAAAAAGGGACTGGATTCCGGGATGCAGCACATCCTTACAACACTGATTTTATGCACTGCTTCGGGAACTGTGGGCGGAATGCTCAGTTGAAAAAAAGTGCTTTTCTTATGAAAGACTATGTGTTATACTAACTAGAGGTATTTTTTCGAAAGGAGATAACGAGATGAAACATATTAAGACCCTGAATACAAGAAAGTTACAGAATACAGTAAAGAAGGGCGGATGCGGCGAGTGCCAGACATCTTGTCAGTCAGCATGCAAGACTTCCTGTACTGTAGGAAACCAGACTTGCGAGCATTGCAAATAATTACCAGAAGTTCAGATTGAGAACGAACGAAACGACCGTACGCCTGCGCGGACGGTCGTTATAATGTTGTAAGAAAGTGAGGAAATATTGTAGTGGTTCACCAGTATAAAAACAACGGCTATAATATTGTCCTGGATGTAAACAGCGGCGCCATCCATATTGTGGATGACTTAACCTATGATGTCATTGCATTGTGGGAAGAGACAAGCCGTGAAGAAATCATACAGAGACTGAATAAGACCTATGATGAGGCGGAGATAAAAGAAGCAATTGAAGAGATAGAGGAATTGCAGAAGAACGGAGATTTGTTCACACCGGATGATTATGAAGAATACATCGGTGATGTAACAAAGCGTCCTACTGTAGTAAAAGCACTGTGTCTGCATATTGCCCATGATTGTAACCTTGCCTGCAGATACTGTTTTGCAGAAGAGGGAGAATATCACGGCAGACGTGCGTTAATGTCCTATGAAGTAGGAAAAGCTGCATTGGATTTCCTGATTGCCAATTCCGGCAACCGCCGGAACTTAGAGGTGGACTTCTTCGGTGGAGAACCTACCTTAAACTTCCAGGTGGTAAAAGATTTGGTAGCATATGGAAGAGAGCAGGAAAAAATACATAATAAGAATTTCCGGTTTACACTGACCACAAATGGCGTTCTTTTAAATGATGATATTATGGAGTTCGCTAATAAAGAGATGGACAATGTTGTATTAAGTATTGACGGAAGAAAAGAAGTCAATGATTATATGCGTCCGTTCCGTGGTGGTCAGGGAAGCTATGATGTGATTGTTCCGAAATTCCAGAAATTTGCAGACAGCAGAAATCAAGAACGCTACTACGTGCGTGGAACCTATACCCATCATAATTTAGATTTTTCCAAGGATGTACTGCATCTGGCAGACCTTGGTTTTAAGCAGATTTCCGTAGAGCCGGTTGTGGCACAGGAGACAGATGATTATGCCATCCGTGAGGAAGACCTGCCACAGCTTTTTGCAGAATATGATGCACTGGCAAAAGAGATGGTAAAACGGAAAAAAGAAGGAAAAGCATTCAACTTCTTCCACTTTATGATTGATTTGGAGGGTGGTCCTTGTGTTGCCAAGAGACTTTCCGGATGTGGTTCCGGAACCGAGTATCTGGCAGTAACACCTTGGGGAGACTTATATCCATGTCATCAGTTTGTTGGAAATGAAGATTTCCTGATGGGAAATGTTTTTGAAGGCTTAAAACGTACCGATATCCGGGATTCCTTTAAGAGTTGTAATGTTTATTCCAAGGAAAAATGCAGAGAGTGTTTTGCAAGATTCTACTGTAGCGGTGGATGTGCAGCGAACTCTTATAATTTCCATGGTGATATTCATAATACCTATGACATTGGTTGTGCATTACAGAAGAAACGTGTGGAATGCGCAATTATGATAAAAGCCGCAGAGGCGGAAATTTAAGTCAGGAGAAAGGAAGAAGAAAATGAAGAAAAGTAAGGGCGTAGCCATATTACTTGCAGTTCTCTTGGTTTTAGCAGGACTGTCGTATTATGCGTCTATCATCTTATCTTCAACCGGAAAAGGCGAAGATAAGAACATTAAGCTTGGATTGGACCTGGCAGGTGGTGTCAGCATCACATATCAGGTAGAATCTGAGAATCCGACTTCCGAGCAGATGAAGGATACTATTTACAAGCTTCAGAAGCGTGTGGAAGGCTACAGTACAGAAGCATCTGTATATCAGGAAGGTGATGATCGTATCACCGTTGAAATTCCAGGAGTAAAGGATGCAAACAAGATTCTGGACGAACTTGGAAAACCGGGTTCCTTAGAGTTCCGGGATCCGGACGGAAATGTTTACATGACCGGTAATGATGTAAAGGATGCACAGGCTGCAACACAGCAGGACAACCTTGGCAACAAGCAGTATGTGGTTCAGCTTACACTTACCGATGAAGGTGCACAGAAATTTGCAGATGCAACCACTGCCAACGTTGGAAAGGTCTGCCCAATTGTATACGATGACGAGGCAATCAGTACGCCTCGTGTAAAAGAAGCAATTACCGGCGGAAGCGCAGTAATCGATGGAATGAGTTCCTATGAAGAAGCAGAGACTTTAGCTTCTAACATCCGTATCGGTTCTCTTTCCTTAGAGTTATCTGAGTTACAGTCCCAGATAGTAGCAGCACAGCTTGGTACAGAAGCAATTTCAACGGCATTAAAGGCAGCAGCAATCGGTCTTGCCCTGATTGCGGTATTCATGATTGCTTACTACTGGATTTCAGGTGTGGCAGCAACCATAGCACTTGGAATTTATACTACAATGGTAGTTGCAGTTATTTATCTTTTTGAAATTACACTTACCCTTCCGGGTATCGCAGGTATCATCCTTTCCATTGGTATGGCGGTAGATGCAAATGTTATTATCTTCGCCCGTATCAGGGAAGAAATTGCATCCGGCAAGACTGTTTCGACAGCGATTAAGACCGGATTCCAGAAAGCGTTATCTGCAATTTTAGACGGAAATATCACCACCCTGATTGCTGCAGCAGTGCTGGCATTTAAGGGAAGCGGTTTCGTAAAAGGATTTGCTTATACACTGGCAATCGGTATCGTATTATCTATGTTTACTGCATTAGTTGTAACAAGACTGGTATTACATGGATTGTATGTAATTGGTTTCCGTGATGCAAAATTCTATGGAAGACAGAAAGACCGCCGTCCAATGCATTTTATTGCAAAACGCCACGTATTCTTTATTGTTTCAGCAGTAATTATCATTGCCGGATTTGTGGGAATGGGCGTAAACAAAGCCAATGGCAAGGGCGCATTGAACTTAAGCCTTGAATTTGTCGGTGGTACATCTACAACCGTAGATATGGGTAAAGATTATACTCTTGCAGAATTAGATTCTGAAGTAATTCCTCTGATTGAAGATGTGACTGGCGATTCCAGTGTGCAGGCTCAGAAGGTAGAAGGAAGCACACAGGTTGTATTTAAGACCAGAAGCCTTGATTTGGACGAAAGAGAGCAGTTAAATACTACATTAGAAGAAAATCTTGGTGTAGATACTTCAACTGTTTCCTCTACTAATATCAGTTCCACTATCAGTGGTGAAATGACAAAAGATGCGGTCTGGGCAGTAGTAATTGCAACAATCTGTATGCTGGTTTATATCTGGTTCCGGTTTAAAGACATTCGTTTTGCAACTTCTGCTATTTTAGCACTGATTCATGATGTACTGGTTATTTTAACCTGTTACTCCTTATTACGTCTGTCAGTAGGAAGTACATTTATTGCAGTAATGCTGACAATCATCGGATATTCCATCAATGATACCATCGTTATCTTTGACCGAATCCGTGAGAATATGCATCTGGTAAGAAATGTGGATAAGGAAAGCTTAACCGAAATAGCTGACCGCTCCATTTCCCAGACAATTTCTCGAAGCTTAAATACTTCAATTACAACTTTTGTAATGGTATTCCTGCTTTATATCCTTGGAGTTGCATCCATTAAAGATTTCTCACTTCCTCTTATGGTAGGTATTGTGAGCGGAACTTATTCTTCTATCTGTATTGCAACAGAGCTGTGGTTTGTATTCAAAACACGCTTTGCAAAGAAGAATGCATAAGTAACAGAAATGATTTCCCCTCTTCTGATTTTGGAAGAGGGGATTTTTACATTTCGGCATTGTTTAAAAAATTAATATCCGGGGGATTGCGAAAGGAAAGAAGAGATTTACTGCAATAATATTACGTTGATTTGCAGCAGATTCTCTTTCGTTATGAAATACCACAGTTCTAAAATGCGTGTTTTTCTTTTGGTTATGAAAACAGTCTTTCCAATGTTTGCCAGAATAGCTGCACGGTTCGCCGAAGTACAGATGCCTGATAAGGGCTGTTAGGGGCACTGGGAATTTCGTCTGGCAACAGGCAACGCTGGTACAGGGATGTACCAGCGAGGCACATTTGAACATGGATGTGAATTTGTGCCGGTTGCCAGAAGAAAGTATAATTATGCCGAAATTCCCTGTGCCCCTTGCAGGCGTTATGCGGCATCTGCTTTCGACGGACAGCGCAGCTATTCAGTCAAAGCAACCGGAAAGACAGTTTATATGCAAGAAAAACACGCATTGTAAGAATTGTTGGCATTTCATATCGGATAAAGAGAATCCGCTGTAAATCGCCGTAATATTTTCTGGCAAAGACTATTTCCTTTCGCAATCACCGAAAATTAATATTTGAAAAAGGAGAAAAGAATGAATACAATTCAGAAAATAGCAATTGCATATGGAATAATTGCAAATATTGTCGGGCTATCCGTCATGGGAATAGATAAACGCAGAGCCATCTGTCATAAATGGCGTATTCCGGAAAAAACATTATTTCTGGTAAGCATACTGGGAGGAAGCATTGGGACATGGGCAGGTATGTATCTGTTCCGTCATAAGACAAAACATTGGTACTTTGTAATAGGAATGCCATTTATACTGATTGTGCAACTGGTTTTATACTATTATTTTTGGTAAAAATATTTTCAAACCGGGATAGGCGTGATAAAATATATCAAACAGAAATGAGATATGGATAATAGGTGAACAACAGTATCAGGGAGAAATGCAAATTATGGCAGGAATGATGGAGTTAAATGGCTGCCGGATTATTGTAAAGGAAATTGCCGGCGGGAAGAGGGTATTAGATACAAGAATTAAATCTTATGATCCGATCCGTAAAGTAGTAAAGGTTAGTGCAGGAAGCCTGGACAACCGGATGGAGCATGCAGTGACGGTTATCATATTTGGACCGAATGGGAGCCTGGTAGAAGCTACCGGTAATCTTCGGAAGGTTATAATTGCCAATGAAGTAGAAATCGAGCTGGGCAGGAGTAAGAATGGTGAGAAGCGGAAGCATGCCCGTTATCCCTTAAAAGAAAAGGGATATATAGAATCTGTTATTGTGGATGGAACATTAATTGAATTGCAGAAGCCAATTGAAATGGAAACCTGTAATATCAGTGGAAATGGAATTCTGATTCAGACAATGGCAGGAAGCGGGACAGTTGGAACGGAACTGCGGATTTGCGTGAAACTTGGAGATACAATGTTACAGAAGACATATCGGATTGTCCGGATACAGAATGCAAATCTTAAGACAGAAGAGTATGGCTGCATGATGATTCGTGACAGGAATATATAAGGGCGGAGTGACAGAATGAGACTTAGAAAAATTCCAATTGATTTTTTATGGGAAGGCCTGGAACTTTCCGGAGATATTTATAATGACAGAGGTTCGGTGCTGCTTTTGAAACGGGGCGAAGTCCTGACACAGGACCGGTTAGATAAACTTTCCAAGTTTGAACGTGGTGGATATATTACAACCAGTGAGGAAACTTATCAGGAAATTCTCAACAGTGGAAAAGCACCAAGAGCTGCATTGCAGAGAGTATACGAAGAAGCAATCGGCTATACAGCATTAAAAAACGATGTAGACAGTATTTTTTCTGTAACCAGAAATGCTTCCGAAATTAATATGGAAGCAACGGAGACTGTTACAAAGGATATTTTTACTAAGATTAAGGTATTGGATTTTCCTAAAATATTTCAGTGTATTGATGCACCGAGAGAGATGGATGAGAATTTGCAGCGCCATTCCCTGAACGTAGCATTTACCAATGGTGTTATCGGGCAGTGGCTGAAGCTTCCGGAACCGGTGATTAAAAAGCTGGTATGCGCCGGATTAGTGCACGATATCGGAAAGACGAAGATACCGGAAGAAATCTTAAATGCACCGAGAAGACTTACGGAAGAAGAATTTGAAATCATAAAAGCTCATCCCGTTTATTCATATGAGCTGCTTTGGGATAATGTAGATGAAGATATCCGGTTAGCGGCAAGACATCATCATGAGCGGCTGGATGGCAAGGGTTATCCGGATCAGATTGCAGGAGATGAGATTTCTCTGCTGGCAAGGATTACCGCCATTTCCGATGTGTATGATGCCATGATTTCCCAGAGAAGTTATAAGGAATCCATGATTCCTTTTGATGTGTTGGAGAAATTTAAAAAGGGCGAATTTCCGGGACTGGATGAACGCCTGGTAGACTTATTTGTGAAAAATATGGTGGAAAATTACCGGGATGTAAAGGTACAGATGTCCGATGGAAGAATCGGTGTGGTGCGTTACATTCCACCAAATGACCTGAATCATCCGATTATCAACTGTAATCATGATGTCAGTCAGACAGATGATAAATGGTATTGCGTCTGCATTGCAAATCAGACAGGAAAATAGATTTTGCATAAATAAAAACCTCTTTACCAGAAAACTGGTAAGGAGGTTTATTATTTATAGGCTTTGTTTCAGGCAGGTTTTGATATCATCGGAAGCATTGCTGATTGGCTTTATGTGGAAGGTATCGGTAAGATACTGCAGCACATTTGGACTGATGAAGGCAGGAAGCGTTGGACCTAAATAAATATCATGAATGCCAAGGCTTAAAAGGGCAAGCAGGTCAGCAACCGCTTTCTGTTCATACCAGGATATAATCAGTGACAGTGGAAGTCCGTTTACGTCCGTTTCAAAAGCATCTGCAAGTGCAGTAGCAATGCGGATGGCAGAGTAGACATCATTACACTGTCCCACATCCAAAAGACGTGGAAGCCCTGCTACTTCACCAAAATCTAGTTTATTAAAACGGTATTTTCCGCAGGCAAGCGTCAGAATCATACAGTCAGATGGAACCATCTGGGCAAAGTCAGTGTAGTAATTTCGTCCCGGACGGGCACCGTCACAGCCGCCGATAAGGAAGAAATGGCGGATTTGTCCGCTTTTAACAGCTTCCACAAGCTGTGGGGCATAGCTTAAGGCAGCGTGGTGTCCGAAACCTACCAGAATCTCTTTTGCCGGCTGGTCTTCCTGAAAACCGCCAAGTTCAATTGCCTGTTTTATGATTTCACTGAAATCTTTGTCTCCATTTTCTTTCCGACCGACATGTTTCACACCATCCCAGCCTACTACATTCGTGCTGTAAATCCTGTCTTTGTAGGAATCTCTCGGACGCATCAGGCAGTTGGTGGTCATCAGGATACAGCCTGGAATGTTGTCAAACTGTTTCTGCTGATCCTGCCAGGCTCCACCGAAGTTACCTACAAGATGAGAATATTTTTTCAGTCCATCATAACCGTGGCAGGGCAGCATTTCACCATGGGTATAGATGTTGATGCCGGTGCCTTCCGTCTGCTTCAACAGCATTTCCAAATCCTTTAAGTCGTGACCGGAGACAATGATAAATGGCCCTTTTTTAATAGTAACATTTACCTTATGCGGGGAAGGATTGCCATAAATAGTGGTATTGGCATCGTCCAGTTTTTTCATGACTTCAATAGCCATTTCACCGGTACGCATGGTCAGACGGATCAGGTCTTCGACAGTCAGCCGGTCATCGGTAATGGCTTCTAATGCCAGTATATAAAAGTCATCCACTTCATCACTGAAGTAACCTAATTCTCTTGCCTGATGACCATAGGCACTGATACCTTTTAAACCGTAGAGAATAGTCTGACGGAGGGAGCGGATGTCTGGGTCTAAGGATTTGTCATACATAATGCCCGCCATAGGAGCATCCTTTAACATATCCGTTTTTGAATCCGGCAGATGATAGGTGGCATGGAGTGTGGAATTCGAAATTTCACCTACCAAATTGTGAAGCTCTTCTTTGATTTGCTGTGATTGCCGGAGCAGTGCCACATGTACATCTGCATCAAAATTTACATTGGTAAGTGTCGTAAAAAGTACATTTTCAATAAAGCTTACAATCGATTTGTCCATATGTTGTCCCTGCTCCACCAGCACTTTTCCGTAGCAGCTGATTCCCTTTATCTGAAAAATAAGTAAATCCTGCAGGTTGGCAATTTCCGGTGTCTTTCCGCATACGCCAAGCTTTGTACAGCCTTTGCCACCGGCTGTCTGTTCACACTGATAGCAGAACATTTCATAATTTAAATCCATGTTATTTCCCATACGATAATCTCCTTTTATAGAAAATTTTTTGGACGATTGCGAAAAGATATATTTTTCTTTCAAAATTTTTACTATAGAAGGGCATTTCAGCACAAATTACTTCCAATGCCCTTCTATATTTAAAATTTTTGAAATAAATTCTTACGTTCTTTTTCATAATCGCCTAAGAAAAGTTTATATATCGGCATTAGCATGAGCCGGGAAAAGGAATATTATGCATGAAGAAATAGAGTAGATAAAATAGAAAGTTGACAATGGAATAAAATCTGGCTAAAATACTTAGGAACCGAACTAATTAGAAATAGTAATAAGTTTAAAGAAAGGAACAGATTTGCCATGGAAACAGGAAAGGTAATTAATAAAATATCCAACCGGCTCCGCAGACGTTCTAAGAAAATACAGGAATCTATCGGAATCAGCGGAGCAAAGGGTAACATCTTAAATTATATTCTGGTGGAATCAGAAAACCATCCGGTATACCAGAAAGAGATTGAGGAAGAATTTGGCTTGCGTCCGTCTACTGCAACAGAGACTTTAAAGAATCTTGAGCAGGCAGAACTAATCTGCCGGGTGCCGGAATCAGAGGATGGAAGATATAAGAAGATTGTTTTTACAGAACAGGCGCGGAAGATTGAACATATTCTGCGAAAGGAAATTACGGAATCGGAAGAACTTTTATTACAGGGAATTACGGAAGAAGAAAGAAAAGAATTTTTAAGAATTGCCGAGAAGATGCTTCGGAATCTGGAATGAGAAATTTAAAGTTACAAGAGGCCGATGAGTGTCTTTGGGAAGCAGATTTTACCGGCAGAAAGGAAGGGTTACAATGGACGAAAATGAATTAATGGGCAGCATGAAGGTGTCGAAGGCAGTAGCAAAGATGGCAATTCCAAGTGTCATCAGCAGTCTGGTTACTGTCGTTTATAATATGGCGGATACATTTTTCGTAGGGCAGACAGGGGATCCGTTGCAGGTGGCAGCAGTCAGTCTGACGAATCCGATTTTTATATTATTCATGGCATTTGCCAATATGTTTGGTATGGGCGGAAGCGCAGCGGCATCTATGGCATTGGGCGAAAAGAAGGAAAAAAGAGTAAAGCAGGTTTCTTCTTTTATTACCTATGCATCACTTATCGTGGGAATTGTTTTTGCTGCAATTTTACTGGTTGGAATGCAGCCGGTTTTACAATTGTTTGGAGCAGATGCAGATACTTATGAACTGGCGAAAGGATACACAACATATATTTCTTATGGTGCACCGTTTATTATCTGGTCTGCGGCAGCAAGCTTTGTTGTGCGTGCGGACGGAGCCAGCCGGGAAGCTATGGCAGGAAGTATGATAGGAACCGTGGCCAATATTATTTTAGACCCGATATTTATCAGTGGATTTGGTATGGGTGCAGCAGGCGCAGCCATTGCAACGACTATTGGAAATATAATGGCGAGTGTATATTATCTTTGGTATTTCTGTAGAAAGAGCAGGAACATGTCTATGGCATTCCGGTATTTTAAATGTGGGGACAGAATTCTGTCCCAGGTATGCTCGGCAGGACTTCCAACAGCTATTTTTTCTGCATTGATGAGCATTTCTACGATTATTTTAAACCAGATTCTGGTGGCATATGGAAATGCACCGGTAGCGGCTATTGGAATTGTATTTAAGGCAAATATGTTTATCACATTTTTACAGATGGGACTGGCAAATGGAGTACAACCGTTATTAGGCTATAGTTACGGTGCAGGGAACAGGGAGCGTTTTATTACAGTGGAACGTTATACGAAGAAATGCTGTCTGATTGTAGGTGTATTGGCGACAGCACTGTTTTTCTTTTTCCGGGAGCCGATTATCCGCCTGTTTATTTCTGATACAGAGGTCATAAATTATGGTGTGGAAATGCTGATTGCTTATATGATTTCCGGTCCGGTCATTGGCATTTTATTTATGAATATGAACTGTATGCAGTCTACCGGAAATGCACTTCCGGCAACGATTCTTTCTATATTGAGACAGGGCGTACTTTTGATTCCGGTGCTTTACGGCTTGAATGCATTGCTCGGTCTGCACGGTGTTATCTACGGACAGGCATTGACGGATTATGTGGCAGTTCTCCTTTCTATTGTAATCTGGCGTTGGAAACGCAGGAAAACTTTATAGGCGAAAATGGTCAGGTTGCCTTTTTCACAGGTTGGTGCTATGCTGACGATAGTAGATTGGCAGAGTAAGTGGAGGAGAAGGCATGGAGCAGAATGTTCAGAAAGCAGAACAGATGAAATACCGGCTGGCAGATGCCATGAAGCAGTGTATGGCGAAGATGCCGATAGAACGGATTACAGTCCGGCAGATTGTGGAACTGAGCGGAACGACAAGACAGACATTTTACCGTCATTTTCAGGATAAATATGATCTGATAAACTGGTATTTTGACAAAATTTTAGCAGAATCCTTTGAACATATGGGAGAGGGAAAGACGGTATATGAGGGGCTGGTAAAGAAATTTGAATATATTGAACAGGAAAAATTATTTTTCAGGGCTGCATTTAAATCAGACAGCCAGAACTGCTTAAGAGACCATGATTTTGAACTGATTACCCGGTTTTATACGGATAAAATAGAAAAGAAATCAGGACAGAAATTATCGGAGCATCTTCATTTCCTTCTGGAAATGTATTGCCAGGGTTCAGTTTATATGACAATTCAGTGGGTGCTTGGAAGAAAGAAGACTACACCGAGGGAACTGGCAAAGGCACTGACGGAAGCGGTGCCGGCAGAACTGAAAGCAGTATTTGAAAAATTGCAGATGATATAGTGGTGACGGATGATGATTGAGAGTGGAATTTGTCCATGACAGATATTGAAAAATCAAGTGACAGAGTTGCCTTTTTGTAACTTTTTATTTGTCTTTTTCATTGGTAAAATAGAGGTATCAATAAAGGACAAAGGAGAAGATAAAATGGCAAACAGAATTATGTTAAACGAGACTTCCTACCATGGCGCAGGAGCAATTAAAGAAATCGCAAACGAGGCAAAGGCAAGAGCATTTAAGAAAGCATTTGTCTGTTCTGACCCGGATTTGATTAAGTTTGGTGTAACATCCAAAGTAACCGATGTATTGGATGAAGCAGGACTTGCTTATGAAATCTATTCTGATATCAAGGCAAATCCTACCATTCAGAACGTACAGCATGGTGTGGAAGCATTTAAAGCATCAAAAGCAGATTATATCATTGCAATTGGTGGTGGTTCATCTATGGATACATCAAAAGCAATTGGTATCATTATTGCAAATCCGGAATTTGAGGATGTCAGAAGCTTAGAGGGTGTAGCTCCGACAAAGAAGCCTTGTGTTCCGATTATTGCTGTACCGACAACAGCCGGAACTGCAGCAGAAGTTACCATTAACTATGTAATTACAGATGTAGAGCGTAAGAGAAAATTTGTATGTGTAGACCCGCATGATATGCCGGTTATCGCAGTAATTGACCCGGAGATGATGTCATCTATGCCAAAGGGACTGACAGCTTCCACCGGAATGGATGCACTGACACATGCCATTGAAGGATATACTACAAAGGCTGCATGGGAAATGACTGATATGTTCCATTTGAAAGCGATTGAAATTATCAGCAGATCTTTAAGAAGTGCAGTTGCCAATGAAAAAGAAGGCCGTGAAGGAATGGCATTAGGACAGTATATTGCAGGAATGGGATTTTCTAATGTAGGACTTGGAATTGCACATTCCATGGCACATACATTAGGTGCTGTATATGATACTCCACATGGAGTTGCCTGTGCAATGATGCTTCCAATCGTAATGGAATACAACGCAGAATGCACTGGTGAGAAATATCGTGAGATTGCAAGAGCAATGGGTGTAAAAGGCGTTGATGATATGTCTGTAGAAGAATACAGAAAGGCAGCCATTGATGCGGTACAGCAGTTATCTGTAGATGTTGGAATTCCAACAAAATTAGAGGCGTTAAAGGAAGAAGACTTAGAATTCCTTGCAGAATCCGCTTTTGCTGATGCCTGTGCACCGGGCAATCCAAAGGATACAAATGTAGAGGATTTGAAAGTTTTATTCCGTAAACTGATGTAATCAGAAACTTAGACAATATATTATAGAAGAAAAGATAGCAGACTCCCGGAGTATCGGAAAAACGATGTTCCGGGAGTTCTTTATGAAAAATTTATTTGCGTCTGATAGGATGGAACCGTATAATAAATGTGGAAATCAAACCGGAGGAAGTAGGAAAAATCATAGAAGAAGAATCTATGTCAATATAGAATAGAGAGAGGAAAAGAAAAATGGCAGCACAGTTAGCTTTTGCAAGTGATTATATGGAAGGAGCTCATCCGGCAATTCTCAAGAAGTTAGCGGAGACAAATCTGATAAAAAGTGCCGGATACGGACTGGATGAATATTCGGAAACTGCAAGGGAAAAGATTCGGAAAGCCTGCAATGCACCGGAGGCAGAGGTGCATTTTCTGGTGGGAGGAACACAGACCAATGCCACGGTAATTGATGCCCTGTTAGCATCCTATCAGGGAGTGATTGCGGCAGAGACCGGACATGTCAGTTCCCATGAGGCAGGAGCTATTGAAGCGGGTGGACATAAAGTGTTGACGATTCCGCAGACAGATGGAAAAATCAGCGCAGAAAAGGTAGAAGAAGTCTTAAATAAATTTAAAGAGGATGGCAACCGTGATCATATGGTGATGCCGGGAATGGTATACATTTCCCAGCCGACAGAATATGGAACCTTATATAACAGGCAGGAATTAGAAGCATTAAGTAAAGTATGCCGCAGCAATGGTGTTCCACTTTATTTAGATGGAGCAAGACTTGCTTATGCACTGGCATGCCCGGTGAATGATGTGACATTAGAAGATATTGCAGCATGCTGCGATGCCTTTTATATCGGAGGAACAAAATGCGGTGCATTGTTTGGAGAGGCGGTGGTATTTCCAAAGCCGGGGCTTATTCCGCATTTCTTCACCATTGTAAAACAGCATGGAGCACTGCTTGCCAAGGGACGGATACTTGGCATCCAGTTTGATGTGTTATTTGAAAATGATTTATATGAGCATATCGGAGAGCCGGCAATTGCAGCGGCAGATAAGATTCGGGAAGGCTTAAAGGAAAATGGAATCGAACTTTATCTGGATGCTCCCACCAATCAGGTCTTTTGCGTGGTAGAGAATGCATTTATGGAAAAGCTTGCGCAAAAAGTTGAATTCAGCTTCTGGGAGAAAAAGGATGAGAACCATACGGTAATTCGTTTTGCAACCAGTTGGGCAACGACAATGGAAGACGTGGATGAGCTGATAAAATTGATTAAACAGATAAATGAGTAGATGAATGATAGACGGATAAACAGATAATGAATAAAAAGGATGGAATGAGGATTTAAAAGATGTGGGCAATACTAATGATAGTACTGTTTTTCAGTGCGTTTGCAGGAATCATCTATCTGATAAACCGGATTGGAAAATTTGGTTTCCTGAATAAAATAACAAAAGGAAAAAAGTGGCTGCGCATCCTAATTAGTGCGGTTTTGGTATGTGGAATCACCGTAATACTCTGGGTAGCGTGGGGTTCGATGAATGCTATAGTATGCATTCTGCATCTGATTATATTCTGGCTTATCAGTGACGGAATTTTTGCACTGATAAAAAAACGCCGGAAGAGATCTTTGAAAAGATATTATGCCGGAGCTGTGGCACTTGTATTTACCATAGGATATCTTGGAAGCGGCTGGTATCTGGCACATCATGTATGGGAGACGGACTATCAGATTCAGACGGATAAGGAAGTAGGAAGCCTTCGGGTGGCAGTATTTGCAGATTCCCATGTAGGGACAACTTTTCATGGGGAAGGCTTTGCCGAGCATATGAAAACCATAGAGGAGCAGCACCCGGATGTGGTTCTGATTGTGGGAGACTTTGTGGATGATGATACGACAAAAGAAGATATGATAGCCTGCTGCAAAGCATTAGGAGAGCTTGATGCGACTTATGGTGTATATTATGTCTTTGGAAATCATGATAAAGGATATTATCCGCCGGAATACCGGGGCTATGATGGAAATGATTTGATAGTGGAATTAGAAAAAAATCAGGTACATGTTCTGCAGGATGAGGTAGAACTGATTGCGGATAAATTCTATATAATAGGAAGACAGGATAAATCCGAAGAATATGCAGAAAAAAGAGCCACAATGGAAGAACTGACGGCAAACCTTGATCCGGATAAATTCTCCATTGTATTAGACCATCAGCCACAGGATTATGCAGCGCAGCAGAATGTCAATGTGGATCTGGTTCTTTCCGGACATACCCACGGTGGACAGCTATTCCCGCTGATGACCATTGAGAATCTTACGAAAATGACACCGGATGACCGTGTCTATGGATATGAGCAGAGAGAAAATACGAATTTTATTGTAACATCAGGAATTTCCGACTGGGCGATTAAGTTTAAAACGGGATGTAAGTCGGAGTATCTTATGATTGATATTGAAAGAAAATAAAAGAGGTGTATATGAAAAAGTTATTTTTGTATTTGACGGAATTTTTTTGCAGGAATGTCAGTGATGGCAGTAGAGTTAGGCGCAAGCAGATTACTTGCACCATATTTTAGTTCTTCCCAGATAGTCTGGACAATCATTATCGGAACCATTATGATTGCCATGGCATTGGGAAATATTTATGGCGGAAGGACGGCAGACAAATCACCGAACCCGGATAAACTGTATGGAAGAATTATCATTGCCGCAATCTGGATTGCATTAATTCCGGTAGTGGGAAAATATATTATCATAGGAATATCAGCCCTTTTAATCTTTGCGGTAAATAATAATTTCCTGATTATTGCAGCTTTTGCAGCCTGCATGGTAATTTTCGTATTTCCGCTGTTTCTGTTGGGAACGGTAACACCATCCCTGGTAAAATATTCTGTTGATAATTTAGATGACAACGGAAAGACAGTAGGTACCTTAGGGGCATTTAACACCATCGGAAGCATCATTGGAACCTTTATCCCAACCTTTGTGACAATTCCGGCAGTAGGAACATCCGTTACATTTCTTATCTTTGCGGGAATTTTACTGGCATTATCCATCGTATATTTTATCAATGCGCATACCGGAAAGAAGAAAATAGTTGCATCTATTCTGATATTTGCACTGTGCTGCGGGTTTGGATATTCCGACTCATTTGCATTCTGGGAAAATAATCTGACCTATGAGGGGGAATCCGTATATAACTATCTTCAGGTATACGAAAATCAGGACAAGGTGTCCTTATCCACCAATGTGTTATTCGGTGTGCAGTCTGTGTATATGAAGCAGGATGAACTGACCGGCATGTATTATGATTATGCCATGGCGGCACCGCTTATGTTAAAAGACAAAGAAATATCAGACATGGATGTGCTGATTCTTGGAATGGGAACCGGTACTTATGCAACCCAGTGCCGGAAATATTTTGGAGATATGAATGTGGAAGGTGTTGAAATTGATGAGAAGATTACAAAGCTTTCCAGACAGTATTTTTCACTTTCGGAGGATGTGCCGGTAACGACTTATGATGGAAGAGCATTTTTAAATGCATCCGATAAGAAATACGATGTCATTATGGTAGATGCTTATCAGGATATTACGATTCCGTTTCAGATGTCTTCCGTTGAATTTTTTACGCTGGTAAAAGAGCATTTAAATGAAAATGGCGTAATGGTGGTGAATATGAACATGCGTGGGCAGAAAGAAGGAAATATTAACCAGTATCTTTCCGACACCATAGGAAGTGTATTTGGAACAGAATATACTGTGGATGTGGCAGGCTCTACAAACCGGGAACTGTTTGCATCCGACAATGGAGAAATTTTAAAGAATCTTTCTAACAACATTTCCAAGCTTGAGAATCAGGAGTTAAAGGGAATGATGACAGAGGTATTGGCAGATACCGTTTCCTATGAAAAGGGCGATTATATTCTTACAGATGATAAGGCACCGGTGGAACTTCTTGGAATGCAGGTGATTGATGAGATGATAAAAGATGAAGTTGCATATTATAAGGGAGTTTATAAAGAGGAAGGGCTGAAAGGACTGCTGAATTCCTTTTAAATATAAGAAAAATAGAAATTAACAAAAATTGTCTGAAAATTTTAGCACTCACCTCTTGACAGTGCTAATAATGCGTGCTATATTTATGCTTGGAAACAGAAATAACAGGAATTCGTTCATAGCACAGTGGGAAATGAGGTGAAAGATATGAACATTCAGAAATTTACACAGAAGTCAATGGAAGCAATCCAGGATTGCGAAAAATTAGCATATGAATATGGCAATCAGGAAATCGAGCAGGAACATCTTTTAGTGGCATTACTGCAGCAGGAAGATGGACTGATTTTAAAACTGATTGAGAAAATGGAAATCCAGAAGGAGCATTTTGTAGACAATGCAATCCGCCATCTGGAAGCAAGAACCAAGGTGTCCGGCGGCCAGGTTTATGTCGGTCAGGCATTGAATAAGGTATTGATTAGTGCAGAGGATGAGGCAAAGCAGATGGGAGATGATTATGTCTCTGTAGAGCATCTGTTTTTATCCTTATTAAGATATCCGAATCCTGCATTAAAGGAAATTTTTAAGGAATATGGTATTACAAGAGACCGTTTCCTGCAGGCACTGTCTACGGTGCGTGGCAACCAGCGTGTGACCTCCGATAATCCGGAAGCTACTTATGATACCTTAAATAAATATGGATATGATATGGTAGAGAGGGCGAGAGACCAGAAGCTGGATCCGGTCATCGGACGAGATGCAGAAATCCGGAATGTAGTGCGAATTTTGTCCCGTAAGACGAAAAACAATCCGGTACTGATTGGCGAACCCGGTGTAGGTAAAACCGCAGTTGTAGAGGGACTGGCACAACGGATTGTACGTGGTGATGTTCCGGAAGGATTAAAGGATAAGAAGCTCTTTGCACTGGATATGGGTGCATTGGTAGCCGGAGCAAAATACCGTGGTGAATTTGAGGAACGTCTGAAAGCAGTATTGGATGAAGTAAAGAAATCCGAAGGTCAGATTATCCTCTTTATCGATGAGCTGCATACCATTGTCGGTGCAGGAAAAACCGATGGAGCCATGGATGCCGGACAGCTTTTAAAACCAATGCTTGCCCGTGGAGAACTGCATTGTATCGGTGCTACCACATTGGATGAGTACCGGGAATACATTGAAAAGGATGCCGCATTGGAACGAAGATTCCAGCCGGTTATGGTAGACGAACCAACGGTAGAAGATACTATTTCTATCCTGCGTGGATTAAAGGAGAGGTATGAAGTATTCCATGGAGTAAAGATTACCGACAGTGCACTGGTTTCCGCAGCAGTGCTTTCGAACCGTTATATCTCAGACCGGTTCTTACCGGATAAGGCAATTGACCTGGTGGATGAAGCCTGTGCACTGATTAAGACAGAGCTTGATTCCATGCCGACCGAGTTAGACGAACTGAACCGCCGTGTCATGCAGTTAGAGATTGAAGAGACTGCATTGAAAAAAGAGGATGACCGTCTGAGCCAGGAGCGTCTGGCAGACTTACAGAAAGAGTTAGCAGAGCTTCGGAGTGAGTTCCAGAATAAGAAGGCACAGTGGGACAATGAAAAGAAATCCGTAGAGAAAGTCCAGAAGCTGCGTGAGGATTTGGAAAGCCTGAAAAATGAAATCCAGCAGGCAGAGCAGAGCTATGATTTAAATAAAGCGGCAGAATTAAAATATGGTAAGCTGCCGCAGTTACAGCAGCAGTTGGAAATTGAAGAAGAGAAAGTCAAAGGTGAAGATTTATCACTGGTACATGAAAGTGTCAGCGAAGAAGAAATCGCAAAGATTATCTCCCGCTGGACCGGAATCCCGGTAGCCAAACTGACTGAGAGCGAACGAAATAAGACACTGCACCTTGATGAAGAACTGCATAAACGTGTCATTGGACAGGACGAGGGCGTTACCAAGGTAACAGAAGCAATCATCCGTTCCAAAGCCGGAATCAAAGACCCGAGCAAGCCAATCGGTTCTTTCCTGTTCTTAGGACCAACCGGTGTAGGTAAGACAGAGCTTGCCAAAGCATTAGCAAGCTGCCTTTTCGATGATGAATCCAATATGGTCCGTCTCGATATGAGCGAGTATATGGAGAAATATTCCGTCTCCCGTCTGATTGGAGCACCTCCTGGATATGTAGGCTATGATGAAGGTGGTCAGCTGACGGAGGCAGTCCGCCGGAAACCGTATTCCGTAGTCCTCTTTGATGAGGTGGAAAAAGCACATCCGGATGTCTTTAATGTACTGCTTCAGGTACTGGATGACGGACGAATTACCGATTCCCAGGGACGTACCGTAGACTTTAAGAATACCATTATTATCATGACTTCTAACTTAGGCTCCATGCATCTGTTGGAGGGCATTGACGAAAATGGCGAGATTCGTCCGGAAGCAGAAGAAGCTGTCATGGAAGAACTGAAGGGTAACTTCCGGCCGGAATTTTTAAACCGTCTGGATGAAATCATTATGTTCAAACCGCTGACCAAAGACAACATCGGCAACATTATCAAGTTACTGATGGAAGATCTGAATAAACGTCTTGCAGACCGTGAACTGAAAGTAGAACTGACCAAGGCTGCCGAGGATTATATTACTGAGAAGGGTTATGACCCGGTATATGGTGCAAGACCGCTGAAACGTTTCCTGCAGAAATATGTGGAGACATTGGCAGCAAAATTGATTCTTGCAGATAAAGTCAGAGAGGGAGATACCATTCTTATCGACCTTACCGATGGAGAACTGACTGCCAGCGCAAAACCGGCGACCGCCTGAAATGGTTCAAGCCTGACATAATAAGAAATGCAGTTGCTGCATATATTGTCAGGAGAGCAGAAAAGTAACGGTGTAAAATGAGTCGAATCCGAAAAGCATTGATATGGATGAATCTGGCACTGGCGGTATTGGTAATTGCCGCCGGAGCCTGTCGGATCCGTGTCAATCATCTGGTAAATGCAGAGAGCATGAATATAAAGAAAACAAGTGGAATAAAAGAGGTTGCATTGACATTTGACGATGGACCAAGCCCGGAATGTACGAAAGATTTACTGGAAGGGCTGAAGGAGCGCAATGTCAAAGCAACCTTTTTTGTAATCGGAGAGAAAGCAGAGGCATATCCGGATTTGATAAAGAAAATTCAGGATGATGGGCATATCATAGGAAATCATTCCTATACCCATGTGAACCTTGGCATCTTATCGAAGAAAGATGCCTGTGAGCAGATTCGAAAGACCAATGATGCCATTTATCAGATTACCGGGGAATATCCGCAGTTTTTGCGTTCTCCTTTCGGAAGCACCCAGAAGAATCTGGACTGTCAGATGAATATGATAGAGGTGCTCTGGGATGTAGACCCAAGGGACTGGGAGGTGCAGAATAAGGAAAAAGTCGTCAATAAAGTAATGACGGATGTCAAAGATGGTGATATTATTTTATTACATGACGGTTATGACAGCAGTATGCTGGCAGCCTTTGAGATTATTGACCGGCTGCAGGCACAGGGTTATGAATTTGTAACGGTAGATAAGCTGATATTTGAGTTACCTTGAGAAAAAAGAATGTTTCAATGGATTTTTGGTGTGTTTTCACTGGAAAATCGAGAAAAAATACCAGAATAGACTTGTCAAAAGACAAAAATTAAGGTATGGTATCTTAGGATGAAATGAATTATTTTAAAGCTCAAATGTCATTTTGAAACCAAAAAAGTATAAAAATGAAGAAAAATAAGAGTAAAAATGCAAGATTCGTTTTGAAATTATGCAAGGAGCAAAAATGGATTTATTTGATTACATGCGGGAACAGAATATGGAAAAAGAGTCTCCCCTTGCGGCAAGACTTCGTCCCACGACCTTAGACGAAGTAGTCGGGCAGGAACATATTATCGGAAAGGACAAGCTGTTATATCGTGCCATTAAAGCAGATAAGTTAAGTTCTATTCTTTTCTATGGACCGCCGGGAACCGGAAAGACCACGCTGGCAAAAGTGATTGCCAATACCACCAGTGCTGAATTCCTTCAGATGAATGCTACATCTGCAGGAAAGAAGGACATGGAGGAAGTGGTGCAGCAGGCAAAGAACAATCAGGGAATGTATGGAAAGAAAACGATTCTTTTCATCGACGAGATTCATCGTTTTAATAAAGGACAGCAGGACTACCTTCTGCCTTTTGTAGAAGACGGAACGATTATCCTGATTGGTGCCACAACGGAAAATCCATATTTTGAAGTCAATGGAGCTTTACTATCCCGTTCCATTATTTTCGAACTGCATGCACTGGAAAAAGAAGATATTAAGAAGCTTTTGGTGCGGGCAGTTACCGATAAGGAAAAGGGAATGGGTGCATATCAGGCAGTCATCGACGAGGATGCACTGGAATTCATGGCAGATGTTGCCAATGGAGATGCAAGGGCAGCCCTTACCGCTATTGAACTTGGAATCTTAACCACACCACGAAGCGAAGACGGACTTATCCATATTACAATCGATGTGGCACAGGAATGTATCCAGAAGCGTGTAGTGAAATATGATAAGGCAGGAGATAATCATTATGATACGATTTCTGCATTTATCAAAAGTATCCGTGGAACAGACCCGGATGCAGCCCTTTATTACCTCGCAAGAATGTTATATGCAGGAGAAGATATCCGTTTCATCGCAAGAAGAATCATGATCAGCGCGGCAGAGGATGTTGGTACAGCAGACCCGATGGCATTGAATGTAGCGGTTTCTGCTGCACAGGCAGTAGAACGCATCGGTATGCCGGAGGCACAGATTATTCTTGCAGAAGCAGTTGCCTATGTGGCAAGTGCACCAAAGAGTAATGCATCCTATATGGGACTGAATCGTGCGATGGATGTGGTAGAACATACCAAAACGGCACCGATACCAAATCACTTAAAGGATGCACATTACAAATCCGCCGGAAAATTAGGACATGGTCTGGGTTATCGTTATTCCCATGATTACCCTCATCACTATGTCAGACAGCAGTATCTTCCGGACGGGCTGACGGATTCGGTATTTTATGAGCCGACCGACAATGGAAAAGAAAAAGAAATCGCCCAGTGGCTTCACTGGTTAAAAGAAAATGATGAATGATACAGGAGGAAGGAATAAGATGCAGTCTTATCAGGAAATGTCAAAAGAAGAATTGTATAAGGTAAAGGAAGGTCTTGAAAAAGAATATGCAAAATACAAGGGAATGGGTCTTTCTTTAAATATGGCAAGAGGAAAGCCGGCAGCAACCCAGCTCGACCTTGTTATGCCGATGCTGGATGTATTAAACAGCAGCAGTGAATTAATTGCAGAAGATGGTACAGACTGTAGAAATTATGGAGAATTAAAAGGAATTCCGGAAGCAAGAAAATTAATTGCAGATATGGTAGGAAGCACACCGGACCATGTCTTTGTATACGGTAATTCCAGCTTAAATGTTATGTACGATACCGTATCCCGTTCCTTTACCCATGGTGTCATGGGAAGTACACCATGGTGCAAACTGGATAAAGTAAAATTCTTATGTCCGGTACCGGGTTATGACCGTCATTTCGGAGTAACAGAATTTTTCGGTGTAGAAATGGTAAATGTACCGATGACTTCCGAAGGACCGGATATGGATATGGTAGAGCGTCTGGTAAGCAGCGATGATTCCATTAAAGGAATCTGGTGTGTACCAAAATATTCCAATCCTCAGGGAATTACTTATTCCGATGAAACTGTCCGCCGTATGGCAGCATTAAAGCCGGCAGCAGAAGACTTCCGTATTTACTGGGACAATGCCTATGTAGTACATCATCTCTATGAAGATGAGCAGGATGACCTTTTAGATATCATCAGCGAATGTGAGAAAGCCGGCAACCCGGATATGGTATATGAATTCTGCTCTACATCAAAGGTAAGCTTCCCGGGAAGCGGTATTGCAGCAATCGTAACTTCCAAGGCAAACCTTGACTTCATTGAAAAACAGTTTACGATGCAGACCATCGGACATGATAAGATTAATCAGCTTCGTCATGTACGTTATTTCAAAAATATTGACGGAATCAATGCACATATGATGAAACAGGCAGCAATTATGCGTCCGAAGTTTGAAATGGTAGAAAGAACATTGCAGGATGAATTAGGCGAGCTTGGAATCGGTTCCTGGATTAGCCCGAAGGGTGGATACTTCATCTGCTTTAATACTTTACCGGGATGTGCAAAGAGTGTTGTTGCCAAAGCAAAAGAAGCAGGCGTTGTTATGACACCGGCAGGAGCACCTTTCCCTTATGGAAAAGACCCGGAGGATTCTGTTATCCGTATTGCACCAAGCTTCCCGACTATGGAAGAACTTGAGACAGCAACTAAAATTTTTGTACTTTGCGTCAAACTTGCAAGCGTAGAAAAATTGCTTGCAGAATAGAAAGAATCATATGAAACAGGAAAAAAGACAGGGAATTTTATTTATTATAGGAGCAGGCTTCTTCTTTGCACTGATGACATTTTTTGTCCGGCTGTCAGGAGACCTGCCTACGACGGAAAAGGCTTTTTTCCGAAATGCAGTAGCTGCCGTTGTGGCAGCTTTTCTGCTCATCCGGGCAAAAGAGCCATTCTATGCACCAAAGAAAAGCTGGGGCGGACTCTTCATGCGAAGCTTCTGCGGAACGGTAGGATTAATCTGTAATTTCTATGCCATTGACCGGCTGAATATTGCAGATGCCAATATGTTAAATAAGTTATCGCCTTTCTTTGCAATTATTATGTCAACCTTTATCTTAAAGGAAAAGGCAAATAAAGTAGAATGGGGAGCAGTCGTGCTGGCATTTACCGGAGCACTGCTTGTCATTAAGCCATCCTTTGATATACAGTTTGTTTACGGACTGATTGGAGCACTGGGCGGACTGGGTGCAGGAATTGCTTATACCTATGTGCGTAAATTGGGAAAAATGGGAGTGAAGGGACCAGTTATTGTCCTTTGTTTTTCACTCTTTTCCTGTGTTGTCACATTGCCGTTTTTTATCATCGGATATAAGCCTATGAGCATGACACAGTTTGTCTGCCTTATGCTGGCTGGCGTATGTGCAGCAGGCGGACAGATCTGCATTACCACAGCATATACGAAAGCACCGGCAAAAGAGATATCTGTTTTTGATTACACCCAGATTGTCTTTGCGGCACTTCTTGGCATTCTGTTCCTGAATCAGATACCGGATGTCCTCAGTATTGCAGGCTATATTGTAATCATTGGAACTGCCATATTTAAGTGGCAGTATAATATGAAATGCGACACCTAGAAAAGGGAACTGGAAAAGATATCTGAAAATGCACTTTTTTACGGTAATGCGTAAAAATACTGTTGCGTTGAATCAGGCTATCACTTATAATGATACTCAAAGTAAATTTATTGGGCGATTGCGAAATTGGATAACCAGTCTTTCAAATTTTTCTATAGAAAGGGCATTGGAGTCTGCACTGAAATCCCGTAGTTCTAAAAGGTATATTTTGCTTGATGCGATAAAAACAGTCTTTCCAATGTTTGACATCGTCGCTGCATTGTTCGTCAACTTCAGATGCATGATAAGGGCTGTTAGGGGCACTTAGAATTTCGTCTGTTCTTTGGCAACGCTGGCACAGGGACGTGCCAGCGAGGCGCAATTGAACATGGATGTGAATTTGCGCCGGTTGCCGGAATGTACGATGTCCATGCCGAAATTCTTAGTGCTCCTTGCAGGCTTTATGCCGCATCTGCAGTTGGCGGACAGTACAGCGACCCCGTCAAAGCAACGGAAAGACAGTTTACAATCAAGCAAAACATACACTTAAGAACTGCTGGCATTCCAGTACAAATAACTCCAAATACCCTTTCATAGCAAAATTTTGAAAGAAAAGCTGTCCCCTTTCGCAATCGCCTAAAGAAAATCACATAGAGAAGGAGAAGAAACATGTATACATTAGAAGATATTCAGGCAGTGGACATGGAAGTTGCAGATGCCATTACCAAAGAATTTGACCGTCAGAACAGCCACATTGAGCTGATCGCATCTGAGAACTGGGTAAGCCCGGCAGTAATGTCAGCGATGGGAAGTGTAATGACTAATAAATATGCAGAAGGCTATCCGGGAAAGAGATATTACGGCGGATGTGACTGCGTTGATATTGTAGAGAACCTGGCAATTGAGAGAGCAAAAGAGCTGTTTGGCTGTGACTATGTAAATGTACAGCCACATTCCGGTGCACAGGCAAACATGGCTGTACAGTTTGCTATTTTAAAACCGGGTGACACCGTAATGGGAATGAACTTAGACCACGGCGGACATTTAACACACGGAAGCCCGGTAAACTTTTCTGGAACTTATTTCCATATTGTACCTTATGGTGTAAATGATGAAGGCTTCATTGACTACGATAACGTAATGAAGATTGCAATGGAATGTAAGCCAAAGATGATTATTGCAGGTGCATCCGCATACGCAAGAACCATTGATTTCAAGAAATTCCGTGAAATTGCAGATGCCTGTGGTGCAGTTCTTATGGTTGATATGGCACATATCGCAGGACTTGTTGCAGCAGGACTTCATCCAAGCCCAATCCCATATGCAGATGTTGTAACAACAACAACCCATAAGACCTTAAGAGGACCAAGAGGCGGAATGATTCTCTGCAATCAGGAAGCAGCAGATAAATATAACTTTAATAAGGCAGTATTTCCGGGAATCCAGGGTGGACCTTTAATGCATGTCATTGCAGCAAAGGCAGTCTGCTTAAAAGAAGCGTTACAGCCGGAATTCAAGGTATATCAGCAGGGTATTATTGATAATGCCCAGGCACTTTGCAAGGGATTATTAAGTCGTGATATCAGGATTGTATCCGGCGGAACTGACAACCATCTGATGTTAGTAGACCTTACTAATTATGATTTGACAGGTAAGGCAGTAGAAAAATTATTAGATGCTGTAAACATCACATGTAATAAGAATACCATTCCGAATGATCCGAAGTCTCCATTCGTAACCAGCGGCGTTCGTCTTGGTACTGCAGCTGTTACATCAAGAGGCATGAATACAGAGGATATGGATAAGATTGCAGAAGCAATTGCCATGATGATTAAAGAGGGTGAAACAGCTTCTGAAAAAGCAAGAGCAATCGTATCAGAGTTAACTGCAAAATATCCTTTGAAATAAATCACAAAAAATTTTGCCGGGAAATTAATGATTTCTTAAGAAATCTTAGGAATTATCCATGCTGTATTTCAGATAAGAAAATGATAAAATAGTCGTAAAGTATGAAAGCTTTACGGCTATTTTTTCGATTGTCAGGCATTCCTGAGAAACTGCCAACGGCAGCTTCTACAGGTAAAAGGCAGAAAAAAGGAATTATTCAGGAGGAGACAGATGAGCAAAAAGAAGGTAGGCATTATTATTGGAGTTATTGCAGCGGCAGTAGTTGCAGCCGGAGTAGGATTCTATTTCCTAAAGGGAAGAAGCAACGGTGGAAATTCTGCAGACAAGGTATATGTAGAAAAAGTATCTGCAATTATGAACCAGTCAGCAGGAATCAATAATCGTTACAGTGGTGTGGTAGAACCACAGGAGACCTTAGAGATAAATAAGGATTCCGAACGTAAAGTAAAGGAAGTATACGTTTCTGTTGGTGATGAAGTAGAAGAGGGAACCGTATTATTTTCTTATGATACAGAAGATCTGCAGATGCAGATAGACCAGGCAAAGCTTGAGATGGAAGGCATTGCAAATGACATTTCCAATTCAAATGCACAGATTGCAGAATTGCAGAAAGAAAAAGCAAGCGCACCGGAAGACCAGCAGTTTGAATATACCACACAGATTCAGACACTGCAGACTTCCATTAAGCAGTCAGAATACAACAAGAAAAGCAAACAGGCAGAGATTGACAAATACCAGAAATCCATCGACAACTCAGAAGTAACCAGTAAGATGGCTGGTGTTGTAAAAGAAATCAATGAAAACGGGGTGGATCCCAATGGAAATACTGCAGCATATATGAAAATATTAGCGACAGGCGAGTACCGTGTAAAAGGAACAATTGATGAGACTTCTGTAGGAACAATATCTGAGGGAACACCGGTTATTTTACGTTCCAGATTAGATGAGACGCAGACCTGGACAGGAAGTATTTCCAAGATTGATACTGAAAGCACGCAGACTGACAGTAATTCTTCTTATATGTATGATGGAAGCAGCTCCGGAGATTCTGCGTCCAAGTATTCATTCTATGTTACTTTGGACAGTACAGATGGACTGATGTTAGGACAGCATTTATATATAGAGCCGGATTACGGACAGGGTACAGCAGAGGAAAAAGAAGGACTCTGGCTGTATGACTATTATATTGTGCAGGATGATGGAGATCCATATGTGTGGGCAGCAGATAAGAAGAACCGTCTGGAAAAACGTAAAGTGGAATTAGGCGAGTATGATGAAAATCTGGGTGAATATGAGATTAAATCCGGACTTTCTGAAGATGACCTGATTGCATTCCCAATGCAGGGACTGTATGAGGGTGTAGCTGCAGTTACCAATATGGAAGAAGTAGATTATTCTTCTCCATTATATAATCAGGAATCTACAGATGATTCCGGTATGGATGAGGGAATGTATGATGAAGCCGGAACTGAGTACATGGATGAAGGTATGTATAATACTGACGGAACCGAATACATGGACGAAGGAATGTATGATGAAGCCGGAACTGAATTTACAGATAGCGGCGAGTCAGGTGCGACAGATTCGGAGGTGGTTGAATGATTCTGAATCTGCAGCATATCTATAAAGATTACAATCAGGATAAACTGGTAGTTCCGGTATTGAAGGATGTATCTTTACAGGTAGAAGAAGGAGAATATGTTGCTATCATGGGACCGTCCGGTTCCGGAAAGACAACATTGATGAATATTATCGGATGTCTGGACAGACCGACTTCCGGAACCTATGAACTGGCAGAAAAGGATGTCTTAAACTTAAAAGACCGTGAGATGTCGGCTGTCCGACTGAACAGTATTGGATTTGTATTCCAGAGTTTTCAGCTGATGCCAAGGGAAAGTGCACTGGATAACGTATCACTTCCGCTGAGCTATGCCGGTGTAAAGAAGAAAGAACGGAAAGAAAGAGCACAGAAGGCATTGGAGCGTGTAGGCTTAGGAGACCGTTCCGGATTCCGCCCGACACAGCTTTCCGGTGGACAGAAGCAGAGAGTGGCAATTGCCCGTGCCATGGTAAATAATCCGAAGATTTTACTGGCGGATGAGCCGACCGGAGCATTGGACCAGAAATCCGGTAAACAGATTATGGAACTGTTCCAGAGCCTGAATGATGAGGGCGTTACCATTGTCATGATTACCCACGATATTAATATTGCAAAGCAGGCAAAGAGAATCCTCCATATAGTAGACGGAGAAATATTTACAGACGATGAGGAGGGCAAGGCATGAAAAAGAAAGTTATAATTGCAATTCTAATCGTAGTTTTAACCGGAGGTGGAATCACCGGAGGAGTAGTAGGATACCGGGCATACCAGAACAGTAAGCTGGTAGCAGAGGTACAGTCAGTATCCATGTTAAATACCGGTTTCTGGGGTGACAGCATGGAAAGTGACGGAACCGTGACCAATGGACAGCAGCAGGATGTTTATGTCAGCACAGAGCAGACCGTTCAGAAAGTATTTGTAACAGAAGGACAGGAAGTATCCGAAGGTGACCCACTGTTACAGTATGATATGACCAATATTGACCTTGCAATTGAGATGAAGAAATTAGACATCCAGACGACCGAAAATAATATTGCTGTAGCACAGAAGGAATTGGAAAAGCTTAAAAATACCAAGCCGGTCAGCAATACCACAACAAGTACACCGTCTGTAGACAGTGTGACACCATCAGCACCGGAAACACCATCTACGGATACTTCTGTAACCACACCGGATACGGTAGAAGAGAAGAACGGAGATGCCTATAATTATATTTCAACAACGGCGCAGCCATATACCGGAGATGGAAGCCAGGAGAATCCATACCGCTTCTTATGTACAAAGGAAGCATATGTCTATGGAAGCTATCTGAATACATTGAAAAGTGAGGGGAAGGTTGCGGTATTTGAAATTCATGACGGAAATACCGTAGCCGGAACCTTAATCAGTGCATGGACAAAAGTCGGTGCAGCTTTAGAGGAAGCAGACCCGGATGCAAAATGGTATGTTATTGATGGAAGTAAAGTAATTAATGAGCCGGATATCCCGGATACCCCGGTCGAACCGGTTGTACCGGATACACCATCTGTACCGGATGATAACCAGCAGAGCGGATATACGGCAGATGAACTGGCAAAAGAGATTGCGGATAAAGAAAAAGAACTGACTAAGCTTGATCTGGATAAAAGAAAAGCGGAGCTTGCGTTGAAACAGATGGAAAGCCAGTCAGAAGATGGAATGGTTTATGCTGAGTTTAATGGTACCGTAAAGAAAGCAGGAGATCCGGATAATCTTCCAAATGATGGAAGTGCATTTTTGACACTTTCCGGTTCAGATGGTCTATATGTAAAAGGAATACTAAATGAGCTTGCATTGGAACAGGTGAAGGTGGGACAGAGTGTTACAGCAACCTCCTGGAGCACCGGAATGGTATTCGATGCAACGATAACAGAGATTAATGATTACCCGGAAGATGCAAATGGATATTATGGCAGTGGTAATCCAAATGCCTCCTATTATGGTTATACTGCATATATTGAAGACAGTACCGGACTTGGCAATGGAGATAACTTAAGCCTTTCCATCAATCTTGGCGGAGATGAAGATGCTTCTGATAAGATTTATCTGGATAAAGCGTATGTGCGTAAGGAAGATGGTAAGAGCTATGTCATGAAGGATGATGGAACCGGTCATCTGGTAAAGCAGTATGTGAAGACAGGAAAGACCATATACGGATATGCAGTAGAAATCAAATCCGGAGTTACAATGGATGATTATCTTGCTTTTCCATATGGCAAGACAGCAAAAGAAGGAGTCAAAACCAATAAGGATGAAGATTCCGGAACTGAAATGTATTAGTAGGAGGGACGAACATGTTAGAAAATTTAAGATTATCTTTTCAGGGTATCTGGTCACACAAGATGCGTTCCTTCTTAACTATGCTGGGTATTATTATTGGTATTGCAGCAATTATTGCAATTGTATCTACGATTAAAGGAACGAATGAACAGATTGAGCAGAACCTGATTGGCGCAGGCGATAACAATGTTACAGTGCAGTTGTATCAGGGAGATTATTCCATGGATTTTTCCTATGAAAGTGTACCGGGTGGAATTCCGGTAATTACAAATGAAGCACTGGAGCAGATTAAAGATCTGGATGAAGTAGAGGATGCATCTTTATTCCTTTCCAGACAGGATTATGATGGAGCATACTATAAAAATACTTCTCTTTCCGGCGGTTATATTATGGGAGTAGACAATGGCTACTTTAATACTGCGGGAATGATTATGAAGAGCGGACGCTGCTTTACCGAAGAGGACTATAGTGATTTTGCAAAGGTCGCAATCTTAGATGAAGATTCTGCAGAAGCATTATTTCAGGGTGAGAATCCAATTGGAAAGACCATTGAGATTAAGCAGCAGCCATATATTGTTGTAGGAATTGCAACCAAGAGCGAGCAGTTCGAACCGGTTATCAATTCCATGGATGATTATTATACTTATTCCCAGGACAGCAGTGGTAAGATTTATGTACCATCTGTAACCTGGCCGATTATCTATCGTTATGACGAACCACAGCAGGTTCTCATTAAAGCAAAGAGCACCAGCGATATGACCAATGCAGGAAAGAAGAGTGCCGATATTTTAAATGGCTATCTTGCAACATCGGATGATACCATTAAGTACAAATCCGAAGACTTACTGGAGCAGGCAAAACAAATTCAGCAGTTGAGCCAGTCCACCAATACCATGTTAATCTGGATTGCCGGAATTTCCCTTCTGGTTGGCGGTATCGGTGTAATGAATATCATGCTGGTATCCGTAACGGAGCGTACCAGTGAGATTGGTCTGAAGAAAGCAATCGGAGCAAGAAAGTCTGTTATCTTAGGACAGTTCTTAACCGAGGCAGCAGTACTTACCAGTTTAGGCGGATTGATTGGAGTTCTGGTGGGAATCATATTAGCTGAGATTATCTCGAAACTTAGTACCACACCGGTTGCCATCAGTGCACCGGCAGCCGTAGGCGGCGTGGTATTCTCCATGATTATCGGAATTATTTTCGGTCTTCTGCCATCCTATAAGGCAGCAAACTTAGACCCAATCGAGGCATTGCGTCACGAGTAAAAAATAGAAAACGTGTAAAATAAGAGGAAAATTCAGATTTCATTGAATTTTCCTCTTTTTAGGTTTTACTGTCATGGTGTAAATGAGCTGTTTTTATATCAGAAAGACCAAGAAAATAATCAGAAGAAACCTGATAGTAATGGCAAAGCTTCAGAAGATGACGGATAGGAAGCTCGTTAGCACCACGTTCGTAACGGGCATACATGGTCTGGGAAGTTCCGAGAACGTCGGCAATTTCCTGCTGGGTTTTGTCATGATCTTCGCGTAAATTACGCATTCGCTGTATATAATCCATAAGAATCTCCAAATCTAAAAATAAATCCGGAATTTTTTTAAAAACAAATTTCTATAATTCTAAAAAATCCAGAATATATCCTAAAAATAATAGGTCTTGCAGAGGACTTTTTTAATTTATCATAATAAAGATGTTTACTATTAATTTTAGTAAATATATGTACTAAAATAGAGAACAGTTCAAATGATAAAAGGAAGATAAAAAGGAAAGGCGGACATTTATGAAAAACAGAAAGATTTCAACAGCAATAGCGGAAAAAGTTATGACAGGAGTATTAACGATACTTATGGCAATATCAGTTACAGCCTGCGGCAGCACGAAGGAGCAGGCAAATTCAGCTGCCACAGAAGTGACCGAAGCAGTTGTCACAACTGAGACAGAGAGTGAGACAGCAACGGAGGCAAAGGTAGAAAATGAGATCGTGACAGAGACCGAAGCAGTGACGGAGACAGAAACAGAGGAGCCGGTGCTGTTTCGGGTAAAGGTTACAAGTGAAAATGGAGCATATATTTCGGAAAAACCTACAGATTTTGCGTATGGTGAAATTATGCTATATGATTATGGAACAGAATTTAATGTTTACGAAGTTTATGAAAATTCGGAAGAAGATTCCATTTATTATAGAGTTAAGAATGAATCTGGTGAAAATAAATATATATGGGATGGAGATGTTACAGTTATTGACTAGCATTTTAATTCATCATGATTTTCAACAACACAGTATTTGGGATATAAAGAACAGCAAAAATTTTCTTAAAAGAAAAGTCGCTTAGACCGTGAGGTTTAGGCGATTTTTGCTATTACCAAGCATCCAGTGAATAATTGAGGTGAATTGGAAAATTAAATTCCAGCCCATTTTAGAATTCAAAAAACTGGAATTAAAAATTTCACTTTACGAAACTATATGCAAGAGTAAATTCCGGATTTCTGTTTTTGAGGGTAAAAAAACTGGAATTTAAAAATTCACTTTACAATAAGTAAAAAATGGAAAACTTGATAATATAGTCAAATCATGATATGATGTGACTATAATATAGGCGGAGGTGTTTTTTATGCATGCATTACAGGAAACAATACGACCATCTGCAGATTTAAGAAATCATTATAGTGAAATTTCAAAACAATGCAGAGAAGAAAATGAAGCGGTTATAATCACAGTAAACGGTCGTGGTGATACAGTCTCTCTTTCGTATGAGGAATATAAAAGAATGAAGTCAAGAATAGAACTTTTGGAAATTCTTACAGAAGCGGAAGATGATGTAAAGAATGGTAGAGTAGCACCGGTTCGTGAAACATTTGATGATTTAAGACAAATGCTTGGGGAGGAATAGAATTATTGAAATATGAAGTTGTTCGTACAGAAACGGCAGATGCGCAGATTAGAAAAATCGTATTGTATATAGCCGAAAATTTTGGTAATAAGGTTGCACTGGAAAAATTAGAAGAACTGGAACAGAATATTCTTGATTTGGCAGTTCATCCATTAAAGGGGGGAGAACCGCATTATCTGGTATTGAAAAGACAAGGGTATCGGGTGTTGATATTGGAAAAAAATCTGGTTTTCTATAAGATAAATGAAGAAAATAAAAGAGTTATAATCTATGCTGTTGTTGACCAACGCCAGGATTACTTAAATATTATCAGAGGATTGTAGAATCCCCTTGCGTAAATCCAATCCCCGCGCTATAATAGGAAAAAGAGTAAAAACAGCGTTTGACGAAAGCTAAGATTGACGGAATAATTCAGAGAGCCGGCGGCTGGTGTGAGCCGGTATTAGGAAGCAATTGGTCCACTTTCGGAGGCTGGTGGTGAAAGCCACGGGTTCGTACCCCTTATGATACGCAATGAAGTGGTCGCAGGCAAAGAAGAGAAGACGTAAAAAGAGATGCGGCAAAATGGGTGGCAACGCGGAACGGTAGATAAGCCTTTCGTCCCATGTATGAAAATGCATGGGATGGAAGGCATTTTTTATGCGAGTAGCGAGAAAAATCGCATGCTTACGAATCAATCCTATAAAATTTTCAAAAAAAGCACATGATATCAAAGAAGGAGAACAAAGATGATTGATTTAAAATTCTTACGGGAAAATCCGGACATCGTAAAAGAGAACATTAAGAAGAAATTCCAGGATCACAAATTGCCACTGGTAGACGAGGTAATTGAGTTAGATGAGCAGGCAAGAAGTGCACAGCAGGAAGCAGATGCATTACGTGCAAACCGTAACAGTATTTCCAAGCAGATTGGTGCATTGATGGGACAGGGCAAGAAAGACGAAGCTATGGCATTAAAAGAGCAGGTAAGCAAAGATGCAGCCCGCCTTGCAGAGTTAGAAGAGCAGGAAAAAGATTTACAGGAAAAGATTACCAGGATTATGATGACAATTCCAAACATCATAGACCCATCCGTTCCGATTGGAAAAGATGATTCCTGTAACGTAGAAATTGAAAAATTTGGTGAGCCGGTTGTTCCGGATTTTGAAATCCCATATCATACCGATATCATGGATCGTTTCCATGGTATTGATTTGGACGCAGCAGGAAAAGTTGCGGGAAATGGCTTCTACTATCTGATGGGAGACATTGCAAGAGTACATTCTGCAGTTATTTCTTATGCAAGAGATTTCATGATTGACCGTGGATTCACATACTGTGTACCACCATTTATGATTCGGAGCAATGTTGTAACCGGTGTTATGAGTTTTGATGAAATGGATGCCATGATGTATAAAATCGAAGGTGAGGATTTGTATCTGATTGGTACTTCTGAGCATTCCATGATTGGTAAATTCATTGATACCATCAATGATGAAGAAAAACTTCCATATACCCTGACCAGCTACTCTCCATGTTTCCGTAAAGAAAAAGGAGCACATGGTATTGAAGAACGTGGTGTATATCGTATCCACCAGTTTGAGAAGCAGGAAATGATTGTTGTATGTAAGCCGGAAGAGTCCAAAGAGTGGTATGATAAGCTCTGGAAGAATACCGTAGATTTGTTCCGCAGCTTAGATATTCCGGTACGTACCCTTGAGTGCTGTTCCGGAGACTTAGCAGACTTGAAAGTGAAATCCTGTGACGTAGAAGCATGGTCTCCACGTCAGAAGAAATACTTCGAAGTAGGAAGCTGCTCTAACTTAGGCGATGCACAGGCAAGAAGACTGAAAATCCGTGTTAAAGGCAAGGATGGAAATAAATATTTCGCACATACCTTAAATAATACTGTAGTTGCACCACCTCGTATGCTGATTGCGTTCTTAGAGAACAACCTCAATGCGGACGGAAGCGTAAATATTCCAAAGGCATTGCAGCCATATATGGGTGGAAAAGAAAAACTGATTCCACTGGATTAATAGAAAATAAGAATTTTGGAAACTGATTTTGAAAAATAAGTTTCAAATAGTGAGAAAATCAAAAGAAACAGGAAACTGTGTTTTGTGTATAAAATTCACAAGACACAGTTTCTTTTTTATGAAGAACTATTGTGAAAAGTGTGATAATTATTGATAAAAATAACCGGATATTGTATAATATATACAAATACTGTGATGAATCACGACAAAAAGCAACCTGTGAGGGGAGCAATACAGGTATCATACAAAGGAGGGGCACATGGCAGAACCAAGAGAATTGATTCTGAAACTCGGTCAGAAAATTACAGACCGAATCGGAGTGAAAGTTACGGAAAATGACCCGGAATACTGGGGACTTGCCGGAGTGGTAACGGATGAGATGGCAGAAGTTGCACTGGCAATGAAAGTCAGAGTACCGGCTACCGCAGCAGAAGTAGCAAAGAAATGTAAGAAGAGCGTAGAACGGACCGAAGAACTGTTAGAGCAGATGAGTGTCATCGGACTGATTGAATACAACCGGGAAAATGAAGACCATCATAAGCAGTACATACTGCCAATGTTTGTTCCGGGCTGTGCAGAATTCATGGTAATGAATAAAGAGCAGGTGGAAACACATCCGGAGATTGCAGATTTCTTTGAACAGATGTCAAAACTTCCGCTGGAGAAAGTTACACCTATGGTTCCGCTGGGTGGAGCAGGAATCGGAATGCATGTTATTCCGGTAGAAAAAGCAATCCCGGCAAACCAGCAGTCGGCAAGCGTGGAGCATATTTCCCACTGGCTCAATAAATATGATAAATATTCCGTTGGTGCATGTTCCTGCAGACGTCAGCAGCGAATCCGTGGGGAGGGAACCGGAGACTTAGAGGATGATTTGTGTATCGGTGTCGGCGACATGGCAGATTACTGTGTAGAGACCGGAAAGGGCCGTTACATTGATTATGATGAAGTAATGGAGATTCTGCAGCGTGCAGAGGATAATGGCTATGTCCATCAGATAACAAACATCGATGGTGAAGATAAAATCTTTGCAATCTGTAATTGTGCAGTTGGTGTATGTAATGCACTGCGTACATCCCAGCTTTTCAACACACCGAATATGTCACGCTCCGCATACCGTGCCAGTGTAGAGCCGGAGAAATGTGTAGCCTGCGGAAGATGCGTAGAGTACTGTCCGGCCGGAGCAGCAAAGCTTGGACAGAAACTATGTACCAGAGATGGCGGACATATCACTTATCCACAGCAGGAACTTCCGGATACTACGAAGTGGGGACCGGAGAAATGGAATCCGAATTATAAGGATGATAACCAGATTAACTGCTATGATACCGGTACTGCACCATGTAAGACAGCATGTCCGGCACATCTTCCGGTACAGGGCTATATTAAGATGGCATCCCAGGGAAGATATCTGGATGCATTAAAGCTGATTAAGACGGAGAATCCGTTCCCGGCAGTCTGTGGTGCAATCTGTAACCGCCGGTGCGAGGACGCCTGCACCAGAGGAACTATTGACCAGGCAGTTGCTATTGATGAAATCAAGAAATTCATTGCGGAACAGGAGCTCCATGCAGAGAAGCGTTATATTCCACCAATGTTGAATTATTCCGGAAAGCCTTTTGAGGAGAAGGTAGCAGTAATCGGAGCAGGACCGGCAGGGATGTCAGCCGCATTCTATTTAAAGAAAATGGGTTATCCGGTTACTGTGTTTGAAAAAGAAAAAAGACCGGGTGGTATGCTGATGAATGGTATTCCATCTTTCCGTCTGGAAAAAGATGTGATCAATGCAGAAATCGATGTGCTGCGCGAGATGGGGGTAGAATTCAAGTGCGGCGTAGAAGTTGGCGAGGACATTACCATAGCACAGCTGCGTGAACAGGGGTATAAAGCATTTTACATAGCAATTGGTGCACAGGGCGGACGTATGACCGGAGTACCGGGAGAAGACGCCGTAGGCGTAGAAACCGGAGTAGACTTCTTGCGTCGTGTCAATTTAAATGAAGAAGGCGTGAAATTATCTGGCAAGACCGTAGTAATCGGTGGAGGAAATGTAGCAGTAGACGTTGCAAGAACCGCACTTCGTACCGGATCTTCCGATGTATCCATGTTCTGTCTGGAATCAAGAGATATTATGCCGGCAGCCGATGATGAGGTGGCAGAGGCAGAAGAAGAGGGCATTGTGGTAAATAATTCCTGGGGACCAAAGGAAATCCTTACCGAGAATGGCAAAGTAACCGCAGTGGTATTCAAAAAATGTATCTCTGTACTGGATGAGAATAAACGGTTTTCACCAAAATATGACGAAGAAGAATTATTAACTGTTCCTTGTGACCAGGTATTATTATCCATTGGACAGTCCATTAAGTGGGGGGCTTTATTAGAAGGAACCAGAGTGGAATTTAATCCGAACGGAACCTTAAAGGCAGACCCGGTAACATACCAGACTGCAGAGCCGGATATCTTTACCGGTGGAGATAACTATACCGGACCAAGATTTGCTATTGATGCTATTGCAGCAGGAAAAGAAGGTTGTGTATCTATTCACCGTTTTGTCCATGAAGGACAGAGCCTTACTTTGGGACGTAACAGAAGACAATTCATTGAACTGGATAAAGACAATATTAAAGCTGAGACCTTTGACAATGCAAAACGTCAGGTGCCGGGACATAAGGCTGGAGATGCAAAGCATACCTTCCGTGATTTACGAAGCACCTTTACCGAGGAGCAGGTACAGAAGGAAGCAAACCGCTGCTTAGGCTGTGGTGCTACCGTAGTAGACCCGAATAAGTGTATCGGCTGCGGAATCTGTACAACGAAGTGCGAATTTGATGCCATCCACTTAAGCCGTGACCTGCCGGATGCAAGCCGCATGGTAAAATCAGAAGACAAGTTAAAGGCAATCTTCCCATATATGTTAAAGCGTGAGATTAAGATTAAATTCAAAGGCAGGAAGAAATAAAAAGCAGGATGTGAGTGTATGCATGAACTGGGAATTATCATTCATATTTCCAAAACATTAAAGGAAGTAGCAGAAGAAAATGAAGTGACGAAGATAGGTTCTGTTACTTTGGAAATTGGAGAAGTCAGCGGAATTGTCCCGGAATACCTTTTAGACTGCTGGGAATATTACCGGAAGAAATCGGACCTGTTATCGGAATCGGAATTGCGTATCGAGACGCTTCCGGCGGTAACCATGTGTGAACATTGCAAAAAAACTTATCCGACTGTAAAATTCGGCAGACAATGTCCGTACTGTAAGAGTGATGACACCTATCTGCTGACGGGAAATGAATGCAGTATCAAAGAAATGGAGGCCTGCTGAGGCAGGCTTTCGGATAAAATATTTATCAAAGAAAGAAGGGGTTAAAATGTTGTTTCATGTTTATGGAGGAAATGGAATTTATCAGTGGATTGCCATGCTGGCAGTCTTAGCCGGACTTATTTTATTAAATGAGTTTGCAAGAAGAACCAAGTTTGGTGGACTTATGATGTTTGGAATTATTCCGCTGGCACTTACCGTTTACTTTGTTGTAATTGCAGTATGCGCAGGACAGGGCGTAGAATGGGCAGTAAATAATCAGACACATCTTTATATGAATGGATGGTTCCATTATGCAAAACTGTATGCAGCACTTGCCGGATGTATCGGCTTTATGATGATTAAGTATGAATGGGGTATTGGAAAGAAACAGTGGTTCCGCGCATTCCCATTTGTAATCGTAGCAATTAATATTTTGATTGCAGTAGCCAGCGATTTCGAATCCGCAATCAACGGCTGGTATTCCTGGTGGTTATCTTCCGAAGATGTATGGCTTTATGGTGGCTGGCACAACGTAATGAACGGAATCGCAGGAATCTTAAATATCCTTTGCATGACAGGCTGGTGGAAAGTATATTCCTCCAAAGACAAGAAGGATATGATCTGGCCGGATATGATCTGGGTTTACATTGTAGTATATGATATCTGGAACTTTGCTTATACCTACAATTGTCTGCCAACCCACTCCTGGTTCTGTGGTGTAGCACTGCTTTTGGCACCTACTATTGCAGCATTAATCTGGAACAAGGGTGGCTGGATTATGAACCGTGCAAATACACTGGCAATCTGGTGTATGTTTGCACAGATTTTTCCACTGTTTCAGGAGACTGCTGCCGATGGAACAACCTATTATCCATGGGCAACCATTTCCAGACAGTATGCAGACGGAACGGTAAATGGCATTGTAGCAGGAACTTCGAACAATGCAGATCCGACCGCAATGACAATCGTCAGCGCACTGGCACTGATTGTAAATGCCATTGCTTTAGGATACATCATTTACAAATCTGTAAAGAATAAGAAGAATCCGTATACCAACGAAGTATTTACAGACTTCAAGTATTATAAAGATGCACTGGCAAGAGCAGATGTAAAATAGGGTATAATTGAGGAACTGGAAATGAAAGTAATTGAAGTAAAAAGAAGTATATTTGAAAATAATGATAAGGATGCGGCCAGCTTAAGAGAACAGTTAAAGGGAGAGAAAACATTTCTCTTAAATCTGATGTCTTCACCGGGAAGTGGCAAGACTTCTACCCTGGTGCCAACGGTCAATGAACTATTAAAGGACTACCGGGTAGGAGTCATGGAAGCGGATATTGATTCCGATGTAGATGCATGGACGATTGCTGATAAGACAAAGGCAAAGGTTGTGCAGCTTCATACCGGCGGTATGTGCCATCTGGATGCAGACATGACCAGACAGGGCTTGAAGGAACTTGGCACTGAGGATGTAGATATTGCTATCCTTGAAAATGTGGGGAACCTTGTCTGCCCGGCAGAATTTGATACCGGAGCAGTGAAGAATGCAATGATTTTATCCGTACCGGAAGGACACGACAAGCCATTGAAATATCCATTAATCTTTACCGTATGCGATGCACTTATTATCAATAAAATTGATGTGCTGCCATATTTTGACTTTGATATGGATAAGGTAAAGGAGTATGCATGGAAACGGAATCCGAATCTTAAGATATTCCCAATCTCCGCAAAGACCGGAGAGGGAATGGAAGTATGGTACTCCTGGCTGAAAGAAGAAGCAGATAAATGGATGAAATAAAGTATCCTTTTGGGTGAGAAAACAGCCGGAAATATCGCAAAAAAACTAATAAAAGAACAAAAAATAATTAATTGATTAAAAAATGCCCTTGCAATAGGGATAGAAAAGTGCTATAGTCCTAGCTGTAGACGAAGATGTCAAAAACACGGAAACGTGTTTTTGGCATTTTTTTTTACTTTACAGGAAATTGTTTTCCTGTAAAGTAAAAAACGCTCCGCGAGGATGCACACTGCGGCGTATAAGGCAGATATCGCAAGCGACCGCCGCAGGCACGAGAATGTGCCAAGGCACATGCTTTGCTCCGTGCGCTACTCGCATAAAGAGTTTCTCAAGTGAAAAGAAGGAGGATTAGATATGAATACTGGAGATACAGCCTTTATGCTGATTGCAACAGCACTTGTGTTTTTTATGACACCGGGACTTGCATTTTTCTATGGAGGTCTTGTACGAAGAAAGAATGTATGTAACACGATGATGGCATGTGTGGCAATCATGGGATTGTCGGTAGTGCTTTGGACACTGTTTGGTTATTCCCTTGCATTTGGTGGCAATCACGGAGGTATCATCGGAGATTTCCGTTGGATAGCCTTGAATGGTGTAGGCTGGGAGGCAGGACCTTATGCAGATACCATTCCACATCTTGTATTCTGTGCATTTCAGATGATGTTTGCCATGATTACACCGGCACTGATTACCGGTTCCTTAGTAGGAAGAATGAAGTTTAAGGCACTGTTTCTCTTTGTAACACTATGGTCCTTTGTTGTATATTATCCACTGGCACATATGGTCTGGGGAGAAGGTGGACTTTTAGCAGCGATTGGCTCTGTTGATTTCGCCGGAGGAGATGTGGTACATATCAGTTCCGGAGTCAGTGCATTGGTTCTGGCAATCATACTTGGAAGAAGACGTGGCTATGAGCAGGTAACTTATCGGATTCATAATATTCCGTTTGTTGTATTGGGAGCATCCCTTTTATGGTTTGGCTGGTTTGGATTTAATGCAGGAAGTGCACTGGCAGCCGATGGACTGGCAGCCCATGCATTTATGACATCTGCAATTTCAGCAGCAGCAGCCTTATTATCCTGGATGTTTATTGATGTTGTAAAAGAAGGAAAGCCAACCCTGGTAGGCGCATCCACCGGACTTGTAGTAGGACTTGTGGCAATTACACCGGGTGCAGGATTTGTTCCAATCTGGTCAGCATTTATTATCGGAGCTTTGGTCAGCCCGATTTGTTACTTCGGAGTTGCACTTATTAAGAAAAAACTGAAAATTGATGATGCGCTGGATGCATTTGGATGCCATGGAATCGGCGGTATCTGGGGTGGAATTGCCACCGGAATTTTTGCACAGAAATCCATTAACAGTACTGCAAAATGGGATGGTCTGGTGTTTGGAGATTACCGTCTTTTCCTGGCACAGCTGGAAGGAATTTTAATTACCATTGTAATTGCAGTGGCTGGTACCCTGCTTTGTGTAGCAGTGGTAAGAATCTTTACTCCACTTCGTGTGAGCTTAAAAGAAGAACAGCTTGGACTGGATGTAACACAGCATGGAGAAAATGCTTACCCAAGCTTCAACGGATTAGACCAGTAGGATAGAAAAGGAGATAATCAGATATGATGATTAAAATAGATGCAATTGTGCGGGAAGAAAAATTCGAAGATGTAAAAGCAGCATTAAATGCCATCGGAGTCAACGGTATTACGGTATCGCAGGTTATGGGCTGTGGTGTGCAGAGAGGATATAAAGAAATCGTCCGGGGCATGGAAGTGGCAGTGCAGATGCTTCCGAAAATCAAATTTGAAATCGTAGTATCTTCCGAAGAATGGGAACAGAAAACCATCGAAGCCATACAGAAGGCAGCCTTTACCGGGGAGGTCGGCGATGGCAAAATCTTCAGCTATGAGATTCGCTCTGCCCAGAAAATCCGTACCGGAGAGACCGGCTATGACGCATTACAGAGCAACGATTAAAGGAAGGATAGATTAAAAAAGTAATACAAAATTGATTAAATTTAGACCTTGACATTAAATTTAAAAGGGAGTAAAAACAATAATTAAATAATTCATATGAGGAGGAAATTGAAAATGAATGGTTTAGTTATTGTATTAATAGCCATCGTATTGTTGGCTGCCGGTTATTTACTTTATGGACGCTGGCTGGCTAAGAAATGGGGAATCGACCCGAAAGCTGAAACCCCTGCAGTAAAATATGAAGACGGAGAGGACTTTGTTCCTTCATCCAGATTTACCGTATTCTCACATCAGTTCTCATCTATCGCTGGTGCAGGCCCTGTAACGGGACCAATCCTTGCCAGTGTGTTCGGATGGGTACCTGTATTCTTATGGATAGTAGTTGGTGGATTGTTCTTCGGAGCAGTACAGGACTTCGGTGCTCTGTACGCATCAGTTAAGAATGAGGGAAAATCCATGGGTATGATTATTGAAAAGTACATCGGTAAGATGGGAAGAAAACTTTTCATGTTATTCTGCTGGTTATTTACCCTTCTGGTAATCGCAGCATTTACAGATATGGTTGCCGGAACCTTCAATGCATATCCGGCAGGTGATGGTAATGCTGTATATGCTAACGGTGCAGCAGCAACCGTTTCCATGTTATTTATTGGTGTTGCAGTTATCCTTGGTATTATCTTAAAGAAAGCACCAAAGATGAACGAAATCGTAAAAGGTATTGTTGCAATTGCATTAATCGTAGTAATGTTTGCAGTAGGTATGAAACTTCCAATCTATACCAATAAGACCATGTGGATCTACATTATCATGATTTACTTATTCTTGGCATCGGTACTTCCAATGTGGCTTTTGATGCAGCCAAGAGATTATATGACAACCTTTATGCTTCTTGGTATGATTATCGGCGCAGTTGTTGGTGTAGTAGTTGCACATCCTGCAATGCAGTTAAATGCATTTAACGGATTCGTTTTAACCGGAGCAGACGGAAGTAAATCCTATCTGTTCCCGACCTTATTTGTAACCATTGCCTGCGGTGCTGTTTCCGGATTCCACAGTCTGGTATCTTCTGAGACATCATCTAAGACCATCCGCAATGAAAAAGATATGCCTATGGTTGGTTATGGCGCAATGGTAGTAGAGTCATTACTTGGAATTATCGTATTGGTCGTTGTTGGTGCAGTAGCTGTAAATGGTACAAAACCAGATGGAACACCATTTGCAATCTTCTCATCCGGTGTTGCTGGCTTCCTTGAGATGTTAGGTGTACCAAATGATGTGGCAACTGTATTTATGACCATGTGTGTATCTGCATTAGCACTTACTTCACTGGATTCTGTAGCACGTATCGGACGAATGTCCTTCCAGGAATTATTCTATGAGGATACAACAGACCCTGCAAAAATGGGTGGTGTCCGCAAAGTATTAACCAATAAATATTTTGCAACAATCGTAACCTTATTCTTTGGATACTTATTAACACTGGGCGGATACAACAATGTATGGCCGCTGTTTGGTTCCGCAAACCAGTTGCTTGCAGCACTTGTTCTGATTGCACTGGCTGTATTCTTAAAGACTACCGGACGTACCGGCTGGACGCTGTATGTACCAATGGTAAGCATGCTGGCAGTAACCTTTACTGCACTGGTTCAGAAATTCATTGCACTGGTAAGCAATGTAATGAATGGAACTGCAGTATTCTTAGTAGATGGTTTGCAGCTCATTGTTGCAGTTCTTCTGATGGTATTAGGTGTTATGGTAGCAGCAAGCTGCTTTACCAAACTGTTAAAGACCAAAAAACAGGAAGAAGCATAAATTGAATAGAAATTAAATTGAAATTTTTAAATGGAAATTACATTTACTTCTTTTCAAATGGGGAAAAATAAGATACAATCTTGAGTTATGAGATAGTAAAGGAGCAAATGACGATGATTAAGGTAGTTAAATTTGGTGGAAGTTCACTTGCAAGTGCAACACAGTTTGCAAAAGTAGGCAGGATTATCACATCAGACCCGGAACGCCGCTATGTTGTACCAAGTGCACCGGGAAAACGAAATTCCAAAGATACCAAGGTAACGGATATGTTATATGCATGTTATGCTCTGGCGGAAAATGATGAGGATTTCGATAAGGAATTAAAAAAGATTGCAGAACGTTATGATTCCATTATTAACGGACTGAACTTAAAGCTTTCTCTGAAAGATGAGTTTGAAGTAATTGCGAAGAACTTTGCAGCTAAGGCAGGTTCTGATTATGCAGCTTCCAGAGGCGAATATTTAAATGGAATTGTAATGTCGAACTATTTAGGCTATGAATTTGTAGATGCGGCAGAAGTAATCTTCTTTGATAAAGATGGTAACTTTGATGCAGACAAGACGGATAAAGTGTTGAGCAAACGTCTTTCCAAGGTTGAACGTGCTGTAGTTCCTGGATTTTATGGTTCCATGCCGGACGGAAGTGTTAAGACCTTCTCCAGAGGCGGCTCTGACATTACAGGATCTATTGTTGCAAAGGCTGTACATGCAACAGCATATGAGAACTGGACGGATGTTTCCGGTTTCCTGATTGCAGACCCAAGAATTATTGACAATCCGGAACCAATTAAAGTAATTACATACCGTGAGTTAAGAGAGCTTTCCTACATGGGAGCAAGCGTATTACATGAAGATGCAGTATTCCCGGTTCGTAAAGCCGGTATTCCAATCAACATCCGTAATACCAATGCACCGGAAGATGAGGGAACATGGATTGTGGAAACAACCTGTCACCAGTCCAAATATACCATTACCGGTATTGCCGGAAAGAAAGGCTTCGTATCTGTAAATATTGATAAAGATATGATGAATTCAGAAGTTGGTTTTGGACGTAAAGTGCTTTCTGCATTTGAAGAAAACGGTATTAACTTTGAACATATGCCATCTGGTATTGATACCATGACCGTATTTGTACATCAGCCGGAATTTGAAGGCAAGGAACAGGCAGTTGTATCTGCAATTCACCGCCTTGCAAAGCCGGACAGCGTAGAATTAGAGTCTAACATCGCCCTGATTGCAGTTGTAGGACGCGGTATGCGTTCCACCAGAGGAACATCCGGAAGAATCTTCTCAGCACTGGCACATGCAAATGTCAATGTTAAGATGATTGACCAGGGGTCATCTGAGTTAAATATTATCATTGGAGTAAGTAATTCTGATTTTGAAAATGCCATCAAGGCAATTTACGATATTTTCGTAACAACGCAGTTATAAGAAAACTGAAGAAAATATATAAAGAAGATGTAGAAAAAGAGACCTGTTATTTTGCAGGTCTTTTTTGCTTTACAGGAAATTGCTTTCCTGTAAAGTAAAAAACGCTCCGTGAGGATGCACACTGCGGCGTATAAGGTAGATGCCGCAAGCGACCGTCGCAGGCACGAGAATGTGGGATAAATGTCTGGTAAATAAATTTAAAGAGTTTCATAAAAAGCAGGTGGAAAGTCGGAATATTTGTGGTAAAATAAAAGAAATATGCTGGAGGGAACATAATGGAAGAACTGGGTAATATTGCAGTCTTTTTAGCTGGATGGAATAGTGAATATCAGACCAGATTAATCAATGGTATTATTCGTAAGGCAAAGGAAGCAAACTATGCAATCTCTATTTTTACCTGTCAGGCAGGGAGTGAGATTTCGGACAAGCATGTGCTTGGAGAAAATAAAATATATTCGCTGGCTAATCTTTCGCGTTTTGATGGCGTAATTTTTGCGACCAATACAATTTGGGAGAAAACAACAAAAGAGGAAATTATTCGAAGAATACATCACGCTGGCATTCCTGCAGTAAGCTTTGAGGAAAAGGTAGAAGGCTTAAGCCTGATTGGAATAGATAATTATAAGGCAATGCGGGAGATGATAGAGCATGTTGACAGTCATGGCTATCATCCAATTCATTTTGTAGCTGCAAATGCAACAAATGAAGAGAGTAATATCCGCCAGAAGGCATTTGAAGATTTTGTGGAAGAAAAGAACTATTCAACAGAAGATTATACGGTATGGCATGGGGATTTTTCCTTTGACAGTGGCGTACAGGTAGTGGATGCCATGGAAGAGGCTGGAAAGATACCACGGGCACTTTGCTGTGTCAATGATGAGATGGCATTAGGCGCCTGCAACCGTTTGAAACAGTTGGGATATCAGGTGCCACAGGACATAGCAGTAACAGGATTTGATGGCTCTTATGATACCCAGCGCTATATTCCGGGAATTACTACGGTAGACAGACCAAAGGAGACACTGGGATATACCGCTATGCAGTTACTTTTGCAGGAAATTGAGACAGGGAAGAAGCAGGAGCTGATTTTATCTTCACGTGTTGCAGTGCATGAAAGCTGTGGCTGTGTTTTAGAGGATAAAAAGCGCGTGGTATCTGCGATAGAAACGTTATACCTTGAAAAAAAAGAAAATGAAAAATATACTTATCAGATACGCAATATGGAAGATGAGATGATGGAGTGTGAATCATTGGATGAATTAATCTTCTGTATCCGCCAGAATATTGGGAAGTTTACGACAGAGGATGTATATCTGTGCCTGAATAAGAGTATTTATTATGAGATGACCGGCCGTGGTAACAGCATTTTACGCAACCGCACAATTACCCGGGATTATGAAAACAAGATATACATAACCAAATTAAATAATGAGGACGGCATGCCGGAATTTTATTCTTTTACCAGTGAGCAGATGTTCCCGGCAATGTGGAATGGCAGAGGTTCAGGGGAATATCTCTATATGCCGGTTCATTTCAGGGATAATTGCCTGGGATATATGATACTGACCGGTACATTGGATACAAAACATATTCCGAATTATTATGTCTGGATTCGTAATATCAGTAATGCATTGGAAAAGTTAAAGAATGTATCAGAACTTCGGAATGCTGCCCGTAACATTGATAATATGGCAGTCCGCGACAGCCTGACAGGAGTTTATAACCGGATGGGAATCAACCGTTTTGTGGTAGATATGGTAAAACAGGCAAATACCAGCAGACGTCGATTGTTATTTATCTTTGCTGATATGGACGGGTTAAAGAAAATCAATGATGAGTTTGGTCATGAAGCGGGTGACCAGGCAATCTGCCTTGCAGCAGAGGCGTTGCAGGAGGCGTTCTGTGAAAAGGAACTGATTATCCGTTATGGAGGGGACGAATTCTTAGTGGTTTCTGATGCTTTATGCTGGGAACAGGCTGAAGAAAAGAAAGCTCAGATAACAGCCTTGTTAAAGCAGTGGCAGAGGGATGAGAAGCTGCCGTACCGTCTGTCTATGAGTATTGGTTATTACCAGAAGGAGCCGGATACCGAGGCATCCATGGAACAGTATATTAACTGGGCAGATGAGCGAATGTATGAGATGAAATGTAAGAACCGTGAGCAGCGAAAATAAATAATAAGTATAAAAAGCATGAAAGGCATTGGAGCAGAAAAATTTCCTGTTCCGATGCCTTTTTGACAGTTGCAATGCATCTGCAGGTTAAGCCATCTGATTTGCAGTTTTATAACGGTAAATCATTTCTGCATGCTGCTGTTCTTCCGTCTGGATATGGTTTAAAATCTGACGGACTTTTGGAGAAGCAAAGCTGAATAAATCGTTGTTGTATGCGGAAGATACATACTTTTCACTGGAAATGGAATCGCTGCACAATAATGCATCGTGCTTCTTGTCGGCATTTTCACTGGATGCATGGTAAGCAGCGTTTGGCTGATAGTTCTTCGGGGCAGCTATACCAACATCAGGCGTATCACCGGAAAGCAGACTGCTGATGGTGTCATAGTGTTCTGCTTCTTCTTTCTGAATGACCTCAAATAACTGTTTTAATTCAGGGTCTTTTGCTTCGCTGCTGTAAAAGGCATATTTGTCGCGGCAAAGTTCTTCCTGCTGTTTTAAATCATTTAACAGCATAGTCTCTTGTTCGGTTAAAATCATTTTGTCATCACCTCATCCGTAATATAACCCGAAAGGAGTATTTTTATACAAATTATGCGAAAAAAAAGATAGAATTATTGATTGCACTTGATAACTGTGCTATGCTAAAGTGTATTTAACAATTTAAATTGGAATCAAAAGAGAATAGGAGCGAACAAAAATGTTAGACCAGATTAACAGCATTCTTGGTAAAATTGATAATTTTGTCTGGGGTGTACCACTTATTGTATTGATCCTTCTGGTGGGAATTTTTCTTACCATCCGCCTGAAGGGACTTCAGATTAGAAAATTACCATTAGCAGTAAAATATTTGTTTGAAAATGAAAAGAGTGGCGAATCCGGCGAAGTATCCAGTTTTGCAGCACTTTGCACTGCATTATCAGCAACCATAGGAACCGGAAATATTGTCGGAGTAGCAACTGCATTGGTAGAAGGTGGACCGGGTGCGTTATTCTGGATGTGGATAGCAGCACTGGTTGGAACTGCCACAAAATATAGTGAGTGTCTACTGGCAATCAAGTACCGTGTGGTGGCAGAAGATGGTCATATCATCGGCGGACCATTCTATTATATTGAAAATGGAATGGGATCAAAGTGGAAATGGCTTGGAAAATTATTTGCCTTCTTTGGTGTGGGCGTAGGTTTATTCGGAATTGGAACTTTTACACAGATTAATGGTATTACCAGTGCAGTAAAGGGCTTCTTTGACCCGGATACCACATGGACAGTTGACCTCTTTGGAAGAACTTATTCCTGGACTGTAATTATTGCAGGTATTATTCTTACCATCTGTGTGGCACTTGTTATCATCGGTGGAATTAAGAGAATTTCTACAGTATCACAGGTCATTGTACCATTTATGGCACTGACTTATGTGGTTGTTGTATTAATTATTATTGTGATGCATATTACAGAGGTTCCAGCAGCATTTGCAACCATTATAAAGAGTGCCTTTGGATTTAAGGCGGTAGCCGGTGGTGCAATGGGAAGTATTATTGTAGCAATGCAGAAAGGTATTGCCCGTGGTATTTTCTCAAATGAAGCAGGACTTGGTAGTGCACCAATCGCGGCTGCAGCAGCCCAGACCGATTATCCGGTAAAACAGGGACTGGTTTCCATGCTTGGAACTGTAATTGATACACTGATTATCTGTACCATGACAGGTCTTGCAATCGTACTTACCGGTGCATGGGACATGGGCTTGGAAGGTGTTGCTGTTACAACCAAGGCATTCCAGCTCGGACTTCCGTTCCCAAATCAGGTAGCATCCTTTATCCTGATGGTATGTCTGGTATTCTTTGCATTTACCACAATCTTAGGATGGGATTATTACAGTGAGCGCTGTCTGGAGTATCTGACCGGACATAAGAAGGCTGTTGTAAAAGCATACCGCTGGTTATACATCTTAGCGGTATTTATCGGACCGTTTATGACAGTATCTGCTGTATGGACCATTGCAGATATTTTCAACGGACTGATGGCTCTGCCGAACCTGATTGCAGTTACTGCATTGAGCGGTGTGGTTGTGGCTGAAACCAAAGTTTATATGGATGGATTAAAAAAAGATAAGATTCAGCCATAGAAAGATAGGAAAAAGGGAATATTAGATGATCACTAATTAGGAGCAGGTACAGTGAGAAAGTTATTGCGTTTTTTAAAGGATTACAAAAAAGAGAGCATTTTAAGTCCATTATTTAAATTATTAGAGGCATCCTTTGAATTGTTTGTGCCTTTGGTTATGGCAGCAATCATTGATACCGGTATTGGCAATAAAGATGGCGGATTCATCTTGAAAATGTGTGGAATCTTGATTTTGCTGGCATTAGTGGGACTGACCTGTTCCATTACTGCACAGTATTTTGCAGCAAAAGCGGCAGTAGGTTTTGCAACTAAGGTACGTCATGCATTATTTGACCATATTCAGAAATTGTCCTATACAGAGATGGATACCGCAGGAACGGATACCATGATTACCAGAATGACCAGTGATATCAATCAGGCACAGTCCGGTGTCAATATGGTACTCCGTCTGTTTTTGCGTTCTCCTTTTATTGTATTTGGTGCCATGATTATGGCATTTACCATTGACGTAAAGGCAGCGCTTATCTTTGTGGTAACGATTCCTGTTTTATCCGTTGTGGTATTTGGAATTATGATAATTACAATTCCGTTGTTCCGCCGGGTGCAGGCATCTTTAGATAAAGTCCTTGGAGTAACAAGGGAGAATCTGACCGGAAGCCGTGTTATCCGTGCCTTTAATAAAGAGCAGGAAGAAATTGCAGATTTTGATGAGAGTAATGAGAGGCTGACGGATGTACAGCTCTTCGTAGGAAAAATTTCAGCATTGATGAATCCGCTTACCTATATTATCATCAACGTGGCACTGGTTATTCTTATCTGGACAGGTGCAATTCAGGTAAATATCGGAAAGATTTCACAGGGTGAAGTAGTAGCACTGGTAAACTATATGTCCCAGATTCTGGTGGAATTAGTAAAGCTTGCAAACCTGATTATTACGGTAACCAAGGCAATTGCCTGTGGAAACCGCGTGCAGAGTATTTTTGAGATGGAGACTTCCATGGTGGATGGAAATGGAAGCAAAAAGGAAGATACCGGATATACCGTAGAATTCCGCAATGTTTCCATGCGTTATAAAGGTGCCGGAGCAGATACCTTAACCGGCATTGATTTTAAAGCAAAGCCAGGAGATACCATTGGTATTATCGGTGGAACCGGTTCCGGGAAGTCCTCTGTGGTCAATCTGATTCCTCGTTTCTATGATGTCACGGAGGGACAGGTTATGGTAGATGGCATGGATGTTCGGGAATATAAGATTACGGATTTAAGAGATAAGATTGGTATTGTGCCGCAGAAAGCAGTGCTGTTTGCGGGAACCGTCCGAAGCAATCTTGCCTGGGGCAAAGAGGATGCGACGGAAGAAGAGATGCAGCAGGCACTTTCCGTTGCACAGGCAGCAGAAGTTGTAGATAAGAAAGACGGTAAGCTGGATGCGGAAGTAGAACAGGGTGGAAAGAATTTCTCCGGTGGACAAAAGCAGCGTCTTACAATTGCCAGAGCACTGGTAAAACAGCCGGAAATCCTTATCATGGACGACAGCTCATCTGCACTGGATTATGCTACCGATGCTAAACTGCGTCAGGCAATTCATAATATGCCAAACCGTCCGACCGTATTTATCGTATCACAGCGTGCCGCATCCATTATGTATGCCGATAAGATTATCGTATTAGATGATGGAACTGTTGCAGGAACCGGCACCCATGAAGAATTGTTAAAGGATTGCAGCGTATATCAGGAAATCTATTATTCGCAGTTTAAGAGGACGGAAGGAGGACACTGATATGAAAAAGGAATCAAGACAGAAGGAAACCCTTGGAAGAATCCTTAAGTATATGAAAAAGTACTGGTTATTCTTAGGTTTGTCCATTGCATTAGCGGTGCTCAGTGTAATTTTAACCTTATACATTCCGATTCTTACCGGAGATGCCATTGATTATATCGTAGACAAAGGAAAAGTGGATTTTACTTATATTACACCGATCCTTAAGAAAATGGTGGTAGTCATTCTGATTACGGCAGCTGCCCAGTGGATTATGAATGTCTGCAACAATAAGATGACTTATAATATTGTCCGGGATATCCGTAAGGATGCTATCCGCAAAATAGAGATTCTTCCACTGAAATATTTAGACGCTCATTCCTACGGTGAAATAGTCAGCCGCGTAATTGCGGATGTAGACCAGTTCGCAGACGGACTTCTGATGGGTTTTACCCAGTTGTTTACCGGTGTGGTAACAATTGTCGGAACATTAGGCTTTATGTTGAGCGTCAATGTAAAGATTACGGCAGTGGTAGTATTTTTAACACCGTTGTCTTTTGTGGTAGCAGGATTCATTGCAAAGAAAACATTCTCCATGTTTAAGCTGCAGTCGGAAACAAGAGGAGAGCAGACTGCTTTAATCGATGAAATGATTGGAAACCAGAAAATTGTCCAGGCATTTTCCCATGAAGATGAGGCGTTGGAAAGTTTCGATGAAATTAATGGAAGACTGGAAAAATATTCCCTTCGTGCCTTATTCTTTTCCAGCATTACCAATCCGAGTACCCGTTTTATCAATGCGTTAGTTTATGCAGGTGTTGGCGTGTTTGGCGCAGTTTCAGCTATCCATGGTGGAATCAGTGTTGGGCAGTTATCCTGTTTCTTAAGTTATGCAAATCAGTATACGAAGCCTTTTAATGAGATTTCCGGTGTCGTAACTGAGTTACAGAATGCACTGGCTTGTGCAGCAAGAGTATTTGAGCTGATTGATGAAGAGGCACAGGTACCGGATGCAGAAGATGCAGTGGTATTAGAGGAAGTAAAGGGAGATGTGGATTTAGAGCATGTTTACTTCTCTTATGAGCCGGGGCAGAAGCTGATTGAGGATTTTAATCTCCATGTCAATCCGGGTGAGCGTGTGGCAATTGTCGGACCGACCGGATGCGGTAAGACAACATTGATTAATCTTCTGATGCGGTTCTATGATGTCAACAGCGGAATCATCCGTGTCAGCGGCGTGCCGGTTAAAGATATGACAAGAAGCAGCCTGCGCAGCAGCTATGGTATGGTATTGCAGGAAACCTGGTTAAAGGAGGGAACCATTCGTGAGAACATCTGTATGGGAAAACCGGATGCTACCGATGAAGAAATCATGGAGGCAGCAAAAGCTTCCCATGCCCATAATTTTATCAAACGTCTGCCCAAGGGCTATGATACGGTAATTGCAGAGGACGGTGGCAATCTTTCCCAGGGACAGAAACAGCTTCTTTGCATTGCCAGAGTTATGCTTTGCCTGCCGCCAATGCTGATTTTGGATGAAGCAACTTCATCGATTGACACACGAACTGAGATGAAGATTCAGGAAGCTTTTGGCCGGATGATGAAGGGAAGAACCAGTTTTATCGTTGCCCATCGTCTGTCTACCATTGAAGAGGCAGACATTATTCTGGTTATGAAAGACGGACATATTATCGAACAGGGCAATCATGAAGAACTGCTTCGGAAGAATGGCTTCTATGCAGCCCTTTATAACAGCCAGTTCGTACAGTCATAGAATTGATTTATAGTGTTACATGTTGTAACAGCATTTCGTACGTTACCCCAAGTTCCGGATTAAAATTCCATGGAACGAGAGCTGCCTGGCAGCCGGGGTAACGTTTTTTGATGTCTAAAATGCATTCCATGGCGCCGATTACGGGAGAATCATTAAGGGAAGAAGTCCGTTCATTTCCAAAGAAAGCGTCTTTCCCGGTAGAAAGCAAAATGGTATCATTAACCCGTTTTACAATCTCATCGGTCTGGGAGGCAATATATTCCGTTACCCGTTCGTCCTGCCAGTGACAGGCTTCTGCAATGGTATCCCAGATCCACGCAGCCATATTATTAAGCTGGCTGTGAAGACCAAAAGCTACAGAATAATCAAAAGCATGGCTGCCATAGCGTATGACATGCTTTTTGGCTTTCTCATAAGTCTGATGCAGAAATGCCAGTGCCGTACTGACCGGAAACTCCGTATCGATGGAAGCACCAAAAAGCTTTTTCTGCTCAAAGAGTGTATCACAGAAATTCTCGTAGTCACTGCCGTATAAACCGGTAAGATTGCATTCGTCAAGGTGAATGGTAGGATAAGTTTCCAGTTGATAGCGTTTAAGAGCCTGTTTCATGGCAGGAAGATTATTATCAATTAAAGTAATCGATGAAAAGTGTCCGGCAAGGAGTGACAAGTCCCAGTCGTTACAGCAGCCAGCACCAAAGATGGCAAGAGTACTGTCAGCAGCAGTAGATGCAATCAGATAGTTGCTGATGGCATTGCGATACTCTGCCCAGTCTTCATAGGCGTGGGGCAGAAATTGTTTTTGCAAGAGGTCTTCGTAAAGTGACATGGGATACTCCTTTCATTATGTGTATCGGAACGGTTGGTATAAATGTGGTTATTTTTGATGCTGAGAGGGAAAATGTCCTCCCTACCGCCACAACAGACCATATTTATACAAACTGGTTTGTCTTCTCGTCATATTCATAGTCGATGGCGGAAAGCTTATTGCAAAGCTCGTTCCTCGAAAGATTTAAGGCAGAGCAGAGTTCATCCAAGGTAGGGTAGAAATCCCGAAGCTGTGTATTGATGTAACTTAATAACATGACTGGGTCATTTGGTATATTCATGGTGTAATATCTCCTTTTATCATTGATTGCATAGGTGCTTGCGAAAGGGGGAGAGGATTTCCTGATAAAAAAGTTTTAAGGCATTCGTGGCACATTTGATTTTAAGATGATGAAATGCCACAGTTCTAAGTAGTCCATTTTTCTTTTTCGGATAAAAACAGTCTTTTCCATGTTTAACAGAATATTGGTACTGTCCGTCAAAGTACGGATGCCTTTTAAGGGCTGTTAGGGGCACTTGGGATTTCGTCTGGCAACAGGCAACGCTGGTACAGGGATGTACCAGCGAGGCACATTTGAACATGGATGTGAATTTGTGCCGGTTGCCAGATGAAATCAGAATTATGCCGAAATTCCTAGTGCCCCTTGCAGACATTATGTGGCATCCGCTTTTGACGGACAGTGCCGATATTCTGTCAAAGCAAGTGAAAAGACAGTTTATAATAAAGAAAAATGGACTACTAAGAACAGTTGGCATTTCACATCCAAAAAAATCAAACGTACATCGAATGCCACAAAATTTCTTTATCCTTAAAATCTCTCCCCATTCGCAAGCACCTATGGATTATTCAGGTATATGCCCAATTTTAGTCTAAAATTTATCGGCTGACAACCTGAAATTAATATAGAAAATGATTTACATTACTGATTTATCATGGTAGTATACTAAAGTGATGGAAAAAGAACTTAATAAAAAGAAGTTACAAAAAGAGGAGGAACTCTATTATGAAGAAGAAAATGTTGACTGTTTTACTGGCAGCTGCAATGACCGTGTCACTGGCTGGCTGTGGAAGTAAGGATGCAGATAAAAAAGACAATGCATCTGTCCAGAATACTGAAAATGCAAAGAGCGACAATGGTTCAGACCGTACCCAGTTTGTTGTAGGATTTGACGCAGAATTTCCACCATATGGCTATATGGATGAGGATGGAGATTATACCGGATTTGACCTTGAACTGGCACAGGAAGTATGCGATCGTAACGGATGGGAACTGGTAAAGAAACCAATTAACTGGGATTCAAAAGATATGGAATTAGAGTCAGGTTCCATTGACTGTATCTGGAACGGATTTACCATGAACGGAAGAGAAGATGATTATACATTCTCTGATCCATATGTAGACAACAGTATCGTTGTAGTTGTTGCAAAAGATTCGGATATTAATAAATTATCAGATCTGGCAGGAAAAGTAGTAGACGTCCAGGCTGATTCTTCAGGACTTGCAGCATTACAGGGAGATGATGCAACCGATGAAAATAAAGAGCTGACTGCATCTTTTGCTGAACTTCAGCAGGTAGCTGATTACAATACTGCATTTATGAACTTGGAGTCCGGTGCTGTAGATGCAGTAGTATTGGATATCGGAGTAGCAAAATACCAGATGTCATCCAGAGGAGATGCTTTCCGTATGTTGGATGAGCAGGTGTCCAGCGAGCAGTATGCAATCGGATTTAAAAAAGGTAATACAGAGTTAAAAGACCAGGTTCAGAAGACCTTGGATGAGATGGTAAAAGATGGAACATTTACTACTATCGTAAATAACTACACAGATTATAATTTACCAGAAATGGTTTGCTTAGGAGAATAGATATGTCATTTATTGCTGTAGCACAGCAGCTGGGTTCCGGTATGCTGGCATCACTTTCTATATTTGTATTAACATTGGTATTTTCACTGCCGTTAGGACTTTTAGTGGCATTTGGAAGAAAGTCACGGATTAAGCCGGTGCAGTGGCTTGTAAAATTATACATATCCATTATGCGTGGAACTCCGCTGATGCTTCAGCTTTTGGTGGTGTATTTCGGACCATATTACCTATTTGGAATCCGAATCTCCAAAGAGTATAGCTTTTATGCAACAATCATTGGTTTCTCCATTAATTATGCGGCATATTTCGCAGAGATTTATCGTGCAGGAATCGAAGGAATCCCGGTAGGACAGTATGAAGCAGCCAAAGTATTAGGATACTCTAAGGCACAGACCTTCTGTAAAATCATTTTCCCGCAGATGGTAAAACGCGTGGTGCCGCCGGTAACCAATGAAGTTATTACACTGGTAAAAGATACTTCCATGGCATTTGTACTGGCTTATGCAGAAATGTTTACCATTGCAAAACAGATTGCGGCCCGTGTCAGCAGCATCATGCCATTGTTTGTAGCAGGACTTTTCTACTACATCTTTAACTTTGTAGTGGCATTTATCATGGAACGAATTGAAAAGAAACTGAGTTATTATAAGTAAGGAGAGGAAAAGAATGAAGCTGTTAGAGATAAAGAATGTAAAGAAAAGCTTTGGGGCTGTAGATGTACTTCATGATATTTCACTCTCCGTGGAACAGGGTGAGGTTGTAGCAATTATCGGTCCTTCCGGTTCCGGTAAATCAACACTGCTGCGTTGTGCCACACTTCTTGAGACAATGGATGAAGGAGAACTGGTTTATCTCGGTGAGCATGCGGTGTCAACCGGTGCGGATGGAAAATCCCAGTATGTGGGAAACGCAGAATTAAAAAAGATTCAGGGATATTTCGGACTGGTATTTCAGAACTTTAATCTGTTTCCACATTATTCCGTGTTAAAGAATCTGATGGATGCACCGGTACATGTGCAGAAGCGGAATAAAGAAGAAGTAAAGAAAGAAGCAATGGAGCTTCTTGAAAAAATGGGGTTATCCGATAAGGCAGACTGCTATCCATGCCAGCTTTCTGGTGGACAGCAGCAGAGAGTTGCCATTGCAAGAGCGTTAGCACTTCATCCACAGATTTTATTCTTCGATGAGCCAACCTCCGCATTAGATCCGGAGCTTACCGGAGAAATCTTAAAAGTAATCCGTCAGCTGGCAAGTGAGCATATGACCATGGTAATTGTAACTCATGAGATGGCATTTGCCAGAGATGTGGCTGACCGTGTCATTTTTATGGATGGCGGTTATATTATTGAACAGGGTGACCCGAAGGAAGTAATCGAGCATCCGAAAGAAGAGAGAACAAAGCAGTTCCTGGCAAGATTTGCCCAGAATTAGGATTGGGTAAAACCGGGATTGCATTATTTATAAAGTCTGCTATAATTCGTCATAGGTATTTGCTTCAGCGACCAATAAATATGTATGAGAACAAGCATAGGAGAAGCTATGAAGATAATTATAGTGGGCTGTGGTAATGTAGGTGCAACACTTGCAGAACAGCTTAGTAAAGAAAAACATGATATTACAGTAATTGATACCAGACAGCAGGCTGTAGAGGCAGTGACCAATGTATGTGATGTAATGGGAATTATTGGAAATGGTGCAAGTTTTAATGCACAGACAGATGCAGGGATTGCAGATGCAGACCTTATGATTGCAGTGACAGGTTCAGATGAACTGAATCTTTTATGCTGTCTGATCGCAAAAAAAGCAGGAGGCTGCCATACGATAGCAAGAGTCAGCAATCCTGTATACAGTAGAGAAATAGGTTTTATTAAAGAGGAATTAGGGTTGTCCATGATTATCAATCCACAGCTTGCAGCAGCACGCGAAATGGCGAGACTGCTGAAATTCCCTTCCGCGCTCAAAGTGGATTCATTTGCCAAGAGCCGGGTGGAATTAGTCAACTACCGGATTGAGGAGGACAACCCTCTTTGTAATATGCAACTTAAGGATATGGGAAGCAGACTGCATTGTGACGTACTGATAGCAGTGGTTGAGCGTGGAGATGAAGTATATATTCCGGATGGTAATTTTGAGTTGAAAGCCAGGGATGAGATTTCTATTGTAGGAACACCGGCTAAAACCATTGAATTCTTTAAGAAACTGGGTGTGCCTACTTCTTCTGCGAGTGATGCACTGATTGTCGGTGGCGGAAGAACTTCTGTTTATCTTGCAAAGCAGCTTTTGGAAATGGGTATCCGTGTCAAAATTGTAGAGCGTGATGAAGAACGCTGCGAAGAATTAAATGAAATGGTTCCAAAGGCGATGATTATCTGTGGTGATGCAACAGATAAAGACCTTTTAATCGAAGAGGGATTGTTAGAGACAGAAGCCTTTGTGGCAACCACTAATTTTGATGAAGAGAATATCATGCTGGCATTGTTTGCAAAGAGTTTATCTTCTGCAAAACTGATTACTAAAGTTCATCGTATTTCTTATGATGATATTATTGACCAGTTAGATGTAGGAAGTATTATTTATCCGAAATTCATTACTTCTGAGAGTATTATCAAGTATGTACGTGCCATGAAAAACTCCATGGGAAGTAATATTGAGACATTGTACAAGCTGAATGATAACCGGGTAGAAGCACTGGAATTTTTAATTAAAGAGGGTTCTCCGGTGGTTGGAATTCCGCTGCAGGATCTTCGCTTGAAACCTAAGATGCTGATTGGATGTATCACCCATAAAGGAAAAGTGACCATTCCAAAAGGACAGAGTGTAATTGAAGTGGGAGATACGGTAATTCTTGTTACCACGACGACAGGGTTACATGATATCCGGGATGCATTAAGGTAGGAGGCTTGTCATGAATTATTCCATGATTCGATACATATTAAGCAGTGTTATATGCTTCGAGGGAATCTTTCTTCTGCTTCCGGCAGCAACAGCAGGTATTTATCAGGAAAAGGAAGGCTTTTTATATCTGATTACCGGACTTGCCTGTATGCTGATTGGGTTTTGGGGCAGAAGAAGAAAACCGAAGAGCAGTGTATTTTATTCAAAAGAAGGATTTGCAGCAGTTGCATTAAGCTGGATAATCCTCAGTCTGATTGGCGCATTGCCAATGTATTTAACCGGAGAATTTCCATCTTATATTGATGCGTTATTTGAGACAATTTCCGGCTTTACGACAACAGGCTCAAGTATCTTAAGTGATGTAGAGGCACTTTCCCGTGGAACAGCTTTCTGGCGTTGCTTTACCCACTGGATTGGTGGTATGGGTGTGCTGGTATTTATTATGGCAGTCATGCCCCTTTCCGACAGTTCCAGCATGCATCTGATGCGTGCAGAAAGCCCGGGACCATCTGTTGGAAAACTGGTTCCAAAGGTAAAGAGTACCGCAATGATTCTCTATGGAATCTATGTAGTCTTTACGGTGATTGAGATTATTGCACTGCTAATAGCAGGAATGCCACTCTTTGATTCCATGACATTGACCTTTGGTACCGTGGGAACCGGTGGATTTGGACTATTAAACAGCAGTATTGCATCATACAGTACAGCGGTGCAGATTATCATTACGGTATTTATGATTATCTGTTCCATCAATTTTACTGTATATTATATGTTTTTGATTAAGCGGCCGAAGGAAGCACTGATGTGTGAGGAAATGCGTTACTATCTTTTGATCGTATTCGGTTCGGCACTGCTTATTGCATTTAATATCAGAGCCAGCTTTGCTTCTTTTGGAAAAGCATTCCAGCAGGCAATCTTTCAGGTGGCATCTGTTATCAGTACTACAGGATTTGCCACGGCAGATTTTAATCTCTGGCCGGAATTTTCAAGAACGATTCTGGTGCTTTTAATGTTTGTCGGAGCCTGTGCCGGAAGTACCGGCGGTGGAATTAAGGTTTCCCGTCTCATTATTATGGTAAAATCTGTCCGCAATGAAATTATGTCTGTGACCCATCCAAGAAGTGTGCAGAAGGTACATATGGACGGAAGACGAATACCGGATAATGTGGTAAAGACTGTGTTATGCTATCTGGCAGGCTATGTTGTTATTCTTATCGTATCAGTGTTGTTAATCAGTCTTGATAATTTTGATATGACAACGAACTTTACAGCAGTTATGGCAACCTTTAATAATGTCGGACCGGGACTTAACAGGGTAGGACCGACCGGTAACTTTGGTGGGTTCAGTGTTTTATCCAAGCTGGTATTGATGTTTGACATGCTGGTTGGACGATTGGAATTATTCCCGATGTTAGTGATTTTTGCACCGGGTTTATGGCGGATTCATCCTCACCGCCATGTTGGCAAAGTTCAGTAAATCTTAATAAATAATAAGGAATCCCTCCTTTGCCTGTATGCTATAATGTGTTTGGAATAGCAGACAGGCAGGAGGGATTTTTATGAAAAACCGTATTCTTGTGGTGGATGATGAGAAGGAGATTGCAGACTTAGTAGAGATATATCTGGTAAGTGAGAAGTTTGACGTAATCAAGTGTTACGATGGAGATACAGCAATAGATGCAATAGAGCATGAGAAAATTGACCTTGCAATTTTGGATATTATGCTGCCGGGGATTAGTGGACTGGAGCTGTGCCGCCGGATTCGAAAAAAAGAGAATTATCCGGTTATTATGTTAACTGCAAAAGATTCCGAAGTGGATAAAGTAACCGGACTTACCATAGGAGCAGATGATTATGTGACAAAACCGTTTCTTCCGCTGGAACTGGTTGCAAGAGTGAAGGCACAGTTACGCCGTTATGAGCGCTATGGAGCAAGGACGGACCAGCCGGCAGAGAATATGTCTTTTGACGGTAATATAATAGAAAATACATCTGCAAATGGTTCATATGATGCGGCAGATGGAACGTATGCATCAAATCATGCAGGAACGGAATCGGATGATACTATTATATGCCGTGGAATTTTGTTAAAGAAATGTGCACATGAATGCTATCTGGATGGAGATGAGATTTCACTTACACCGACAGAATTTACGATTTTGCAGGCGTTGTGTGAAGCAAAAGGCAGGGTACTCAGTGCGGAAGAGCTGTTTCATATTATCTGGAAAGACGAATATTATAGCAAAAGCAACAATACCATAACCGTTCACATCCGGCATCTGCGGGAGAAACTTAAGGATACCGGTGAACGTCCAAAATACATTAAGACAATATGGGGAGTGGGATATAAGATTGAAAGATGACAATAATAAGAAAAAACTGGATTTTGCACCGGTAAGACGAAAAATATTTTCCCGGATTGTATTACTGATGGCAGGAGCTTTCTTTGGCATCTGGTTTCTCTACCAGTATGTGCTGCAGGGCAGATTTGCGGATGGAATTGTAAGGTTTCTTTATGATTTTACCAGCATGACTTATGAAGATGCGAGAGATTTCTATTGGCATAATATCGGAAATCACTTCGAACTGATTTTCTTTGGGGCAATTGCACTGGTATTCTGTCTGATGTTTTATTTCTTTTTAAATTCATTTACAAAATATTTTCAGGAAATTGATAATGGAATCAATGCATTGGTGCATCATGATGGCAGACAGATCCGCATGTCGAAGGAAATGGCTGCCATGGAAGAAAAGTTAAACAGCGTGAATGCAACTTTAAACCGGCAGCTTTATGATATTCAGATGGCAGAGAAGAAGAAGGATGAGTTGGTATTGTATCTTGCCCACGATATCCGGACGCCGCTTACCTCTGTGATTGGGTATCTGAAATTATTAGAGGAGATGCCGGATATTTCAAAAGAGCAGCAGGATAAATTTATCCATGTCACCCTGGACAAAGCACTGAGACTGGAAGTTCTGGTGAATGAATTTTTTGACATCACCCGTTTTAACCGGCAGGATATTGAACTGGCAACGACAGAGATAGATCTTTATTATATGCTGATGCAGCTGTCGGATGAAGTGTACCCGCTTCTTGCACCGGAACATAAGAAAGTGGAAATACAGGCTGATGAAAACTGCAAAGTATATGGGGATGCAGATAAGCTGGCGCGTATTTTTAATAACATATTAAAAAATGCCATTGCCTACAGCAACCCGGACAGTACCATTGTCATTTCCGCATGGGAGGAGCCACCGGGAACCGTTATCCTGTTCAGTAATCAGGGGCAGACAATATCACCGGAAGAACAGCAGCGTATTTTTGATAAATTCTATCGGCGGGATGAAGCGAGACAGACCAACAGCGGAGGAGCGGGTCTGGGACTTGCCATCGCAAAGGAACTGGTGGATCTGCATGGAGGAACTATCCGTGTAATGAGTGAAAATGACCGGACAACATTTAAGGTCTGCCTGCCGAGACGAAAAATGCCGACAGCTTAGAAACGCCGGTTGTATTTTTATGCGTATTATTTTATAATATTCGTTATGAGTAAAGAAGAAAAAAAGCAGAGACAACAACATAAAGAGAAGATAAAGCAGGAGAAAGCTTTCGCTAAAGCAGAAAGCAAACAGGAGAAAGCCGCTGCCAAAGCAGAAAGCAAACAGGAAAAGCAGGCTGTCAAAGAGCAGAGCCGGCAGCAGAAAGCCGCTTCAAAGGAATTGGAAAAGCAGGAGAGGCAGCAGCGGAAAGCAGAAGATAATAAGCGCCGTCATACCGATATCAAATGGGACCGGCTGGATAATACGGCACATCTTTTTCCGGTAATTGCAGGAGAAGCAATGAGCAATGTGTACCGGATTGCAGTTACTTTAAATGAAGAGGTACAGCCGGAGTATCTGCAGCAGGCACTGGATATCGTACTTCCGAAATTTCCGGGCTTTAACTTGAGACTGCGTCAGGGAATTTTCTGGTATTATTTTGAAGAGAATGGCAAAAGTGCTCCAAGAGTACAGGAAGAAAGACATTTTCCATGCCGTTTTATCAGACAGAATAAGAACCACAGCTATCTTTTTCGGGTAACTTATTATAAATGCCGGATTAACCTTGAGGTTTTTCATGTACTGACAGATGGCATGGGCGGAATCAATTTCTTAAAGGAGCTGACCTATCAGTATTTAAGACTGGTGCATCCGGAACTGAAGGAGAAGCTGGGAGATAAGTTAAGCAGCGACACATCCATGAACCGTGAGGACAGCTTCCTTAAAAATTACAAGCACAGCTATGCCAAGGGATATAAGACAAAGAAAGCATATCTTATCAAAGGGGAAAAATTACGAACCGATGAATTTGGAGTGATTCATGGATTTGTAAAGATTCCGGCATTGAAAGAGGTATGTCATAAATATGGTGTCAGCATCAATGAGTATCTGGTTGCGGCATTTGCTTACAGCGTATATCGGGAATATCTGCATGGCATGCCGGACAAACGTCCGATTCGTGTGGCGGTTCCGGTGAATTTAAGACCATATTTTAATTCCATTACCACCAAGAACTTTTTTACGGTAGTATCTGCAGAGTTTGAACCGGTGGAGGATTCCTATACGTTTGAAGAAGTATTGAAGATTACTACAGAGAGTCTTCATCAACAGATTAATAAAGAGCATTTAGAGGAACTGTTTTCTTACAATGTGTCCAATGAGAAATTATTGATTGCAAGAGCAGTACCGCTGTTTTTGAAAAATATTGCCATGCGTTATGTGTATACATCGGCAGCACTGGCAAATACATCCACTGTAACCAACATTGGAAATGTGAAAGTGGAAGAGGATTACCAGCCATATATCAAGATGTTTTATGCATTCCTTGCCATGTCAAAGGGACAGAATATCAAGGGAACGATTTGTTCCTATCAGGATACGCTGGCATTTACCTTTAGTTCTGTTTTAAAAGATACATCCCTGCAGCGTGGATTTTTCCGGAAACTGTCAGAGGATGGTCTGAATGTGGAAATAGAAAGTAATGGTGTGTATTATGAGTAAATGTAAGAACTGTAATGTGGAAATCTTAGATGACAGCCAGATCTGTCCGCTGTGCCACAGTGTATTAGAAGAGGGAGAAGAAGGACACAATACCTATCCGGATGCATGGATTCCAACCAGAAGATTAAAATTTGTGACAAATATTATATTCTTTCTGGTGTTATTAGGCAGTGTGGCAGCAGGCTATCTCAATTATATCTGGTATCAGGGAAAACTCTGGAGCCTGATTGCAATTGCAGGACTTTGGTATCTGTTCCTGATTTTCCGGTTGGATATTTTAAGCAATAATGGATATCGGACGAAAATCATAGCAACCACATTATCCGGAATTTTATATGTGATTCTGATTGACTGGATAGTGGGATTCCATGGCTGGTCGGTTAATTATGTGCTTCCAGCAGGCATTATGCTGTTAGATGCAGGTATTGTTCTGCTCATGATTATCAATTCCAGAAACTGGCAGAGTTATCTGATGTTCCAGTTGTTTGGAATTGTATGCAGCCTGATACCGCTGCTTTTGATAGCACTTCACATCGTGACCCATCCGGGCTTAAGTGAACTGGCATTTGGAATATCGGTATTTTTATTCCTCGGAACGCTGATTATCGGTGACCGCAGAGCCAGACTAGAGTTAAAGAGAAGATTTCATGTAAGGTGATTATGGAAGAAAGTAAGACGAGTGTACAGGGCAGAGTCATCCGTGACCTAATTGCCCGTTTTGCAAGTGATAACTTGATAGGAAGAAAATTAAAGACCGGAGAGCTTCGTAAGAAAATGGTGGAACCGGCGTGGAAATGCCCGGACTGTTTTCTGATGCAGAAAATTAAGATGCCACAGTTTGAAATGGAGCTTTTAACCTCCATGCAGAATCCAAGGGAAGATAAAGTAGTTCTGCAGCTGCATGGTGGCGGGTATATTGGAAAAATGCGAAATGCCTACCGTACCTTTGCCGGACTTTACAGTGAGGTGGGAAAAGGAATCAGTGTGCTGACCATCGATTACCGCGTGGCACCAGAGCATCCTTTCCCGGCAGCATTGGAAGATACGGTGGAAGCCTATGAATGGCTGCTAAGCTGTGGATTTAAGCCGGAACAGATTATTGTGGCAGGTGATTCTGCCGGAGGTGGACTGGCATTGGCACTTTGCATGTACTTAAAGGATCATGGGAAAGCACTTCCCTGCGGACTGATTGCTATGTCTCCCTGGACAGATCTGACTGCCAGTGGTGAATCCTATGATACGAATTATGAGCGTGACCCGTTATTTGGAAATACAAGGGACAGTCTCATTTATAATAAGGATTATGTGGGAGACGCAGACGAAACGAATCCTTATATTTCACCGTTGTTTGGTGACTTCATAGGATTTCCACCAATGCTGATTCAGGTTGGTTCTTATGAGATGCTTTTAAGTGATTCCACATCCGTAGCAGAGAAGGCAAAGAAGCAGGGCGTAAAAGTCCGCTTAAGCATTTACGAAGGAATGTTTCATGTGTTCCAGATGGCAATGCTTATGATGCCGGAATCCAAGCGGGCATGGGCTGAAGTCGGCAAATTCATTGAGATGATTTCGGAATAAAAATCCGCTGTATCGGAAAAGACTGATTAAAATGTCTCAACCGGCACAGCGGATTTTGTATATGCAGGTAACTAACGTTTGTTAGTCAGGTGTGACACGTTCATATAATTTGGCAGTCCATTTTCGTAGGAAATGGAAGTCTCGCCCTGAATCAGTGGGAGAAGATATGCTACCATTTCTTCGGTAACGTCATTTCCACGCTCGTTAATCCATGCTCTCGGAACGGATTTTGCTTCATTCGCAATGTTCTTGATTTCTGCATAACCATATTCGATGGTATATGGTGCATTGGAAGTACGGTTCATGGTTACCATGGAAGCGGTAATGCCCTGTTTTGCAAACGCAACAGCATGTTCACCGGAAGCAACTGCTTCATTTAAATCGGTGGCAGAAGAAAGGTGGGCAGCGCAACGTTGTAATACATTTACTTCTACAGAACGGACTTTTACGTTGATATTGTCTTTAATCAGATATTCCAACGCTTTACCGGCACCGCTTAACTGGCTGTGACCGAAGGTATCTTCCATGCTTTCTCCGGCACAGATATAATTGCCTTCTGCATCATGAATTCCTTCAGATACCGCAATGATAATATTGTTGTGTTCCTCTAAGAGCATACGCACATCTGTTAAGAACTCCTCCTTGTCAAAATTGCATTCCGGAAGATAAATAAGATGCGGCGCATCGCTGTATTCGTTTCTGGCAAGGGCGGAAGCGGCGGTCAGCCAGCCGGCATCGCGTCCCATAATTTCTACGATTGTTACACTCTTTACGGCATAGATAAATGTATCATGTGCAATTTCAAGTAAAGAAGATGCAATATATTTGGCGGCGGAGCCAAATCCCGGAGTGTGGTCTGTTACCATCAGGTCATTATCGATGGTTTTTGGAATACCAATAATGCGGACATTGCTTCCGATTCGCTCGGCATATTCGGAAAGCTTTAATACAGTATCCATGGAATCATTTCCGCCGATATAGAAGAATGCACCGATATTCAGCTTTTCAAACTGCTTGAAAATATAGTTATAAGAAGAATCATCATCCATAAAATCCGGCAGCTTAAAACGGCAGGAACCAAGGTACATTGCCGGTGTGTGAATCAGACGCTCTAATGCATTTTCGTCTGCTTCCATAATTTCGGAAAGGTTAAGATAATGTTCATTTAAAATACCTAAGATTCCATTTACGGAACCGTAAACAGTGCCATAGCAGCCGGCAGCACCTTTAATGACACCGGCAAGGCTTGCATTTATTGCAACGGTTGGTCCACCGGACTGGGCAACCATGCAGTTTTGAATCGATGTATTCATAGTCAGACTCCTTTGTGATTTCAAAGATTTGTGTTAGGATATATAAGAAAGTTATAGTTACGATAAGAAAATATCCTACAAGAATAACTATATATGATAGAATCGGAAAAGGCAAGACTAATCCGGGGGGAGTGGGAAGAACCGCAAGAAAAAATAAAGGAAAGGTAAAAGAGATGGAAAATTGTATGCTCTGCCCAAGAGAATGTGGCGTAAATCGTAAAAAAGGTGAAATGGGAGTCTGCGGTCAGACAGCAGCTATAAAGGCTGCAAGAGCGGCACTTCATATGTGGGAAGAACCGTGTATTTCCGGGCAGAATGGCTCCGGAACGGTCTTTTTCAGCGGCTGTAATTTAGGCTGTATCTTCTGCCAGAATCACAATATTGCCACAGGAAAAGCTGGAATTGAAATAAGTATAGAGCGGCTGGCAGAAATTTTCCTGGAATTGCAGGAAAAGGGTGCAAATAATATCAATCTGGTAACGGCAGGACATTTTGTACCACAGGTGGTTGAAGCACTGAAGCTGGCAAAGCAGCAGGGACTTTATCTTCCGATTGTTTATAATACCAGCTCCTATGAAAAGGTGGAAACACTTCGCCTGTTAGAGGGTTATGTGGATATTTATCTTCCTGATTTAAAATATGTTGACAGCGCAATCAGCAGCAGGTATTCCCATGCAGCGGACTATTTTACTTGTGCCAGTGCAGCGATTGCAGAAATGGTGCGGCAGGTAGGCAAACCGGAATTTGTTTTCGAACGGGCAGCAGGCAAAGAAGGCAGCAGTGTAGAATTTCTGGCAGATGAGAAAAAGAAAATTTCGGAACAGCAGAATAATATGATATTTGACGCAGCAGAATATCAGGAGCGCAGCGAAGCCGGGGAGTCTCTTCTGATGAGAAAAGGCGTCATTGTGCGCCATCTTGTTATGCCGGACTGTGTGGAAGATTCCAAGCGTGTGATATCTTATCTTCTTAAGACCTATGGAGGTCGGATTTTTATCAGCATTATGAATCAGTATACGCCGCTGCCACAGTGCAGGGAGTATCCGGAATTAAGCCGCCGGGTAACGGAAGCGGAATATGATGCGGTGGTGGATTATGCGATTGAACTTGGCATTGAGAATGGTTTTATCCAGGAAGGGGATGTGGCAGAGGAGAGCTTTATCCCGGAGTTTGATGGAGAAGGGATTGTGCGGAAAGATGTAGATAGATAATTGCAATAATAAAAAGAAATAGCATCCCACTCGTCCAAAGTAGATGCTATTTCAAAAATAGTTTTCACTGAGGGCAAATCGGAGCATATCCGATTACCTTTCTAAGTGGAGTATATATGAAAATATTTGCAATTTCAAGCAAACTTTTTGACTTGCTCTATGGTAATTTGATAGGTTCTAATTTTAATCTGAGATATTTCATTTCGTCATTAATTAATTTGACTGTTTCTACTGCATTTTCATTTTTTGCAGCTTTCAGGATACGCTCAAGTCTTTGAAATTCATCTATTAACATTCCAGTATATTGTTTATCTGTTAACATAGATTCTTCATTCATTTTAACACCTTCTTCCATAAAAATATTATATCATAGTTAAATAGAGCGTAGCAACTTGGAATTTACTATTGATATATGAATTGATAGTAGTAAAAGGAAAAATGTGTGATATAATAAAAATAAATATATGTTAATTGGATCAAATAAAAAGTTGATATGAAGTATTTTATAATAGAAACAAAGAGAAGGGGTACCTGAAATGAAAAAGAGCATTGTAATTGCAATCGTCGGAGTATTAGCAGTAGCTGGTGTTGGAAGTGCAGTTTACTTCCAGACAATAAAGGATCCAAAGGTAGGAAATACAGTTGCGTCTGCAGAGCAGAATCTGGCAATTCCATCCGCAGATGATATGGAAGCACAGGTGAAAGAAGTTGTAGCTGCAAAGGAAGCGGAGCTGGAAACACAGAAAGTAGCAGAGGAGGAAGCTGCAAGAGTGGCAGCGGAACAGGCGGCTCAGGAGAAAGAGCAGGTTGCAGATAGCAATACAAGCACCAAAGAAAATGCAACTGCAAAATCCAATAAATCCAGCGATACCGGAGCTAAGGGGAATGGTTCTTCTTCCGGAAAAGGAAATAGCAGCGCATCTACATCCAGCAACGAAGAGAATCCTTATGGATTTACAGAGGATGACCTTCCGGATCTAGCACCTGGTACAACAATTGATATTGGAGAACCAACTCGTTCTTATGATATTCCGGGTGGTGGAACTGCAAACGTATATGACCATATAAGTGATGATGAACTTAATGAGCATCTTAATTAATGGAAGGAATTAAAAAGTTATAAATTAAAGGGAGGGACGTTTGTCCTTCCTTTTTTACTGCTTTATAGTAAAAAATGGAATAAAAAGAATTAATTCAAGTTCAATTGATGAAAATGCGTATTAAACACACATAAAAATATTTGCAAATACACAAAAAATGTGTATAATATAATTGAAAGGGGGATACTATTTGAAGAATAGGGAATTAGTAAAGAAACTGGAAGCAGCAGGCTTTTCGTTGGAAAGACATGGTAGTAATCATGATATATATACAAGAGGTTCAGACGAAGAACAGATTCCAAGACACAAAGAAATTAATGAAAGATTAGCAAAGGCAATTATAAGGAAATGGGGATTATAAGAATTCCCATTTCTTATATGATAATTATAAATGATATGATGAGATTAAGAATGGAGGTTGTTTTGTATGAGACAGGTATATCCAGTAATTTTTACACCACTGAATGATAAAAAAGATACTGTATTAATAGAGGTGCCGGATTGGGAAATATTAACTGAGGGGTATGGAATGGCTGATGCAGTGAAAATGGCAAGGGATGCAATCGGTCTAAAAGGAATAACCTATGAAGATAAAGAAAAAAAGTTTCCAGAGGCAAGTTCTATAAATGAAATTGATACTTCTAAGGGTACTTTTGCAGAAGATGGAGAGGGCTATGTATCATTTGTTGATATTGATTTTACAGAGTATCGAAGGAGAGTAGATAATAAAACAGTAAGAAGAAATGTAACATTGCCAAATTGGTTAAATCAGGAAGCAGAAAAAGCACATATAAATGTTTCCAGAGTGTTACAGGAAGCACTTATGTTAAAATTAAATGTTTCAAGATAAAAGTAATCTAAATGATAAAAAATCTTGACATCTCCCGCAAAAGTTCTATAATACATTTTCGGTAATGCGAGGATGTAAAAGGATGAATAAAGAAAGAGACTATTTTTTTGATAATTTAAAAGCGGTATTGATATTCTTAGTTGTGCTGGGACATTTCCTGCTTCCAATCCATGGAGATAATCCACTGGTGGTAGTGAAACGGCTCATCTATGTATTTCATATGCCGCTTTTTGTATTTATCTCCGGCTATTTTGCCAAGAAAATTTATAAAAATGGACAATATAATTTTAAGAAAATATTGTATCTACTGAAAGCATATGTTGTGTTCGTTGTGGCAATTCAGATAGTATATGCCATTGCGGGATTTGAAAAATTTACGGAGATAGATTTCTTTTCCCAAAGTGGTGCACCGTGGTATTTATTTGCAATGATTGTATGGTATCTGACGATACCACTTGTCCGTAAATGTAAAGCGGTGCCGGTTCTTTTGCTTACGGTAGTGCTGGCATTAACAGCTGGCTATTTTAAAAATGTGGGAGACTTTTTATGTCTGTCACGAATTCTGGTATTTGGACCGTTTTTTTATCTGGGCTATTTTCTGGAGCAGAAGACACTGGAAAAAGCATTGCAGCCAAAGTTTCAGAGACTGGTGGTTCCATGCGCGGAGGCAATCTGTATCTTTATTCTGGCATATGGAGCAAGGTTGAAAGATTCCCTGGGAATGGTATATGAAAATATATCCTATTATGAACTGGAAGAAGTGTGGAAAGGACCGATGGTCCGCCTTTCCCTGATGATTGCAGCATTTCTTATTTCCTGGGCAATTATGTTTTGCATTCCGAGAGGAAAGACAAGGTTGTCAGTAATCGGACAGAATACCATGCCGGTATATATGCTGCACCGGATTTTACGGGATATTCTGATGTTTGCCGGAATCTATGATTATCTGGGTGACTGGGGCTGGATAGCATTTTTTATCCTGTTAGGATTAAGTGCTGGAATCGTATATGTGTTAAATAATTCACATGTTGTCAATCAGGTCAACCGGATACTGGCATTACATACGCCGCAGTTGATCAGAAACTTAAAAAGGCAACGGGCACGTTAGTCTGGATGGAAGAGATTGATACCATTGGAATGATAAAGAGAGGTGGTCGTATGTCAGAAAATAGAAAAATTCGTGTTTTTTATCAGTTTAACGGATATGTCCAGGGTGTGGGATTCCGCTATCGCATGTCGCATCTGGCGGGGCATTTTGGTGTGACTGGCTGGGTGCGCAATGAATATGACGGCTCGGTACAGGCAGAATTGCAGGGACTGCCGGAAGAAATTGATATGATAATTCAAAGACTCTGCCAGGACCGTTACATCGAAATCCGCAGCATGGACAGAAAAGAACTTCCACTGGATGAGACGGAACGGGGCTTCCATGTAAAATATTAAAATGTAAAAAGCAGCTTCTGGCATACTTTGTCAGGAGCCTTTTTACTTTACAGGAAATTGCTTTCCTGTAAAGTAAAAACGCTCTGCGAGGATGCGCACTGCGGCGTATAAGGTAGATGTCGTAAGCGACCGCCGCAGGCGCGAGAATGTGCCAAGGCACATTCTCTGTTCAGAAAAGTTGCAAAAAATAGCAAGAAATAGTAAACTGTGGGATATGCGAGTATACTACTATGAAAATGAATTAGAGGATGAATTTTCGGAAGCAAAGATAACTGCGAAGAAAATTGATGGAACATATCAGTACAGCCAGGACAGCTTGGGAAGGAAATTATTACATTTTATCTGTTATAATCTCATTGCAAAACCGGTGGCATGGTGCTTTTTAAAGATAAAATACCGTCATAAGATAGTGGGACGGGAAAAAATAAAAGCGTTAAAGGGACAGGGATTTTTCCTCTACGGAAATCATACCAATGCAGGAGCAGATGCACTGATTCCCACAATGCTGGCACATCCGACGGACGTATATGTGATTGTGCATCCGAATAATGTTTCTATGCCCTTTTTCGGAAAAGTAACGCCATATCTTGGGGCGTTGCCGCTGCCGGATGATAAGGATGCCATGAAACATTTCTTAGAAGAAATCGGAAAGAAAATCACTGCGAAAAAATGCGTGATGATATATCCGGAGGCACATATCTGGCCTTATTATACGAAGATACGTCCTTTTAAGGATTCTTCCTTCCGTTATCCGGTGCAGTATCAATGCCCGGTAATCTGTTTTACCAATACATATCAGAAACGGAAGCATAGTAAAAAGCCGCAGATAGTAACCTATGTGGATGGTCCGTTTTATCCGGATGCGAAATTGCGTGGAAAAGAGCAGAAAGCAGACCTTAGAAACAGGATTTATGAACAGATGAAAGAAAGAAGCAGCAGGAACACCCTTGTACTTGCTACTTATATCAAAAAAGGTGATGTATGAGAAATATTCTATTTTCGGGGAATGTCAAAGTATTTGATGGAATACTGACCGGGATGCTGTCCATTTTTATGCGGACGAAATCGACAGAGCCATACCGCATCTACATTTTTACAATGGATGTATCACATTTAAGAGAGGATTTTCTGCCGGTGAGTGATGAGCAGATTGCATTTTTAAATGAGGTAGCAAAGTCCTATAACAAAGAAAATATTGTAATCAAGATTGATGTGACAGATATTTATAAAGAAGAATTTGCAGGCTGTCCGAACGAAGGTGCGTATTGTTCACCATATACCCTGCTTCGTCTGTTTGCAGATAAGATTCCGGAAATCCCGGATAAGCTTCTTTATCTGGATGCAGATATTTTATTTAACCGGGAGCCGGAGCTTTTATATGACATTGATGTAAAAGGGTATGAGTATGCTGCAGCAAGAGACCACTATGGAAAATATTTAATCAATCCAAACTATATCAATGCGGGAGTATTGCTTTTTAATATGGCAGAGATTAAGAAAACAGGCCTTTTTGAAAAAGCAAGACATCTCATTAAGACAAAAAAATTACTGTTTGCGGATCAGGATGCAGTATACAGAAGTACCACGGCAAAGAAAATGCTGCCGCAGAAATATAATGACCAGAAGTTCTTACATAAGAATACAATAATCAGACATTTTTCCAAACGGCTTTTTTACCTGCCATATCCGCATACGGCAAATATTAAGCAGTGGAATGTCAGTGCAATTCACAGAATTTTTAAGTATGAAGCGTTTGATGATATTCTGTTCGAATATATTTATCTGAAAAAGAAATTTGAACAGGACACTAAGAGGTAAGGAGTTAATTTATGGAAATGAAGAGTTTATCACAGTATGGGAAGAAAGCGGAGATACCGATTTTCTTTGCCTGCGATGAAGGATTTGTAAAATATACGATGGTTTCCATGAAGTCCATCATGGAAAATGCAGACCGCAGCCGGAAATATCATATTTACATTTTACATATGGGAATTACGAAAGCAATCCAGGCAAAAGTGCTTGCCATGGCAGATGAAGAATTTGCAATTGATTTTGTGGATGTTACAGACAAGATGAGGAGCATTGCAGATAAGCTTCCGATTCGTGACTATTATTCCAACACAACATATTTCCGGCTTTTTATTCCGGATATGTTTCCACAGTACCGCAAGGCACTTTATATTGACAGCGATACCATCGTAGTGGGAAATATTGCAGAATTATATGACCATAAGCTTGGTAAATTATATGCCGGAGTCTGTCCGGACCGTGTGGTAGCACAGACAGATATCTTAGGTGATTATGTAGAAAAGGTATTAGGCGTAAAGCGTGCTAGATATTTCAACGCCGGAGTAATGCTGATGAACTGCAGTCAGTTCCGTGAAAATCATCTTTTAGATGAATTCTTAGAGATGCTTCACATCTATCTTTTTGTGGTAGCGCAGGATCAGGATTACCTGAATCTGATTTGCAAGAATCAGGTGCTTTATATGGAACCGAAGTGGAATGCACAGGTATTTGGAGAACTTGCCTGCCCGGAAGAAGAGGTGGGATTATTCCATTTTAATATGGCAGCCAAACCATGGCATTATGAAGACTGCCGTCTGGCAGAGTATTTCTGGAAATATGCGAAGATGACAGCGGATTATGATGCCATAAAAGAAGGACTTGCTAATTATACCGATGAGCAGCGCCGCAATGACAGTGTGTCTGGTGAGAAATTAATCCAGCTTGCGGTATCTGAGATTAACAGAGAAGATAATTATCTTCGCAAGATGGAAAAAGCCGGAAAATCAGAAAGTAAGCTTGCGCTGCTTGCTCACATAGAGGAACTGGAGCGGGAAGGAAGATTTTCAGAAGATGCAGAAGAAAATCCACCGGCACCGGTTCTGATGCCGGAAGATATTAATTATCTTCCAAGAAGTTTAAAGAGCAAGACACAGACCAAATATGCATTTAAAGTAGCAAGATGGTTTGTCAATATGCTGATAAAGAAAAAGCAGTTGATAATCAAAGAATACAAAGGCATTGAAAATCTTGAAAAAGTAGCAGACGGAGCAGTCATTACCTGTAACCATTTCAATGCATTTGACAGCTTTGCCATCCAGCTTGCCTTCGAGCAGGGTAAATTGAAAAAGAAAAAAATGTACCGTGTAATCCGGGAAGGCAATTATACCGGATTTCCGGGATTTTACGGAGTGTTAATGCGCCATTGCAACACACTGCCGTTAAGCTCTAATTTTAAGACCATGGAGAAATTCATTGCTGCCGTAGACAGGGTATTAGAGAAAAATCAATTTGTACTTGTCTATCCGGAGCAGGGAATGTGGTGGAATTACCGGAAACCAAGACCGCTGCAGAAGGGCGCATTTACCTTCGCTGCCAGAAATAATAAGCCGGTACTTCCCGTATTTATTACCATGGAAGACAGTGATGTTTTAGATGATGACGGATTCTATGTGCAGGAATATACGGTGCATTTCTGCGAACCGATTTATCCGGATCCGAATAAAAAGCGTGCACAGAATTCCTGTGGGATGCGGGATAAGAATTATGAAGCGTGGAAAGCTGTTTACGAGCAGACCTATGGAGAGAAACTGACCTATAGTTGTGATGAAAAACAGCCGATTAAAGAGAAGAAAGCACTCTAATAAAAGTTGCAGGAAATGTAATATGTATTGAGAAAGGGTAAAGGGATAAATTATGAATAATCAGTGGAACCAGATGCCACCAAACATGCCGTCACAGCAGAGACCGCCGATGCCACCGAATATGCCGCCGCAGCAAGGTGGACCAATGCCGCCGAATATGCAGATGCAACAGGGCAGACCGATGCCACCAAACATGCAGATGCAGCAGAGACCGCCGATGCCAACGAATATGCCGCCACGACAGGGAAAAATGCCACGACCGGAGCTCTCTCCGGAAGATAAGAAGCAGGCAGACAAATTATGTATTATTTCCATGATTTTGATGTTTGCACCGATGGCAGTAATTTTTATTAAGAATATTATTCTGGGACTGTTGTTTGATGCAGGAAAAGAAGAAATTTATTATAATATCGCAAGCAGCTATGTATTAGGTTCAATTCTGACTTTTCTTATGGCTGGCTGTGGAATTGCAGCACTGGTACTTATGATTTTGGTCCGTGTAAAATATCCGCAGAGTGTATTTGGTAAAGTGCTGATGTGGCTTTATATTGCACTTGCCATTCTTGTAGTAGTATTTATAGCAGTAACAATTATTGCCTGTGGGCTGGCATTCATAAGCTGTGTCCGAAACTGTCCGGGCTGATGAGGCAGGAAAATAAATGATAGATATTACGATTTTGCACTGGAGAATTTCGCCGTATTTTATCTGTTTTCTCTTAAGCTTTGTACTGGCATATCTTTATGCCACATGGTATTTGAAAAAAGCAGGAGTAAGGGGCAGTCATATCTTTTATTCAGAGCTTTTGAATACAGTTCTGGCATTATATTTTGGAGCATTTTATACCTTTATTGTGCAGCTGGCAGAACAGGGTAAAGTAGAAACATTTGGTTTTTCCAGTCTTGGCGGTATGGCGGGCATCCTGCTCGGTGTGTGGATTTTTACAAAAATCAGTAAGGAGAATAAGAAGGAATTATGGACTGCATATGTGCTGGCATTGGGACTGATGTATGCAGTTTCAAAGCTCGGCTGCTTTTTTGCGGGCTGTTGTGGAGGAATACCATATCGGGGACCGGTCAGTGTCCGCTATCTTGAAAATGGAGTGACAGGAGGATATCTCTTTCCGGTCCAGCTGGCAGAGACGATCTTATTTCTGCTGGCGTTTTTGTTGCTTCACAGGATGGCAGAACGAAGAAGGAATGGTATAATTCCAAAGAGTCTGTTGCTGTATGCGATATTAAAATTCGTACTGGATTATCTGAGGTATTATGAAGACAGAAAGATTTTCAGTGCGAACCAGTGGGGATGTCTGCTGGTAGCTGTAAGCGTATTGCTCTATGAGGCAGTACGGCAAATTAGACAAAGAGCGAATAATAAAGTAATATAACGGATATGAGAAAAGAGTTTTGTGGGTGTTGTGCCGGCAGAACTCTTTTGCATTGTTATGCATCCAAAGAAGCTGACGGACAGGTTATGGTGTTTATCAAGCGTTATATTTATTGTAAAAGGTTGGATTCGGAACAAAGTATTTAGAAAAAATTGGGAAATAAGTTTACATAATATAGGTACGAAATATGGGACACATCCTGTTGTAACATGATCTTATCAGAGAGCAAAGCCACTGAAAAATACCAGAAAAGTGGCAGAAAAGCGAAGGAAAAGATAAGAAAAAAGACACAGGGAGGTCACAATTATGCGTGATAATACAGTACATGTAAGAAGAGGAAAGAAACATCCGTCAAGAATGGAAATGATAGTGCTTGCAGCTCTTGCAGCCCTTATGGTAAGCGGCGGAACATTATTACTGCTGGCAGCTTTGCTGGGACAGGATATTACAGACTGGAACCACAGAGCAGCAATTACAGCAGGTCTTTCTCTTGCCGGAGTTGTGTGGGGATGGTTAATCAGGGCAAACCGTTAGACATATCCGTGGGATAAGTACGACATGGTTTTTCGAATTGAGGTTGACGCATTCCCGATAGTTTTCTATAATGAAACTGATTATATTGTACAGGAAAATCAAAAGAAGATTTTCTGTTGTTTTGGAGAAAAAGGGAATTGAAGGAGACGGAAAATGAAGAAAACAATTCGTAAGATAGAGATACTTTTCATGACATTGATTTGCATTTTTGCCATGTCAGGAATGCCGATGCAGGTATATGCAGGTCCTGCGGATAATTCGCTGGAGACACTGACAGTAGCCGAGGGTTCATTATCACCTGCATTTGAAGGAAGCCGTATGTACTATACGGTACAGGTAGGACAGGATGTAAGCAGCGTGACGGTAAGTGCAAAAACGGTAAATCCGGCAGCAACGATTCAGTCCGGGGTGGGAACCACTACCTTAAAAACAGATGGAGATACAAAGATTGACGTAGTAGTGCAGGCAGAGAATGGAAATCTTGCAACTTATCATCTGACCATAACCAAGTCTGCAACAGGTGCTACAACAAATACAGATACTACAACAAGCACAGACACAGGCAATACTCCGGCGGACAATAATACCGGAGCAGATAATGGCACAGATACAGCCACACCGGACGATACTGTATCTGCCTATACCGTGTCAGAAGATTTCGCAGCAGAACAGATTCCGGCAGATTTTACAGAAGCACAGGTGCCTTATCAGGGAGCTGAATACCGTGGTGCTGCTTTTAACAATGGTAATTTATCTCTTTTATATATGACAGATGCAGCAGGAAATGCAGGCTTTTATGTGGTAAATGGCACCGATGGCAGTGTGTGCCCATATATTCGTATCGATAATGGGGATAATTATCTGATTTTAATGACACCTTCGGCAGTGACTTCCATTGTACCGGGCGAAGCAACCACGCCTATTCAGGTTGGGGACAGTACATTTGAAGATGCATACGCAACAGATACAGAAAATATTTATACCGTATATGGAATGACAAATGATGGACAGGAAGGCTGGTATAATTACAATACCAGTGATGGAACCTTCAGCGAATACCAGTACAGTGACAGCACGGAGGAGGATACCGATACCACCTATCTTCAGAATGCATTAAATGACTTAAATGACAAATATACCGCTAGAAAAGACCGGGATTTAAAAATTATTGCCGGATTAATTGTAGTAATCGTAATTCTTATTTTTATCATTATTAATCTGTTGCTTCGTGGAAGAAGAGGTTATGAAGAAGAGGACGATGATGAAATCGAAGAAGCAGTAGATATCTTTGAAGAAGAAAAACGCAGAAAGGCAAAGAAGAAACAGAAATTCGTAGAAGATGCCGGTAAAGTCGAAGAAGAACCGGTCGAAGAAAAAGAGACCAGTGCAGTGAAGGATTTACCGGAGAAAGCAGAGTCAGAAGAAAAAGAAGAAGCGGATTCCGCCGCTCAGTTACCGGAAGAAGTGGCAGAACGGTTAGGCGAAACTGACTTTATGGAAGAATTTGAAGAAGAACCGGAATTTATGTCCGGCAGAAAGAAACGTGAAAAGGAAAAGAGAGAAAAAAAAGAGAAGAAACGGCGGAGCAAAGATATTTTTGATGACGATGATGAAGATAATGGAATCTTTGCAAGCCATGATGACTTTATTGAAAAAGAATCATCAGATGATGATATTGAAGTAATGGATTTAAATGATTTATAAGAGAATTGGCGCGTAGTGACAGGAGGATTTTATGCATAAACCATATACAAAACAAGCGCAAAAAGTAATAGAACTGACGACAAAGGCAGCCAGAAGCATGCATCATAATTATATTGGAACAGAGCACCTTTTACTGGGATTGCTAAAAGAAGGCAGTGGAGTAGCTGCCTGTGTTCTGATGGATGCGGGAGTAGAAGAAACCCGTCTGGTAGAACTGATAGAAGATTTAATCGCTCCATCTTCGGATGTGGCAGTATTAGACCGGAAAGGTTATTCTCCAAGGATTCAGCATATCATTGAGACCGCTGACCAGGAGGCAGAGCGTTTTGACAATGAGAATATCGGAACAGAACACCTTTTAATTGCATTATTGAAAGAGGCAGACTGTGCCGGTGTACGTCTGTTGAATACACTGGGTGTGAATATCCAGAAGATTTATATCGAGACTCTGGTAGCCATGGGAGAAGACGTAAACCGCTATAAAGAGGAGATTGCGGCAAGCAAATCCGGAAAAAAGAAAGCAGTAGAAGTAACGCCAACCTTAGATCAGTATTCCAGGGATTTGACTGCTATGGCAGCCTATGGTGAGATAGACCCGGTGATTGGCAGAGAGGCAGAGATTGCCCGCGTGATTCAGATTTTAAGCCGCAGGACGAAAAATAATCCATGCCTGATTGGAGAGCCGGGAGTTGGAAAGACAGCTATTGCAGAAGGACTTGCCCAGCGTATTGCATCCGGACTGGTTCCGGATACAGTCCGGGGAAAACGAGTGGTAACACTGGATTTATCCGGAATGGTAGCAGGCTCTAAATACCGTGGAGAATTTGAAGAGCGGATTAAGAAAGTCATTCGTGAAGTGACAGAAGCAGGAAATGTACTTCTTTTCATAGATGAACTTCATACCATTATCGGAGCAGGTGGAGCGGAAGGTGCTATTGATGCATCCAATATTTTAAAGCCATCCCTTGCCCGTGGAGAAATACAATTAATCGGAGCAACCACATTAGAAGAATACCGTAAATATATTGAAAAAGATGCAGCCCTGGAACGTCGTTTCCAGCCGGTAACGGTGGAAGAACCGACGGAAGAGCAGGCAATAGAAATATTAAAGGGATTAAGAGAACGCTACGAGAAGCATCATCATGTACAGATTACAGATGCCGGAATAGAAGCGGCAGTGAAGCTGTCTATCCGTTATATTGCAGACCGTTATCTGCCGGATAAGGCTATTGATTTGATGGATGAGGCTTCCTCGAAGGTTCGCCTTGGCGGATTTAAAATGCCGGAGAAGATTAGTGAACTGGAACGTAAGGCTGCTCAGTTAGAGGACGATATGGAGACGGCATTGATGGAACAGCGGTTTGAAGATGCCGGGGCAATCCGCAAGGAGAAGGAAGCTGCCCGGAAGAAATACGAAAAGCAGGTGGAAAAATACCATCGGGATGCAGACAAGAAGAAACTGGTTGTCGGAGAAAATGAAATTGCAGAAATTGTATCTGACTGGACAAAGATACCGGTGAAGAGACTGGCAGAGGGCGAGGCTGCACGTCTCAACCGTCTGGAAAAGACACTGCATAAGCGTGTAGTAGGACAGGAAGAGGCAGTCAGTGCAGTGGCAAGAGCAGTCAGAAGAGGACGGGTAGGATTAAAAGATCCGCATCGTCCGATAGGTTCCTTCCTTTTCTTAGGACCGACCGGAGTTGGTAAAACAGAGATAACAAAGGCACTGGCAGAGGCTGTCTTTGGCGATGAGCAGGCAATGATTCGTGTTGATATGTCAGAGTACATGGAGAAGCACAGTGTTTCTAAAATGATTGGTTCACCGCCAGGTTATGTAGGTTATGAAGAAGGCGGCCAGCTCAGCGAAAAGGTCAGAAGAAAACCATATTCTGTTATTCTTTTTGATGAAATTGAAAAGGCACACCCGGATGTATTTAATGTATTGCTTCAGGTACTGGATGATGGACAGATTACAGATGCTCAGGGCAGACGGGTAGATTTTAAGAATACGATTATCATTATGACTTCCAATGCAGGGGCGCAGTCTATCATTGCACCGAAGAAGCTTGGATTTGCTGCAGGCGAAGATGAAAAGAAGAATTATGAATACATGAAAAATGGTGTAATGGAAGAAGTCCAGAGAATCTTTAAGCCGGAGTTCTTAAACCGAATTGACGAGACCATTGTATTCCGGGCTCTCAATAAAGAGGACATGAAGAAGATTGTCACCATTTTAAGCAAATCTTTAATTGACCGGTGTGAAAAACAGATGGGTATCCATCTGACCATAACCGGCAGCGTAAAAGGATACATTGCTGAGAAGGCATACAATCCGAAATATGGAGCAAGACCATTGCGGCGTATGATACAGACACAGATAGAAGATATGCTGGCAGAAGAGATTTTATCCGGTAAAATCAAGCCGGGAGATGATGTGGAAATCCGCATGGTAAAAAAGGAAATAAAAACCGCTGTGAATTCATCAAAATAACTGGAAAAATGTGTCGAGATAAGCTATAATATTTTCATAAAATTTACGAAAAAGCCATCGTGGGATAGTGGCTTATAGGAGGATAAAAAATGGCTGTAGTTGCAGAATTAATTCGTTCAGAAGCAAACGGAACAATCAGTTTTGGAGATTATACACTGGGAGCAAAATCCAAACTGGACAATTTTGAACATGCGGGAGATTTGTACAAAGTTAAGACATTTCGTGAGATTACCAAATTAGAGAGAAATGGAATGTTTGTATATGAATCTGTTCCAGGAACTGCAGTTACAAATATGGTAGCATCCGAAAACGGTGTGGAATTTGAAGTAGAAGGACCGGAAGATGCAGAGATTACACTTGGCTTAATGGAAGAGACAGAGTATGATGTATTTGTAGCAGGAAAATCAATTGGTCAGATGAAGACCAATTTAGGTGGTAAATTAACACTTAGCGTTGAATTAGACCCGGAAACTCCGGTTGCAGTAAAAGTATCCAGAGTATAAATGGATATATCAATAAGATGATAAGAAAGAGAATCCAATTCCAGCGGATTGGGTTCTCTTTTTACTAATTTACGCGAGTAGCAAGAAAGACAGTTATTGCAAGAATAAGGGGGAAAATAGATGGCAAAGGGAAAAGCAACCGTATTTTTCTGCCAGGACTGTGGCTATGAATCATCCAAATGGATGGGACAGTGCCCGGGATGCGGCGGGTGGAATACTTTTGTAGAAGAAGTGATAGATAAATCAGCACCTGCAAAAGTGCGGAAGGAAGCAGCGAAAGCAGAAGTTGTAAAAATTGCAGATATTAAAACAGGGCAGGAAGAACGGCTGACTACCGGATTAAAAGAGTTAGACCGGGTTTTGGGCGGTGGAATCGTAAAAGGTTCCCTTGTTTTGGTTGGCGGTGATCCGGGAATTGGAAAATCCACGTTGCTTTTACAGGTGTGCCGGAATCTTTCCATGCAGAAGACAGATGTATTATATATTTCCGGAGAGGAATCCTTGCAGCAGATAAAGATTCGCGCAGAGCGTATCGGAGAGTTTGGAGATACTTTATCACTGCTTTGTGAGACAAATCTGGATACCATCAAAGAAGTGATTAGCAGAACCAAGCCGGAAATCGTAGTCATTGACTCCATTCAGACCATGTATAATGAAAATGTCACATCGGCACCGGGCAGTGTTTCCCAGGTCCGGGAAGCAACCGGAGTTCTGATGCAGATTGCAAAGGGGCTTGGTATTTCTATTTTTATTGTCGGACATGTGACCAAAGAGGGTGTTGTGGCAGGTCCCCGTGTGTTAGAACATATGGTAGATACGGTATTGTATTTTGAAGGTGACCGTCATGCGGCATATCGTATATTGCGTGGTGTGAAGAACCGGTTTGGTTCCACGAATGAGATAGGTGTATTTGAAATGTGTAACGAAGGGTTAAGGGAAGTGGAAAATCCTTCGGAATATATGCTCAGTGGAAAGCCGGAGGGAGCATCCGGTTCTGTTGTGGCATGCTCTATGGAGGGAACCCGTCCGATTCTTTTGGAAATACAGGCACTGGTGTGCCACAGTAATTTTGGAATGCCAAGAAGAACAGCTGCAGGAACGGATTATAACAGGGTCAATCTTCTGATGGCTGTATTAGAAAAGAGACTGGGACTGTCTTTAAGTTCCTGCGATGCATATGTAAATATTGCCGGGGGTATCCGTATGAATGAACCCGCAATTGATTTAGGTATTGTGCTTGCGATTGTATCCAGCTATAAAGATGTTCCAATTGATGAGAAGACCATCTGCTTTGGAGAGGTAGGATTAAGTGGCGAAGTACGTGCAGTCAGTATGGCGGCACAGCGCGTGCAGGAAGCACAGAAGCTTGGCTTTACCACCTGCATTCTACCTGAAGTTTGTAAAGCAGGATTGAAGAAGAATCCAAATATAAATGTAGTGGGTGTCAGCAACGTACAGGATGCCATCCGCTATATTTTATCCAAAGAAAAATGAATTGAACACACAATTCAAATAATTTAGATAAAAAACGACAAATGACCTACTTTAATAAATATGGCAAAATCGTGTTGACATCCAGAAAATGACGTGCTATTATAAAACTCCACCGCGCAGGAAACGCCTGTTGCGGCGGGAGATAAGAATTAAAAAAATAAAAAAAGTTGTTGACAAAAGCTGACAGACATGATATTCTGTGAAAGTTGCAGGTCAGCAACGAAACACAAAGAACCTTGATAACTGAACAGTGAAATAACCTTGAAAGATTTTGAGAAAACGTAATCAAAAGATTACAAAATCATTCAGGACAGCATCTCTATTCAATA